>NZ_JBNRIK010000005.1:146398-163463 GCF_053557975.1 Pseudomonas sp. XP2
AGCAAGAGCGCCATTTTGACCTGATGACGAGGACCGATCATGGTTTCATCCAACCCCGCGACCCATTACGCACGCGTGTCCATCGCCCTGCATTGGCTGATGCTGGTGCTGCTGGCCGCTGTTTATGCGCTCATCGAACTGCGTGGCCTGTTCCCCAAGGACAGCGCCGAACGCAATCTGATGAAAGACCTGCACTTCATGCTCGGGCTCAGCGTGTTCGTGCTGGTCTGGCTGCGCCTGGCCATGCGCCTGAGCCGCCCTACCCCGCCCATCGTGCCCAAGCCGCCGGCCTGGCAGACCGGGCTTGCGCACCTGATGCACCTGGCGCTGTACCTGCTGATGATCGGCATGCCACTGGCCGGCTGGCTGATCCTCAGCGCCGCCGACAAACCTGTGCCGTTCTTCGGCCTGGAGCTGCCACACCTGATTGGCCCGGACCCGGACCAGGCCAAGTTCATCAAAGGCTGGCATGAACGCGTGGGCAGTTGGGGCTACTGGTTGATCGGCCTGCACGCCCTGGCCGGGCTGTATCACCACTACGTGCAGCGCGACAACACGCTGCTGCGCATGCTGCCCTTCAAGTAACCGCGCCGGCCCTGCAGGCCACCGGTATGCACAACGATCAGGCGAGTGCCGGGCGCAAACAGCCCGGCCTCGACCTGATCACGCAGGGCCAGCAGGGCCTTGCCGGTGTACAGGGCCTCGAGCGGTACACCACTGTGCTGCTCGCACCCGGCAGTGAAGGCCAGCAGCTCATCGTCGAATTTGCCAAAACCGCCACGGCACGCATCGTGTAGCTGGTAGCCGTGTGTACCGGCCAATGCTGCCACCGTCTCCGGCACGCCATGATCCCTGGGCACGGCCAATGCGCCATGTACGACATGCGCACCCGCCTCGGCCAGCACCAGGCCGGCCAGGGTAGTACCGGTTCCAGCAGCCAGCCACCAGGCATCGTAGCCCGACCAGCCCAATGCCGTGAGCTGCGAACGCGCCTGCTGCATGATCAGCGCACAGCCCTGTGCACCAGCCGGGCCGCCGCCGCCTTCGGGGATGCAATGCCAGCCTGGGTAGCGTGACTGCCAGGCCCCCCAGAACCCGGTTTCGTTGCGCGCGCGGTAGCCGCCGTAGCCGAGCCAGTGCAGCTCCATGCCCAACGCCTGAAGGTCACGCACCGTAGGTGTTTCCTGAACGTGGCCCCGCAGCAGGCCGGCGGTGGCGAAGCCGAAGCGCTTGCCGGCGGCGGCCAGGGCGTGCAAGTGGTTGGAGTGATTGCCGCCAAGGCTGATCAGGCCCGGGGCTTTGCTGACGCTGGCTTGCTGCAGGTGATGGCGAAGCTTGAACCACTTGTTGCCGCTGACCAGTGGGTCGATCAGGTCCAGCCGCAGGATGGCGGCCTCGACATTGGCAGTTGCCAGCCAAGGCAGGTCCAGGGGTTGCAGGGGCGCTTGAGGGAGGTCGAAAAGCATCGTGCGAGTTTACCAGCGAAATCCTGGGGCTGCTTTGCAGCCCCAGCAATCTCAGAGTTCCGCCGCCAACCTCGAACCTTGGTTGATCGCCCGTTTGGCATCCAGCTCGGCCGCCACATCAGCCCCGCCAATCAGGTGCACCGACTGCCCCGCCGCCACCAGGCCGTCCTGCAATTCGCGTAGCGGATCCTGGCCAGCGCAGATCACCACGTTATCCACCGGCAGCACCTGCGGCTCGCCGTCGGCCACACGAATGTGCAAACCGGCATCGTCGATACCCAGGTACTCGACACTGTTAAGCATCTGTACCCGCTTGTTCTTCAACCCGGTGCGGTGAATCCAGCCCGTCGTCTTGCCCAGGCCATCACCCACCTTGGACTTCTTGCGCTGCAACAGGTACACCTGCCGCGCCGGCGCATGCGGCTCGGCCTTGATGCCGGCCACACCGCCACGCGCCTCAAGACGGGTATCGATGCCCCACTCCTGCCAGAACGCCTCACGGTCCTGGCTGGTGGCCACGCCTTGGTGCACGAGGTATTCGGAGACATCGAAGCCGATACCACCCGCACCAATGACCGCGACCGCCTTGCCTACCGGCTTGCGTTCAAGCAGCACGTCCAGGTAGCTGAGCACCTTGGCATGCTCAACACCGGGAATGGCCGGGGTACGCGGTGCGATGCCAGTGGCCAGGATGATTTCGTCGTAGCCGCCGCTCACGAGCGCCTGCACGTCGACACGGGTATTCAGGCGCAGGTCCACGCCCGTGCTCTTCACCTTGTTGCGAAAGTAGCGCAGGGTTTCAAAGAATTCTTCCTTGCCCGGCACCCGCTTGGCCACGTTGAACTGCCCCCCGATTTCGCTTGCGCCGTCAAACAGGGTCACCGCGTGGCCCCGCTCGGCCGCCACGGTGGCCGCAGCCAGGCCAGCCGGGCCGGCGCCGACCACGGCAATGCGCTTCACTGCCCGCACGGGCAGGTAGTTGAGCTCGGTTTCGTGGCAGGCACGCGGGTTGACCAGGCAACTGGTCAGCTTGCCGCCGAAGGTGTGGTCCAGGCAGGCCTGATTACAGCCGATGCAGGTGTTGATCTCATCGGCACGGCCAGCCGCTGCCTTGTTGACGAATTCCGGGTCGGCCAGGAACGGCCTGGCCATTGAAACCATATCCGCATCACCTTCGGCCAATACAGCTTCGGCCACTTCCGGCGTATTGATACGGTTGGTGGTGATCAGCGGAATATTCACCACGCCACGCAGCTTGGCCGTGACCTTGCTGAATGCCGCACGCGGCACCTTGGTGGCGATAGTGGGGATACGCGCTTCGTGCCAGCCGATGCCGGTGTTGATCAAGGTCGCGCCGGCCTGCTCGATGGCTTTGGCCAACAGCTCGATCTCGTCCCAGGTGCTGCCACCCTCAACAAGGTCGAGCATCGACAGGCGGAAGATGATGATGAAATTCGGCCCTACCGCGCCGCGTACCCGGCTGACGATTTCCACCGCCAGGCGCATGCGGTTTTCATAGCTGCCGCCCCAGCGATCGGTGCGGTGATTGGTGTGGGCGGCGAGGAACTGGTTGATGAAGTAGCCTTCCGACCCCATGATCTCGACGCCGTCGTAACCCGCGCGCTGGGCCAGTGCCGCGCAATTGACGAAGTCGGCAATCTGTTTCTCGATGCCCTCCTCGTCCAGCGCCTTGGGCGTGAACGGATTGATCGGCGCCTGGATCGCGCTAGGTGCCACCTGCCGAGGGCTGTAAGCGTAACGCCCGGCATGCAGGATCTGCAGGCACACCTTGCCACCCGCCGCGTGCACGGCTTCGGTGACGATGCGGTGCTTGTCGGCCTCTTCTTCGGTACTGAGCTTGGCCGCGCCGGAATACACCCCGCCTTCATCGTTGGGCGCAATGCCCCCGGTGACCATCAGGCCGACGCCCCCACGGGCGCGCTCGGCAAAGTACGCAGCCATGCGCTCGAAACCACCAGGGCGCTCTTCGAGGCCGGTGTGCATAGAGCCCATCAGGGTGCGGTTGCGCAAGGTAGTAAAGCCCAGGTCCAGCGGGGCGAGCAGGTGCGGGTAGCGGTCGGCAGCCATGGAAAAGTCCCCTGGTGGCGTGATCACGGTATGCGGGCACCTCACTGGTCGGCGGGGCCCGTCGTTTGTCTGTCAGCGAGATTAAACAGCCGTTTGAATGGGCTCAATGATCGAAAATGACAAGTTATTGATCCTGACGTACAGCCGGACTACCCTAGGGAACCCTCGGTTCTCAAGGCCTCGTCCTGTTCCATGCGAAAACTCCTGGCAAGCGCGCTGGCGCTGGTGATGATCGCCTCCCTGTGCGGCTACGGCTTCTGGACCCAGCAGCGCCCAGAAGGCCACTACCTGTCCGACCTGCGCATCGAGCTGGCCCTCAACCATGGCGTGCCGGGCGAGCACGGTAATCTGCTGGGCGTCGAGCCGCTGCTGTACCCGGGCGACTACCAGAACCTGCAACGCCTGCACCGCAAGCTCGCGGCTTATCTGGAGCAAGCCCGCGCGCAAGGGCTGGTGAGCCCGCGCACGGTGGTGGTGCTGCCGGAGCACATCGGCACCTGGCTGTGGGCGCGTGGGGAAAAGAATGAGCTTTATCAAGTCACGCACAGCCGCGAGGCCTTGCAGTGGCTGGAGCTGAGCAACCCGCTGCGCTACGGCCTGGCAATACTCGGCGCAGACGGCGACGACTGGCGCGCTGACGCGCATTTGCGCATGAAGGCCGAGCAAATGGCCGCAGACTATCAGCAGTTGTTCGGCGGGTTGGCCAGGGAATTCGGCGTCACCCTGGTGGCCGGCTCCATCGTGCTGCCCGCACCCTATGTCAAACAAGGCGTGCTGCATGCCGGCAGTGGCCCGCTGTTCAACAGCAGCCTGGTGTTTGCCGCAGATGGCTCGCTGCTGGGCCAGCCACAGCGCCAACAGTTTCCCGACAGTGAAATCCGCCGCTACGTCCATGATGGCCGCCAGCAACCGCTGCAAGTGGTGCAAACCCCGGCCGGCCGCTTGGGTGTCCTGGTGGGCAGTGACAGCTGGTATCCGCAAAACCATGAGCAACTGGCACAACAAGCGGTACAGCTGATCGCCAACCCGGTGTTCCTCAGCGGCAAGGGTAGCTGGGAAGCGTCATGGCGCGGCAATCGCCACCAGGACGCCAGCGCAGGGCTGGCCCTGCAACGGGGCGAGGTCAGCGAACAGACTGCCTGGCAACGCCTGACCGAGGCAGCCGGGGCCAGCGTCAGCAGCATGAGCGTGTTCATGCGCGGGCAGTTCTGGGAGCAGGCCAGCGACGGCCAGGGCTTTGCCCGACAGTCGGGTGAGTTGCTGACGGGTCCCCCCAGCCCTGGCGCCCGCCTGCTGAATCTGTGGCTGTAGGCTCATGACCCGCCCCCGCGTACGCCTGGGCGACCTTTCGGTAGGCTTTGTCCAGCCGCTGACAGAGGCCCTGCGCGAACTGGGGCACGACCCCGAGCCCCTGCTGCGCCGTTATGGGCTGGGTGCGCCCCGCCTTGCCGAGGCCGGCGCGCGCTTGTCGATCCCCCGTTACATGCACCTGGGCCACGCAGCCATCGAGCTGAGCGGCGAGGCCGCACTGGGCCTGCACATGGGCCGCCTGAGCCGCCTTGCGCATGCCGGCCTGGCCGGGGTCACCGCCGCCCAGGCACCGACACTGGGCGACGCGGCGCGCACCCTGCTGCGCTTCGAGCCACTGTATGCGGCCAACTACCGTGGCCACTCCAGCTTTGAGGAAGACGCCCAAGGCGCCTGGTTGCGATTCTACTCCATCAGCCCTTACAACGCCTACAACCGCTTCGTGGTCGACTCACTGCTTGCCGGCTGGCTGGCGCAACTTGCCGACCTGGCCGGCACACAGGTGCAGGCCGAGCGCCTGGACATCGAGTTTGCCGCCCCTGCCTACGCCAAGTGTTATCAGGCGCTGTGCAGCACACCTGTACAATTCGCGGCCGAGGGCAACCAGCTGCGGCTAAGCCGCGCAACCCTGCAACTGGCCAACCCAAGGCATTGCCCGAGCACCTGGCAGCACCTGCTGCAACTGTGTGAGGCAGAGCTGCTGCAACGCACACGGGTGCGCAGCCTGGGTGAACGCATTACCCACTTGCTGGGCCCGCTGCTCAATGGCGGCCGTGAACCGGACCTGGAAGAAGTGGCGCTGCACTTACAGCTACCGACCTGGACGTTGCGCCGCAAACTCGCCGAAGAAGGCACGCGCTTTCGCGACCTGCTCAACGAAACGCGGCGCGACCTGGCCGAGACCTATATCCGTGACACGGAGCTGGCCTTCGGCGAGATTGCCTATCTGTTGGGGTTTGCTTCGGCCGAGGCCTTCCAGCGCGCATTCAAGCGCTGGACGGGCCTAACGCCGGGGGAGTTCCGCCGCAACCAGCGGCGGGCGGGCTAAAGCTCGGTAGCGTCTTCAGCCGGTTCCGGGGTGTCCAGTTCGTAAGCCTGGGTTTCGAGTAGTTCTTCCTGGTATTCATCCATCGCCCTGCGTCCTCTTTACTCATATTGTCTTCGTAGGTATCGCCTTCAGCCTAAGCAGGTGGGATGAAGGGATGATGACAAGCTTATGAGTGGTAAACGTAGCAGGGGTTCAGGAAGTTATCGCGGGGTGTCTGTAACAGGCAAACAGTCAAAGGGAGGGTGACGCGGCCTCGGCAGGCTGGGATTGCTGCTCCACCTGAATAGGCGCAGCTTCGGCCGGCGGCGCCACCGGCTGCGAGCCCTGGCTGTCATCCACCACCGGTGCCGCTGCCGCTTCACTGGCCGGGGCAACGGCCGGCGCAGGTGCAACTTGCGCCTCCGGTGCCGCTTCCGGAGCCGGCGCAGGCGCCACCGGGTTCGCCGCTGCCTGCTCAGGTAACCCCAGTTCTACCGCTGGCTTCGGAACCTTGGGCGCCTCGACCTTGGCTTCTTCAACCTTCTTAGGCTTGGGCTTGGGCAGGTAGCTCTCTACCAAGGCGAAATAACGGTCATAGAACTGCGCTGCCGTCACCGTTTCGCTGGCCACCTTGACCATCGAGTCGTCGCTGGAGCCGATCGGCATCGATACCGAACCCAGTACCCCCACGCCCAGGCTGGCAGAGGTGTTGGATTTTTTCAGCGCGTAACGGTCCTGCAGGGCGTTGGCGAACATGGTCGAGCGCTGTTCGTCGCTCACATCCGGCGCACAGGTCACGTTGAAGCTGATCTGCAGGTGATTCTCGCTATTCTGCTGGAAGCTCTTGTTGCCCACCACCTGGTTGGCACCGCTGTTGGTAATGATGTAGCCCTGGCTGAGCAAGGCACGCCGGGCGGCCTCGCAAGTGCCGGCATCGCTCACCGGAAAGCTGCGCGAGAAGGTACCCGAGTCATCGAAGTTCTCGTGCTCGTACACGGCAGTCTTTTTCGAGGAACAACCGGCCACCCCCGCCAGCACCAGGGCCAGCCCGAGCGCACCAAAGACGGAAGATCTGGTCATTGCGAATTCCGGGTAAGTCGAGAAGGTGCCTATTGTGCAACACAGCAGGCAGGCACAGGAACCACTGGTCGGTGAAGAGTCTGTCAGGTTGGTGTAAAAATGGGTAAAGACAGGCTTTCAGCCGCAGAAACAAAAAAAGCGACCCTAAGGTCGCTCTTTTTGTGCTTCAAGGCGTTCAAAGGGGCCTTGAGGCAAAGATGGCGCAGCGGACGGGACTCGAACCCGCGACCCCCGGCGTGACAGGCCGGTATTCTAACCGACTGAACTACCGCTGCGTATCATTCAGGCTTTCACCCGATTGAAACCTGGGTCTACCCTTCCGGCGCCAAGGCCTCAGGGCAGGCACAAAAAAAGCGATAACATGATCGCTTATCTTGTGTTTGCTTCAAGGTGTTCTAGGGACCTTGAAGCGAAGATGGCGCAGCGGACGGGACTCGAACCCGCGACCCCCGGCGTGACAGGCCGGTATTCTAACCGACTGAACTACCGCTGCGTATCGTTCAGGCTTGCACCTGATTGAAACTGGGATCAGCCAAAGACAATTTGCCTTGTGGCTTCAGACCGGTGCAAAGCACCCATCTGTTACTGAAAAATGGCGCAGCGGACGGGACTCGAACCCGCGACCCCCGGCGTGACAGGCCGGTATTCTAACCGACTGAACTACCGCTGCGCAGTGCGTTCCTCTCTGGCCATGGGCTTCTTGCGAAACCTTGCACCAGGAACTTCTCAGGAAGTGGTGGGTGATGACGGGATCGAACCGCCGACCCTCTGCTTGTAAGGCAGATGCTCTCCCGGCTGAGCTAATCACCCTCGCGATGTTGCTTGTTGCGTTTGCTTCGCTGAGGCCGCGAAATTTACGCAGATGGCGAAGCTAAGTCAATAGCCCCATTGAATTTTTTTCAAAAAGGGCAAAATAGTGCGCTTGCCTGTACGGGCCCCTTCGCGGGTAAACCCGCTCCCACAGGTACGGCACAGGTCTTTAGCACTGCGCTGTACCTGTGGGAGCGGGTTCACCCGCGAAGAGGCCCGTAAATGATAAGCAGAATGTTCAGGTGTAGATCATCTTGCGGGTCATGCCGCCGTCGACCACAAACTCCTGGCCAGTGACAAACGCCGCCTGGCGCGACAACAGCCAGGCAACCATGGCCGCCACATCTTCCACGGTGCCCACCCTGCCCGTCGGGTGCTGGGCATGATCGGCGTCGGTCAACGGCTCGGCGCGGCGCTGCGACGGGTCACGGGCATCGATCCAGCCCGGGCTTACCGCATTGACACGAATCTCCGGGCCCAGGCTCATGGCCAGGGCATGGGTCAAGGCCACCAGGCCGCCCTTGCTCGCCGCGTAGGCCTCCGTATCGGGCTCGGACTGCCGCGCCCGGGTGGAGGTAAGGTTGACGATCGCCCCGTTGTGCGCACGCAGGTACGGCGCACAATGCTTGGCCAGCAGCATCGGGCCATTGAGGTTGACCGCCAGCACCCGGTTCCATTGCGCCAGGCTCAGGCTTTCCAGCGTCTGGTTGTGCGGATTGGCGATGGCCGCATTGCACACCAGCGCGTCCAGCCGACCAAACTGCCCGAGCACTTCAGACACCCCGGCACTGACCTGGGCCTCGTCGACAACGTCCATGGTAATGAACCAGGCGTTGTCGCCCAAGGCCTTGGCCACTTTGCTGCCACGCTGCCGGTCGAGGTCGCTCAGCACCACCTGCCAGCCTTCACAGACCAGCCAAGCGGCAATGCCCAAGCCGATGCCGCGCGCGGCACCGGTGACCAAGGCTACCCGGCCATTGTGGCCCGGGGTACTGCCGCGGATTTCGATCACAGTGCGGCCAGCCCGCGTGCAAGGTCGGCCTGCAGGTCGGCCACATCTTCCAGGCCCACGGCAACGCGGATCAGGCTGTCGCGGATACCGGCGGCTTCACGCTCCTGCGCCGACAAGCGGCCGTGGGAGGTGGTGGCCGGGTGAGCGATGGTGGTCTTGCTGTCACCCAGGTTGGTGGTGATGGAAATCACCCGGGTCGCGTCGATAAAGCGCCAGGCGCCCTCTTTGCCGCCCTTGACCTCGAAGCTGACCACCGCACCAAAGCCACTCATCTGGCGCTTGGCCAGCTCGTGCTGCGGATGACTGGGCAGGCCGGCGTAGTGCACCTTCTCCACGCCATCCTGCTGCTCCAGCCATTCGGCCAGGGCCTGGGCGCTTTCGCAGTGCGCACGCATGCGCAGGCGCAAGGTTTCCAGGCCCTTGGTGAAGATCCAGGCATTGAACGGGCTGAGCGTTGGGCCTGCGGTGCGCAGGAAGCCCACCACTTCTTTCATCTGTTCGGCACGGCCGGCAACCACGCCACCCATGCAGCGGCCCTGGCCGTCGATGAACTTGGTGGCCGAGTGGAACACGATGTCGGCACCCAGCTTCAGCGGCTGCTGCAACGCAGGGGTGCTGAAGCAGTTGTCCACCACCAGCATGGCACCGCGGGCATGGGCGATTTCACTGAGCGCGGTGATATCGACCAGCTCGGCCAGCGGGTTGGACGGCGACTCGACGATCAGTAGCTTGGTATTGGCCTTGATGGCCTTTTCCCAGCCACCGAGGTCGACCAGCGGCACGTAGTCCACCTGCACACCAAAGCGCTTGAAGTACTTCTCGAACAGGCTGATGGTCGAGCCGAATACGCTCTGCGATACCAGCACGTGGTCACCGGCACTGCACAGCGACATTACCACGGCCAGGATCGCCGCCATGCCGGTGGAAGTGCCCACGGCCTGCTCGGCGCCTTCCATGGCCGCCAGGCGCCCCTCAAAGGCGCGCACCGACGGGTTTGTGTAACGCGAATAGACGTTGCCCGGTGTTTCACCGGCAAAGCGCGCGGCCGCATCGGCGGCCGTGCGGAACACGTAGCTGGAGGTCAGGAACAGCGCTTCGCTGTGCTCGCCCTCAGGTGTACGGTGTTGACCGGCGCGCACCGCCAGGGTGTCGAAACCGACACCCTCGAGGTCGCTGTCCAGTCGCCCGGCATCCCATTGATCCGTCATGCCGTCGCTCCCTGAATCAGTTGTTGTAGAGGTCGATGATCGCGCTGACGGCCTGGTTCTTGACCTTGGCCAGGTCATTACGGGCCTGCTCGATACGCTCGAGGTAGGCATCGTCGATATCGCCGGTGACGTACTCACCGTTGAACACCGCGCAATCGAAGTGATCGATCTTGATCTTGCCGCCACCGACCGAGTCAATCAGGTCTGGCAAGTCCTGATAGATCAGCCAATCGGCACCAATCAACTCGGCCACTTGTTCGGTGGTACGGTTGTGGGCGATCAGTTCGTGAACACTCGGCATGTCGATGCCGTAGACGTTGGGGTAGCGCACCGCAGGGGCTGCGGAACAGAAGTAGACATTCTTGGCACCGGCTTCACGGGCCATCTGGATGATCTGCTTGCAGGTGGTGCCGCGCACGATCGAGTCGTCCACCAGCATCACGTTCTTGCCGCGGAATTCCAGTTCGATGGCGTTGAGCTTCTGGCGTACCGATTTCTTGCGCGCGGCCTGGCCGGGCATGATGAAGGTACGGCCGATGTAGCGGTTCTTGACGAAGCCTTCGCGGAACTTGACGCCCAGCCGGTTGGCCAGTTCCAGCGCAGCAGTGCGGCTGGTGTCCGGGATCGGGATGACCACGTCGATATCATGCTCTGGGCGCTCGCGCATGATCTTGTCGGCAAGCTTCTCCCCCATGCGCAGACGGGCCTTGTACACCGAAATACCGTCGATGATCGAGTCTGGGCGGGCCAGGTAGACGTGCTCGAAAATGCACGGCTGCAGTTTTGGCGATTCGGCGCACTGCTTGGTGAACAGCTGGCCTTCTTCGGTGATATACACCGCTTCGCCCGGCGCCAGGTCGCGGATCAGGGTAAAGCCGAGCACGTCCAGAGCCACGCTTTCCGAGGCGATCATGTATTCCACGCCTTCGTCGGTGTGACGCTGGCCGAACACTACCGGGCGGATACCGTGGGGATCGCGGAAACCGACGATGCCGTAGCCAGTGACCATCGCCACCACGGCGTAACCGCCGACGCAGCGGCTGTGCACGTGGGAAACAGCGGCGAACACGTCCTCTTCGGTCGGTTGCAGCTTGCCACGCACCGCCAGCTCATGGGCGAACACGTTCAGCAGCACTTCCGAGTCGGAGTTGGTGTTGACGTGGCGCAGGTCGGACTCGTAAATCTCTTTGGCCAACTGCTCGACGTTGGTCAGGTTGCCGTTGTGGGCCAGGGTGATGCCATACGGCGAGTTGACGTAGAACGGCTGGGCCTCGGCCGAGGTCGAGCTGCCTGCCGTCGGATAACGCACGTGGCCAATGCCCATGCTGCCCACCAGGCGCTGCATATGGCGCTGCTGGAAGACGTCGCGCACCAGGCCATTATCCTTGCGCAGGAACAACCGGCCGTCATGGCTGGTCACGATACCGGCAGCGTCCTGGCCGCGGTGCTGGAGGACCGTAAGCGCGTCATACAGCGCCTGATTGACGTTCGACTTACCGACGATACCGACGATGCCACACATGCGACGCAACCCCTACTTTGACGAAACTTGAGTGAATAGCGCTCAGGGCCGGGACGGCCCGAGCAACTGTTCCTTGAACGGAAGATCAGCCGGAGCGCTGATCAACCCACTGGGCGTCCATTGGCCGGTAAAACCCAGGATCAGGTTTTTCGACCAGTCGGCGACCAAGAGAAATTGTGGTATCAGGCGTGATTCCTGCCACCAGGTGTCTTGTTGAACAGGCCCCAGGCTGATCAGGCCTATGGCCACCACTACCAGCAAGGCCCCGCGCGCAGCGCCAAAGGCCATGCCCAGGAAACGATCGGTGCCGGACAGCCCGGTCACACGGATCAGCTCGCCGACAAGGAAGTTGACCATGGCCCCCACCAGCAAGGTGGCGACGAAAAGAATGGCGCAGCCGGCGATGACGCGCATGGATGGCGTCTGGATATAGCTCTCAAGATACACCGAGAGCGAACCGCCGAACATCCACGCAACCGCACCCGCAACGATCCAGATGAGCAACGACAAGGCTTCCTTGACGAAGCCGCGCTTGAGACTGATCAGTGTGGAGACGGCGATGATCGCGATGATCGCCCAATCAACCAAGGTAAATGCCACGGTGCTGCCTGCAGACGTTTGAGGCGGCGCATTTTACCAGAGCGACGGGCTGGGAGTAAGCGGAATGTCGGGTGGATTGGTGTTGGCTTCATCGCCGGCAAGCCACCTTTCATAGAACAAAACATGACCGGGTGATTTGCCAGGCACTCTCTGGAGCTGGCTTGCCGGCGATGGCCGGCAAAGCCGCCCTCGTGCTATCAGCTGCGCTCTGGCTGGAAACGCACCACAAAGCCTTTGAGGCTGTTCTGCCGGTTGATGGCGTCGCGTGTCCGCTCCGCCTCGGCGCGCTCGATCAGCGGCCCGACATACACCCGATTCATTCCGCCCGCCGAGCGGATATAGGCGTTGTAGCCCTGGCTGCGCAGGGTTTGCTGGAGCTTTTCGGCACCGGCACGATTGGACAGGCTGGCCAACTGGATGGACCAACTGACAGGCAAGCCATTGACGTCGATTTTTGAAGGGGCAGCCGGCTTTGCCACTGCTGCGGCAGGTGCCGGGGTGGCCACTGGCTTCGACTCCACTTTAGGCGCAGCAGCCTGTGGCTTGGCCGGCTGGACCTGCGCCTGGGTTTGCGGCGATGGCGTAATGGGCTGACTGGGCGTGGCGGGCGGCGCAGTGGACTCGTCGACCACCACCGCTGGCTGCTCCGGCGCTTGCGCAATCGCCTGCGGCTCGGGCACGGCGACCGGCTCCACCTTCACTTCCGGCAGGCTTGGCATGGCCGGTGCTTGCGGGGCCTCGACGTGCACCTGGCGCATCTCGTCCTCGCGGGTGAACAGCATCGGCAGGAAAATAACCGCCAGCGCCACCAGCACCAGCGCACCCACCATGCGCTGTTTCATCCCTTTATCCAGCACTGCCATCTACTCCACCCTCCTGGGCGTGCCGCTCCAGCCACTCCAGCGCCTGGGCAACACAGAAAAACGAACCGAACAGCAGGACCTGATCATCCGCCGTCGCCTGCGCACATTGCCCTTCAAGGGCGGCGTCGACGCTGGCATAAGACTTCACCGCGGCGCCGAGGTTCGTCAAGGCTGTGGCCAGCTCGGCAGCCGGGCGGCTGCGCGGGGTATCCAGCGGCGCCACGGCCCAGTCGTCGACCAGGCCCTGCAGCGGCGCGACCACGCCTTCCAGGTCCTTGTCGGCGAGCAGCCCGAACACCACCAGGCGACGGCCCTTGGGCGGCCGGGCCGTCAGGCGCCGGGCCAGGTACTCCGCTGCATGAGGGTTATGCCCCACATCCAGCAACAGCTCCACCCGCTTGCCCTGCCAGTTCACCAGGCGGCGATCAAGGCGGCCTGTAATGCGGGTAGCCAGCAGCGCCTGGCGCACCTGCGCGGCATCCCACGGCAGCCCCATCAGCAGGTACGCCTGCAGGGCCAGCGTGGCGTTTTCCATGGGCAGGTCGAGCAGTGGCAGGTCACAAAGCGCAACTTGCGCGCCGTCTGCCGCAGTACCGCGCCAGCTCCAGCCGGCCACGGTGCTGGCCAGATCAAAGTCCCGACCACGCAGGAACAGCGGCGCAGCCAGCTCGGCGGCCTTGTCCAGCAACGGTTGTGGCGGATCGAGGTCGCCGCACAGGGCCGGCTTGCCCGGGCGGAAGATCCCGGCTTTCTCGAAGGCTACCTGCTCGCGGGTATTGCCCAGGTAATCGACATGGTCGACGCCGATGCTGGTCACCAGCGCCAGGTCGGCATCCACCACGTTCACGGTGTCCAGGCGGCCACCAAGCCCCACTTCCAGCACTACGGCATCCAGCTGCGACTGGTAGAACAACCAGAACGCGGCCAGCGTGCCCATTTCGAAGTAGGTCAGGGAAATATCGCCCCGCGCCGCCTCGACGGCGGCAAAGGCTTCGCACAGGCGCTCATCGCTGGCCTCTTGGCCATCGATCACTACCCGCTCGTTGTAGCGCAACAGGTGCGGCGAGCTGTAGACGCCGACCTTGAGCCCCTGGGCACGCAGCAGCGAGGCCACGAATGCGCAGGTCGAGCCCTTGCCATTGGTGCCGGTTACCGTCACCACACGTGGCGCCAGCTTGCCCAGCGCCAGCCGGGCAAGCACCTTCTGCGACCGCTCAAGGCCCATGTCAATGGCCGAGGGATGCAACTGCTCGAGGTAGGCGAGCCATTCGCCCAGGGTTCGTTGTTTCATCACGCGACAGCAGCCGCCTCACGCGCTTGCTCCGGGGTTTCCTGGCCGGTCATCTGTGCCAGCAGGCGGGCCAGACGCGGGCGTAGTTCACCACGGGAGATGATCAGGTCGATAGCACCGTGCTCCAGCAGGAACTCGCTACGCTGGAAGCCTTCTGGCAGCTTCTCGCGTACGGTCTGCTCGATCACGCGTGGGCCGGCGAAGCCAATCAGGGCCTTAGGCTCACCGACGATAACGTCGCCGAGCATCGCCAGGCTGGCAGAAACGCCGCCGTACACCGGGTCGGTCAGCACCGAGATGAACGGGATGCCCTCTTCGCGCAGGCGCGCCAGCACCGCCGAGGTCTTGGCCATCTGCATCAGCGAGATCAGCGCTTCCTGCATGCGCGCACCACCCGAAGCAGAGAAGCAGACCATTGGGCAACGGTGTTCCAGGGCGTAGTTGGCCGCGCGTACGAAGCGTTCGCCGACAATGGCACCCATGGAGCCGCCCATGAACGAGAACTCAAAAGCGCTGACCACGATCGGCATGCCCATCAGGGTGCCGCTCATGGAGATGAGCGCGTCTTTTTCGCCAGTCTGCTTCTGGGCGCCGGCCAGGCGATCCTTGTACTTCTTGCCGTCACGGAACTTCAGGCGGTCGACCGGCTCCAGGTCGGCCCCCAGTTCGGCACGGCCTTCGGCATCCAGGAAGATATCGATGCGCGCACGTGCGCCGATGCGCATGTGGTGGTTGCACTTGGGGCAGACATCCAGGGTTTTTTCCAGCTCCGGACGATACAGCACGGCCTCACAGGCCGGGCACTTGTGCCACAGGCCCTCAGGCACCGAGCTCTTCTTCACCTCGGAACGCATGATCGAAGGGATCAGTTTGTCGACTAACCAGTTGCTCATGCTTTATTTCTCCAGTATCGGCAGGCGGGGGGCGGTGTCACCGCCCTGCCCTGCCCTTGAGCTCAAAATCTTTTATGAAACAATGGTAGACCGGCCACCGGGGCTGCCAGCGTGCCACTCCACCGCTAATGTGTTGTTCCGCCGCCAGCGGCGGCTGCCCCGCAGGGCTGCGAAAGCTATGGACGATGGCGCGCAGCCAGCCGTCACATCTGCCATCACGCCTGTTTCACCGCCTGCATGAAGGCCTCGATTTTCGCCGCGTCCTTGATACCCTTGGCCTGTTCGACGCCACCACTGACATCCACCGCGTAAGGCCGTACCTGGGCAATGGCCTGGCCAACGTTGTCGGCCGACAGCCCGCCCGCCAAGATGATGGGCTTGCTCAGATGTGCCGGCACCAGTGACCAGTCGAACGCTTCACCGGTTCCCCCGGGTACGCCTGCCACGTAGGTGTCCAGCAGTATGCCGCGAGCCCCCGCATAAAGCTGGCAGGCCGCCTCCAGGTCGTCGCTCGGGCGCACCCGCAGGGCCTTGATCCAGGGGCGGTGATAGCCTTCGCAGTCTTGCGGGGTCTCGTCGCCGTGGAACTGTAGCAGGTCCAGCGCAACCACTTCGAGGATCTCGTTCAGCTCGCAACGCGAGGCGTTGACGAACAGACCGACCGTGGTCACGAACGGCGGCAACTCGGCAATGATCGCCCGCGCCTGGCGCACGTCCACGGCCCGCGGGCTCTTGGCATAGAAGACAAAACCGATGGCATCGGCACCCGCCTCGGCAGCAGCCAGCGCGTCTTCGATACGGGTAATCCCGCAGATCTTGCTGCGAACATTGCTCATGGACAGCGAACCCTGATTGTTACGGTGAAAGGCCGGATGTTAGCAAATGGCTATTCGCCCGTCAGTCGGCCAACGCCTCGTAGCCCGTCAAAAAGTGTGGGCCGATGTAACGCTGGGGCAGCGCATACGCCTCGGGGTACTCCACCTGGACCAGGTAAAGCCCGTACGGATGGGCCGTGACCCCGCCTTCACGGCGGTTGCGCCCTTCCAGCACTTCACGCGCCCAGGTGACCGGGCGCTCGCCGGCGCCAATGGCCGTCAGCACACCGACAATATTACGCACCATGTGGTGCAGGAAAGCCGTGGCGCGCACGTCCAGCACGATCATCTGGCCATGGCGGGTAACGCGCAGGTGGTAGATATGCTTGATCGGCGACTTGGCCTGGCACTGGCTGGCGCGGAAGGCGCTGAAGTCGTGGGTGCCAAGCAGGAACTGCGCGGCTTCGGCCATGCGTTCGACATCCAGCGGGCGGTGGTTCCAGGTCACTTCCTCGGCCAGGTGCGCCGGGCGGATCGGGTCGTTGTAGATGACATAGCGGTAGCGCCGGGCACATGCCTTGAAGCGGGCATGGAAGTCGGCCGGCATCGGCCGCGACCAGACCACGCTGATGTCGTGCGGCAGGTTGAAATTGGTGCCCAGGGTCCAGGCGCGCTCGTCGCGTACGGCACGAGTATCGAAGTGCACGACCTGGCCACAGCCATGCACACCGGCATCGGTTCGCCCGGCACAGATCACCGAAACCGGTTCGTTGGCCACCTTGGACAATGCTTGTTCCAGCGCTTGCTGGACGCTGGGTACTCCGCTGGCCTGGCGCTGCCAGCCGCGGTAGCGGGCGCCCTTGTATTCCACGCCCAGGGCGATACGGGAGTAGCCTTCGGCTGCGGATTCGGCGGTAGCGGTGTCGATGATGTCCAAGCGCATGAAACCTGTGGGGTATACGAAATGGCGGGGATTATAACGACAACGGCAGCCTTGTAGGGCTGTGGGGGGGGGGGGGGGGGGGGGGGGGGGGGGGGGGGGGGGGGGGGGGGGGGGGGGGGGGGGGGGGGGGGGGTGGGGG
>NZ_JBNRIK010000005.1:163473-181453 GCF_053557975.1 Pseudomonas sp. XP2
AGCGGCCTTGTGTCGCGATAGGGCCGCAACGCGGCCCAGGCGATGCTAGCTGGGTGGCTGAAATTCTGGGGCCGCTATGCGGCCCTATCGCGACGCAAGGCCGCTCCCACAGGCGCGAGCATCAGACCAGGCGAGACAGCATGTCCTCGGCTTCCTGGCGCTGGCTGTCGTCGCCGTCCTTGACCACTTCATCAAGGATGTCGCGGGCCCCCTGATTGTCGCCCATGTCGATGTAGGCGCGGGCAAGGTCGAGCTTGGTGGCCACTTCGTCACTGCCGGAGAAGAAGTCGAAGTCCAGGTCGTCCAATGGCTCGGGTTCAGGCTGCGCAATCGCATCGTCGCTGGTGAAGTGTGGCTCCAGCGATGGCGATTCGAGGCTTTGCGACAGCTTGTCCAGTTCGGCGTTGACGTCGTCCAGCTCCGAGGCAAAGCGCTTGGCGGCAGGCGAATCGTCTTCCAGCGACAGCGACAAGTCGAAATCCGACGGCATGTCGAACTCGGAGACCGGGTCAAACTCCGGCACGCTGTCGAAGGCAGCCAGCTCGGCGGCGATGTCCACCGGGGCCTCCTCCTCGGCTTGCGGGGCGGCCGGGGCAACCGGCTCAGTGACATCGAGGTCGAAATCGGACAGGTCCGCAGCAGGCTGTGGCTCTGCCTGGGCCAGCATGGCCTCGAAATCGGCGTCGGCGTCGGCTTGCAGTTCGGCATCCACGGCAAACGGCTGCTCTTCTGGCTGAATCGCTTCCAGCGCTGGCTCATCCAGCACAGGCTCGGCAATGACCAGCTCGTCGGGTACAGGTTCCTGTGCCGCCGGCTCGTTCAGCAACGGCGCTGCCAGTGGGTCTTCTTCCGGCAGGTCTTCACCCAGACTCAGGTCGAAGGCGCTGTCCAGATCCTGCTCATCCAGGCCCGGTGCATCGAGGGTCGGCACTTCTTCGAAGGCATCCAGTTCGGCTTCAGGCTCTGCTTGCGCCACAACCTCTGGCTCAGCCTCTACCTGTTGCTCGAACTCAGGCACCTCGCCAGGCACGACATCGGCAACCACCGGCGCCTCAGGCTCGTCGTGCAGCAGCTCCTGCACATACTGCTGATCCATCTCGGCAGCCAGCGCCGCCGCACCCAGGCCGGCGGCGGCCAGGCCGAGCATGGCCGGGTAACGTTCTTTCAGCCCGGCAACCTGGGCAGTGTTGTGCTCGCTGGCCGGCAGCTTGCGCTCCTGTTCGGCGAACGCGCTCTGATCACCCTGGCGGGCGTACACATCCATCAGTTTCAAGCGCAGGTCGTCACGCTCCGGCGCGGCGTCCACAGCGGGCTCCAGCAGTTCGGTGGCGCGATTCAGGCGGCCCTCGGCCAGGCATTGATCCACTTCGGCCAACAGCGCGGCGTGAGGGTCTGCGTACGGCTCAGGCTCGAGTGCTGGCTCGGCGGCTGGCGCTGCCACTTTTTCCGCAGCAACGGCAGCGGCAGCCGAGGCTGCGACCACGGCTGGCGACAGCGTCACGCTCGGCTCCGCGACCTCAACGCCGTCAAGGCTCTCGGTATCGTTGTCGAAACCTGTGCCTTGCTCTTCTTCCAGCGCCCGCGCCATGCGCAGGTGCTTTTCTGCTTCTTGCTGGGCCTTGCGCTTGCGCGCCAGCAGCCACAGCAACAAGGCCAGCACCAGAATGCTGGAGCCGGCAATCAGCCAAAGCAGCCACGGGTTGCCCAGGATCTGGTCAAGTGCGCTGCCCGACTGGCTAGCTGACGCTGGATTGGCGGCCGGCACCGGCTTGGGCGCGGTATCGACGGCAGCAGGTGCAGGCTTGACCGCTGGCTGAGCGGCGGCTGCCGGCTGGGCAGAAGCAGCAGCTGCCACTGCCGGAGCGGCTGCACCCTGGCCTTCCAGGCGCGCCAGCTGATTGTTCTTCAGCTCGATCAGACGCTGCAGCTTGTCCAGCTGGCTCTGCAGGTCGGCCATGCGGCTTTTGAGTTCGTCGTTGTCACGGCGGCTGGTGTCCAGGCTTTCCTGGGCCACGGCCAGCTTGTCGTTGAGTGCCTTGGCCTGGCCGGCACCGGCCTGGCTGCCCGGTGTGACCAGGCGCAGGTTGTCGCCCTGGGCGATGCGCGCCGGGGCGGCTTCGGCGGCGCCACGGCGGGTAGCGTCCAGCTGGCGGGCACGCGGGCCGAGGCGGCGGCCTTCACGCCAGGCGGCGTACTGCTCGGCCACCTCGCGGTTCGCCTCGCCTTGGGCAATGTTCTGGACCTGCTGCTGGTCGGGCAGGCGCAGTACCTGGCCAACCTTCAGCTGGTTGATGTTGTTGCCGATGAAGGCGTCCGGGTTCAGCGCCTGGATCGCGATCATGGTCTGCTGGATCGAGCCACCCTGGGTGTTGCGCGCAGCAATTTGCCACAGGGTATCGCGGCGCTGGGTGGTGTAGTTGCTGGCACCGGTTGTGGCCGGTGTGACATTGCCCGCCGCCGGCTTGTCGCCTTGCGCCTTGGCCTGGTCGAGCAACACGCTGTAGTCACGCAGCAGGCGGCCTTGCGGCCACATGACCTGGACCAGGAACTTGACCACTGGCCCCGGCAGCGGCTGGCTGGAGGTTACCCGCAGCACGCTCTTGCCGTTGGGGTTGATCACCGGTGTGAAGGTCAGGTCTTCGAGGTAGGTCGGAAACGCCACCCCGGCCTTGCTGAACTCTTCCGGTGGCGCCAGGCTCGGCGCCACTTCGGCGGCTTTGAGGTCGCGTACGTCGAGCAATTCGATCTCGGCGTCCAGCGGCTGATTCTGTGCCGACTTCAGGGTCAGCTCCCCCAGGCCCAGCGCATTCGCCATGCCAGACGACAGCGCGGAGGCTGCAGCCATGGCCAGAACCAGTTTGCGAATTCGAAGCATGACCTCTTCCCTTGTATGAATCGTCCCGAAACCTGCAAGCAGAGCAGGACAAAAGTGCTCGCCAGTATCTTTTACGGCATCTGTTTAATCAACAATTGTGCCACTTGCACGGCATT
Source organism: Pseudomonas sp. XP2 (assembly GCF_053557975.1). Taxonomy (NCBI): domain Bacteria; kingdom Pseudomonadati; phylum Pseudomonadota; class Gammaproteobacteria; order Pseudomonadales; family Pseudomonadaceae; genus Pseudomonas; species Pseudomonas sp. XP2. Next base: position 166,465 of record NZ_JBNRIK010000005.1, read on the forward strand.
GAGCGCGGCGCCTTTGCGCACGTTGTCGGTGGTCAGCCAGAGGTTGAGCTGCTGGTCTTCATCAACACCGTGACGTACACGACCAACATAGACCACGTCTTGGCCCACTGCGTCACCGACCGGGGTCGGATAATCATCACGCTCCACCCGCTCGACGCTATCGGCTGCCTCCAGCGCTTGGTTGACCGCCTCCAGGTCGACCGGGCGACGGCTCTGCACAGCCACACTGAAGCTATCGCCGAAAAACACCGGGACTTGAACGCAGCTTACGGAAATCTTCAATTCAGGCATGCCGAGCAGCACCCGCAACTCGCTGACCAGGCGGCGCTCCAGCGCTGTATGGCCCTGTTCATCGGCGGCCCCTACCTGGGCCAGCAGGTTGAATGCCACCTGGCGGTCAAAGAAGCGAGGCTCCAGCGGCCGGGCATTGAGCAGCTCAGCGGTTTGCCGGGCCAGTTCGCTGACCGCTTCACGGCCTTGCGCAGACACCGCCAACGCGGCCATCACTTGCACCCGCTCAATGTCGAGCAGGCCTTTGAGCGGCGCCAGCGCGACGGCCAGGGCTACAGCGGCCGAGCATGGGCTGATGATGCGCGCTGGCAACGACAGGCCGGCCAGGCGGTCGGCGTTGGCTTCCGGCACCAAGGCCAGGGCGTCGTCCAGGCCACCGGACAGGTCGATCACCGTGCAGCCTGCCTGCAGCGCCTTGCCGGCAAAGCTGCGGCTGACGGCGGCGCCGGTGGCGAAGAAGGCCAGCTTGACCTGGGCAAAGTCGAAGCTGTCGACTTCGCGCACTTTCAGCTTCTTGCCAGCGAACATCACGCTGCTGCCCGCCGATTCCATGCTGGCCAGCAGGTGCAGCGTGGCGACCGGGAATGCGAGTTCTTCGAGGATCTGCACCAAGGCTTCACCGACGCTGCCGGTGGCGCCGACGACGGCGATGTCCAAAGGGTGTGTCATGGTAGGGATCCTCTTGCAGAAAACGGCGGGGGCGGCACTTTACTCGGATTGTAGGGTTTTGTCTGTGCTGGCCGTATCTTCGCCGCTGTGGGTTGCGTGAGGGCTAGCGGGGATGGTTTGGGATTTGCGGTGTTTGTGAGATCGAGCGCCGCCCGCGCGGCGCATCGCGACGCAAGGCCGCTCCCACATTTGTTTCGGGCCAGTCCATCCTGCGCCAGGCGCGCGCGACCGCCTTGTATGTACGACGCGATATCGATGCATGCGCCAAGGCCTACGCGCGCGAATCCCACAGGAATAACTGGCCCGAAACAAATGTGGGAGCGGCCTTGCGTCGCGATGCGCCGCGCGGGCGGCGCTCGATCTCACCGGCACCAAAAATGCTGTGGCGAACACTCAAAAAAAACCCGCACTGTCGCCAGCGCGGGTTTTTGGTCAAAGCAGAACGATCAACGCTCCAGCAGAATCCGCAGCATGCGGCGCAGCGGTTCGGCGGCGCCCCACAGCAGCTGGTCACCCACGGTGAACGCGCCCAGGTACTGCGAGCCCATGTTCAGCTTGCGCAGACGGCCAACCGGGATGTTCAGGGTACCGGTGACCTTGGTCGGGGTCAGCTCCTGCATGCTGATTTCACGCTGGTTCGGCACCAGCTTCACCCAAGGGTTGTGCTGGCTGATCATGCCTTCGATGTCGGCGATCGGCACGTCCTTGTTCAGCTTGATGGTCAGCGCCTGGCTGTGGCAACGCATGGCGCCGATGCGCACGCAGATGCCGTCGACCGGGATCGGGCTCTTGAAGCGACCGAGGATCTTGTTGGTCTCGGCCTGGGCTTTCCATTCTTCACGGCTCTGGCCGTTCGGCAGTTCCTTGTCGATCCACGGGATCAGGCTACCGGCCAGTGGCACACCAAAGTTCTCGGTCGGGAAGGCGTCGCTGCGCATGCTCTCGGCAACCTTGCGGTCGATGTCGAGGATGGCGCTGGCCGGATTGGCCAGGTCGTCGGCAACGGCTGCGTGAGTGGCGCCCATCTGCTTGATCAGCTCGCGCATGTTCTGCGCGCCAGCACCCGAGGCTGCCTGGTAGGTCATGGCGCTCATCCACTCGACCAGGCCGGCTTCGAACAGCCCACCCAGGCCCATCAGCATCAGGCTGACAGTGCAGTTGCCGCCGATATAGTTCTTGGTACCGGCGTCCAGCTGCTGATCAATGACCTTGCGGTTGACCGGGTCGAGGACGATCACCGCATCATCCTGCATGCGCAGGGACGAGGCCGCATCGATCCAGTAACCCTGCCAGCCGGCTTCACGCAGCTTGGGGAAGACCTCGTTGGTGTAGTCGCCGCCCTGGCAGGTCAGGATTACGTCGAGGGTCTTGAGTTCTTCAATCGAATAAGCGTCTTTGAGCGGCGCTGTATCCTTGCCCACGTTCGGGCCTTGGCCGCCGACATTGGAGGTAGTGAAGAACACCGGCTCGATAAGGTCGAAATCCTGCTCCTCCAGCATCCGCTGCATGAGCACGGAACCGACCATGCCGCGCCAACCGATCAGACCTACACGTTTCATCGCAACTACACCTTTGCTAAAAGTGGGCCGCCACCGGGAATTTGGGGTGGCGGGCCAGAGAGATTACAGATTCCGCAGCGCTGCGACTACTGCGTCGCCCATTTCCTGCGTACCAACTTTGCGGCAGCCTTCCGAGAAGATGTCGCCGGTGCGCAGGCCCTGGTCAAGGACCAGGCTGACGGCCTTCTCGATCGCCTCGGCGGCAGCCGACTGATTGAAGCTGTAACGCAGCATCATCGACACCGACAAAATGGTCGCCAGCGGGTTGGCGATGCCAAGGCCGGCGATGTCCGGCGCCGAACCGTGGCACGGCTCGTACATGCCCTTGTTGTCGGCATCCAGCGACGCAGATGGCAGCATGCCGATGGAACCGGTCAGCATGGAAGCTTCATCCGACAGAATGTCACCGAACATGTTGTCGGTCACCATCACGTCGAACTGCTTGGGTGCGCGCACCAGCTGCATGGCAGCGTTGTCGACGTACATGTGGCTCAGTTCGACGTCCGGATAGTCCTTGGCCACGTCTTCGACCACTTCACGCCACAGCTGGCTGGACGCCAGGACGTTGGCCTTGTCCACCGAGCACAGCTTCTTGCCACGTACGCGGGCCATGTCGAAGCCGACACGGGCAATGCGGCGCACTTCGCTTTCACTGTACGGCAGGGTGTCGTAGGCCTGGCGCTCGCCGCCTTCCAGCTCGCGCTGGCCACGCGGGGCACCGAAGTAGATGCCGCCGGTCAGCTCACGGACGATGAGGATGTCCAGGCCCGAAACGATTTCCGGCTTCAGCGACGAGGCATCGGCCAGCTGCGGGTAGAGGATGGCCGGGCGCAGGTTGGCGAACAGGCCCAGTTGCGAACGGATTTTAAGCAGGCCGCGCTCAGGGCGGATGTCACGCTCGATCTTGTCCCACTTCGGGCCACCCACGGCGCCCAGCAGCACGGCATCGGCCTTGCGCGCACGCTCCAGGGTTTCGTCGGCCAGCGGCACGCCATGCTTGTCGATGGCGGCGCCACCGATCACGTCATGTTCCAGGCTGAAGCCAAGCTGGAACTTGTCGTTGGCCAGTTCCAGCACCTTGACCGCTTCGGCCATGATTTCCGGGCCGATACCGTCACCAGGGAGAATCAGAATCTGCTTGCTCATGCTTTCCTCTATCCATTCACGCGGTGCGGCCAAACGGGCCCCACCGAAAAGTGCTTAACGCTCGGCCCACAACACCAGCACATCGGTGCTGAACGAGCCATCGGCCTCGATCTGGTAATACTGCCGTACTTCTTCACCCATGGCTTGCTGCAATTGGCGTATGGCCACGCGCATCGGCTCGGGGGTGCGCATGCGCTCGACCCAGCTGCTGAACTCCAGGCGCAGTGGCTGGCGCGTGTGGCTGCGCACATGCAGGCCGGCTTCGCTGACCTGACGCTGCCATTCGGCGGCGGAGTAGTCGCGCACATGGCTGGTGTCGCGCAGCACCTCGACCGTTTGCAGGTAGGTGTCGAGCAGCGGGCTGCCGGGTGACATCACATCGACGAACGCCGCCACGCCACCGGGCTTGAGCACCCGGCGCACTTCGCGCAGGGCCAGGCCCAGGTCGCTCCAGTGGTGGGCCGAGTAGCGGCTGAAGACGAAATCGAACGAAGCATCGGCAAACGGCAGGCGTTCGGCCGCGCCGCGCTCGGTGGTGATGTTGGCCAGGCCGCGCTCGGCGGCAGCACTGGCGACCACGTCGAGCATGGCTTGCGAAAGGTCGTAGGCGACCACCTCGGCGACCAGCGGCGCGACGTGGAAGCTGACATGACCGGCACCGCAGCCCAGGTCCAGCACGCGCGCATGGGCCTGCCCTGCCAGCTCAGCCTGCAGCAGGACGAACTCACTGCCCTGGGCGTGCACGGTGCTGCTGAGGTAGGCGCTGGCCTGTTCGCCGAACTGGCGCTGGACCACGTCGGTATGGTTGGTGCTGGTCATGGGTGCAGTCCTTTTGATTGTCATCACCAGTACCGGCCTCTTCGCGGGGCAAGCCCGCTCCCACAGAGGCCAGCACTCACAGCTACATCACTCAGGCATCACGGAACAGCCAAGGCTGGCTGGCGCGGTGCTTGCCTTCGAAAGCCTTGATCGCATCGCTGTCCTGCAGGGTCAGGCCGATATCGTCCAGGCCGTTGAGCAGGCAGTGCTTGCGGAACGCATCGATCTCGAAATGCAGCACCTTGCCATCCGGACGTGTCACGGCCTGCGCTTGCAAGTCGATGGTCAGCTGGTAACCCGGGTTGGCTTCGACCTGCTTGAACAACTCGTCGACTTCCTCATCGCTGAGGATGATCGGCAGCAAGCCGTTCTTGAAGCTGTTGTTGAAGAAGATGTCGGCAAAGCTCGGCGCGATCACGCTGCGGAAGCCGTACTCGTCCAGCGCCCACGGGGCGTGCTCACGGCTGGAGCCACAACCGAAGTTCTCCCGCGCCAGCAACACGCTGGCACCCTGGTAGCGTTCGTGGTTGAGCACGAACTCGGTGTTCAGCGGGCGCTTGCTGTTGTCCTGGTAGGGCTGGCCCACGTCCAGGTAACGCCATTCGTCGAACAGGTTAGGGCCAAAGCCGGTGCGCTTGATCGACTTCAAAAACTGCTTGGGGATGATCTGGTCGGTGTCGACGTTGGCACGGTCCAACGGCGCGACGAGGCCAGTGTGCTGGGTAAAGGCTTTCATGCTGCGCTCCCTTGGATCAACTCGCGGACATCGATGAAGTGGCCGGTCACCGCGGCAGCGGCAGCCATGGCCGGGCTGACCAGGTGGGTACGGCCACCGGCCCCCTGACGGCCTTCGAAGTTGCGGTTGGAGGTGGACGCGCAGTGCTCGCCGCTCTCCAGGCGGTCCGGGTTCATCGCCAGGCACATCGAGCAGCCTGGCTCACGCCATTCGAAACCGGCTTCGACAAAGATCTTGTCCAGGCCTTCGCGCTCGGCCTGGGCCTTGACCAGGCCCGAACCTGGCACGACGATGGCTTGCTTGACGGTAGCGGCCACCTTGCGGCCCTTGGCGATTTCGGCTGCGGCGCGCAGGTCTTCGATACGCGAGTTGGTGCACGAGCCGATGAACACGCGGTCCAGCTGAATATCGGTGATCGCCTGGTTGGCGGTCAGGCCCATGTACTTCAGGGCACGCTCGATCGAACCACGCTTGACCAGGTCGGCTTCGGCAGCCGGGTCCGGCACGCGCTGATCGACGGCCAGGACCATCTCGGGCGAGGTGCCCCAGCTGACCTGTGGCTTGATCTGGCTGGCATCGAGCTCGACCACGGTGTCGAACACGGCATCGTCATCCGACACCAGGTCTTTCCACGACTCGACCGCTTGTTTCCACTGCTCGCCCTTCGGCGCGTACGGGCGGCCTTCAACGTAGGCAACGGTGGTGGCGTCAGTGGCCACCAGGCCCACGCGGGCACCGGCCTCGATGGACATGTTGCAAATGGTCATGCGGCCTTCCATCGACAATTCGCGGATGGCGCTGCCGGCAAACTCCATGGCGTGGCCATTGCCACCCGCGGTGCCGATCTTGCCGATCACGGCCAGGACGATGTCCTTGGCGGTAACACCGGCAGGCAATTGGCCTTCCACGCGCACCAGCATGTTCTTCATCTTTTTGGCGACCAGGCACTGGGTGGCGAGCACGTGCTCGACCTCGGAGGTGCCAATGCCGTGGGCCAGGGCACCGAAAGCGCCATGGGTGGAGGTGTGCGAGTCACCGCAGACCACGGTCATGCCGGGCAAGGTGGCGCCCTGCTCGGGGCTGATGACGTGAACGATGCCCTGGCGTTCGTCATTCATCTTGAATTCGACGATGCCGTATTCGTCACAGTTTTCGTCAAGGGTCTGCACCTGCAGGCGCGACACCTGGTCGACGATGGCCTCGATACCGCCCTTGCGCTCTGGCGTGGTCGGCACGTTGTGGTCGGGGGTGGCGATGTTGGTGTCGATGCGCCACGGTTTGCGGTTGGCCAGGCGCAGGCCTTCAAAGGCCTGGGGCGACGTCACTTCGTGGATGATGTGGCGGTCGATGTAGATCAAGGACGAGCCGTCATCACGGCGCTTGACCTCATGGGCTTCCCAGAGTTTGTCGTAGAGCGTTTTGCCAGCCATCAGACTGTTCCTCATCAGCGTCTTTCTATGCCAAAGACCCCTTGGCTTGTACGGACGATGCTAGGGGGTTAGATTGAATAACTCAAATTCATAATTTTTATGCTTTGGATAACCCAAAGGAATACAACCCCATGGACCTGGCCAACCTCAGTGCCTTTATCGCCATTGCCGAAACCGGCAGTTTTTCCGGGGCCGCCGACCGGCTGTTCCTGACCCAGCCGGCCATCAGCAAACGCATCGCCGGGCTGGAACAGCAACTGGGTGTGCGCCTGTTCGACCGCCTGGGCCGCGAGGTCACCCTGACCGAGGCCGGGCGCGCCCTGCTGCCACGGGCCTACCAGATTCTGAATGTGCTTGATGATACCCGACGGGCGCTGACCAACCTGACCGGGGCCGTGAGCGGTCGTCTGACCCTGGCCACCAGCCACCACATCGGCCTGCACCGCCTGCCTCCATTGCTGCGGGCTTTCACCCGCCAGTACCCGGCGGTGGCGCTGGATATTCAGTTTCTGGATTCAGAACAGGCCTACGACGAAATTCTGCATGGCCGTGCCGAGATTGCCGTGATCACCCTGGCGCCCGACCCGCACCACCTGATCAAGGCCGTACCGGTGTGGGACGACGCCCTGGACTTTGTCGCCGCGCCCGAGCACCCGCTGGCCAACAACCGTACAGTCAGCCTGGCTGATGTGGCCCGCCACCCGGCGGTATTCCCCGGCGGCAACACCTTTACCCACCATATTGTCCAGCGCCTGTTCGAAAGCCAGGGCCTGACGCCGAACATCGCCATGAGCACCAACTACCTGGAAACCATCAAGATGATGGTATCGATCGGGCTGGCCTGGAGTGTATTGCCACGCACCATGCTCGACGAACAGGTTGCACCCATCGCATTACCGGGCATACAGCTGTCACGCCAGCTAGGCTACATCTTGCACACGGAGCGTACGCTGTCGAACGCGGCCAGGGCTTTCATGGCCCTGCTCGACAGCCACGCAGGGCCGGCCTGACCGGCCGTCAGCCCGGCATATCCAATTCAAGGACGCGTCATACGCCAAAGGTCTGGTACCGATGCCCAAATCAGCAAACCGCTTTTTGCGCCTGCCGCGTATTCCTGCGGCCGATCCCCAAGAGTCGGAGCAGGCCTGGCAGAACGCCCCACAACTGCTGGCCGCGCTCAATGGCGCGCGCCTTGGGGCCTGGCTATGGGACATCGATAGCGGCCGGGTCAGCTGGTCACGAGGCACCCAGGCGCTGTTCGGCTTCGACCCGCAGCGACCGTTGCCCGCCGATGTCGACTACCTCGACTTGCTGCCCGAGGAAGACCGCGCCCGCACCCGCCAGGTGTTCCAGGCCGTGTTCAACGGCGAGCCGGTGGAACAGGCCATGCGTCACCGCATTCGCTGGCCTGACGGCAGCCTGCACTGGCTGGAGATCAACGGCAGCCTGACCCACGACCAGCATGGGCGCCCGCAGATGATCGGGGTGATCCGCGAAATCACCCGCCAGCGCGAGCGGGAAACAGCGCTGATCAATTCGGAAAAGCGCTTCGCCACCCTGTTCCACCTCAGCCCCAACGCCATTTTGCTGACCCGCCGCCACGACGGCATGATCTTCGAGGTCAACCAGCATTTCGAAGACATTTTCGGCTGGCCTGGCAGCCAGGTGATCGGCAAGACCAGCCTGGAGTTGGGCCTGTGGGTCCACCCCGAACAGCGTCACCAGGTGATGGAGTCGACCCGCGCCAATGGCGGCCCGCTCATCATGGAGGTGCAGTTCCGTGCCTCCAGCGGCAAGGTGCACGACGGCATCCTCTGCACCCAGGGCATCGAACTGGAGGGCATCACCTTCCTGATCAGCACGTTCGTCGACACCACCGAACGCAAGCGCGCCGAGCAGGCCCTGAAGGACAGCCAGGAACGGCTGGACCTGGCCCTGGACTCGGCGCAGCTGGGCACCTGGGACTGGCATATCCCCAGCGGCATGCTCTACGGTTCGGCCCGCGCCGCGCAGCTTCACGGCCTGCCGCCCACCCCTTTTCACGAGTCGTTCGATGCGTTTTTCGAGGGGGTGCCGGAACAGGAGCGCAACTCGATGCGCCAGGCCTACCGCAGCCTGCGCGAAGGGCCCGCTGGCAACTACCAGATTACCTACCGGGTGCAGCTGGAGAACGGCATTTCGCGCTATATCGAAAGCCGCGCACGCCTGTACCGCGACGAACAGGGCAACCCGCTGCGCATGGCCGGCACCTTGCTCGACATTACCGACCAGGTGGAGCGCGAGCAGCGCCTGAGCGCCTCGGAAGAGAAGTTCGCCAGCCTTTTCCAGGTCAGCCCCGACCCAATCTGCGTTACCCGCCAGGACACCGGCCAGTTCATCGAGATCAACCCCGCGTTCAGCCAGACCTTTGGCTGGGGCAGCGACCAGGTGATTGGCCGCACAGCCGAGGAAATCGGCTTGTGGGCCGAGTCCATCGAACGTGCGCAACGTATCGAGCGGGTCATCCGCGAACAGGCCCTGAGCAACGTTGCCGTGGTGGTCAACCACCGCGACGGCGCGCCGCTGACCTGTGTGATCTCCAGCCGCCTGATCACCGTCGACGACCAGCCCTGCAGCGTTACCACCCTGCGCGACATCACCCAGCAACAACGCGCCGAGGCGGCGCTGCAGTCCAGCGAGGAAAAGTTCGCCAAGGCCTTCCACTCCAGCCCCGACGCCATCACCATCACCGAACGCCACAGCGGCCGCTACCTGGAAATCAACGATGGCTTCTGCCGCCTGACAGGCTACAGCGCCGCCGATGTGGTCGGCCACACGGTATATGAGATCGGTATCTGGGCCGATGACAAGCAGCGCAGCGCGTTGCTGGCCGAGTTGCGCGAGCGCGGCCGGGTGCATCACCGGGAAATGCTTGGGCGTAACAAGCGCGGCGATATCCTCACCGTGGAAGTTTCTGTCGAGCCGATCACCCTCAACGAAGTCGACTGCCTGCTGCTGACCGCACGCGACGTCAGCCAGTTGAAAAACGCCCAGGCGCAAATACGCCATCTGGCCTACCACGATCCGCTGACCAACCTGCCCAACCGTGCCCTGCTGATGGACCGCCTGAGCCAGCAGATTGCCCTGCTCAAGCGCCACAACTTGCGCGGCGCCCTGCTGTTCCTCGACCTCGACCACTTCAAACACATCAACGACTCGCTGGGCCATCCGGTGGGCGACGCGGTGCTGAAGATCATCACCGCACGCCTGGAAGCCAGTGTGCGCCTGGAAGACACCGTGGCCCGACTGGGTGGCGACGAGTTCGTGGTATTGCTCAGCGGACTGGAAGGCAGCCGTGAGCTGGTAGAGGAAAAAGTGCGTGAACTGGCCGACACGCTGCGTGAGCTGTTGGCCGAACCGATGTCGCTGGATGGCCAGCGCCTGCAGGTGACGCCCAGCATCGGCGTGGCGCTGATCCCCGACCACGGCACCACGCCGGCCGATCTGCTCAAGCGTGCCGATATCGCCCTTTACCGGGCAAAGGACTCTGGGCGCAACACCACCCAGTTGTTCCACACCACCATGCAGAAGGCCGCCAGCGAACGCCTGCGCATGGAAAACGACCTGCGCCTGGCCTTGGCCCGCGGTGAACTGGCGTTGTACTTCCAGCCGCAGGTGGATGCCCGCGACAACCGCATCGTCGGCGCCGAGGTGCTGCTGCGCTGGCATCACCCGCAACTCGGCCAGCAGCCGCCCTCGCAGTTCATCCAGGTGCTGGAAGAAAGCGGCCTGATCCTGGAAGTTGGCAGCTGGATCCTTGACGAAGCCTGCGATGCTTGCGCGCACATGCTGGCCGACGGCCTGATCGACGCGGATGATTTCAGCCTGTGCGTGAACATCAGCCCTCGGCAGTTCCGCCAAAACGACTTTGTCGGGCGCGTGCTGCGCAGCCTGGACGACTATCGGCTGCCACGACACATGCTCAAGCTGGAAATCACCGAAGGCATCGTCATCCAGAACCTGGAAGACACCATCAGCAAAATGCGCGAACTGAAGCACTACGGGGTGAGTTTTGCCATGGATGACTTCGGCACTGGCTATTCATCGCTGACCTACCTCAAGCGCCTGCCGGTCGATGCGCTGAAGATCGACCAGACCTTTGTGCGCGATGCACCGATCGACCCCAACGACGCCGAAATCGTCCGCGCCATTGTCGCCATGGCCCGCAGCCTGGACCTGGCGGTGATTGCCGAGGGGGTCGAACTGACTGAACAGCTTGATTTTCTGGAACGGCTGGGCTGTCACCTGTATCAGGGCTACCTGCACAGCCGGCCGTTGCCGTTGCCAGAGTTTCGCAAGCTGTTGCTGGAAGCGCCGGCAGACTACTGATCGCCTGGCTGCCGGCGCCTGCACGGTAGCGCGTCAGGAGCACAAAAAAGGGCACCCCTGGGGGTGCCCTTCTTCATCGCAGCGTGATCAGTTCAGCGCTGGTTTGTCGCCATTGATCGGGATGCGCTTGGCCTTGGCTTCTTCAGGCACGATGCGCAGCAGGTCGATGCTGAGCAGGCCGTTGGCCAGGCCGGCGGCTTTCACTTCGATATGGTCAGCCAGGCGGAACGACAGCTTGAAGGCGCGTTGCGCGATACCCTGATGCAGGTAAGTCACTTCAGCGGCGCCATTGTCGCGCTTGCCACCGGTCACGGTCAGGACACCTTTCTCAACCTGCAGGTCGAGGTCCTCCTCTTGGAAACCGGCTGCGGCTACTACGATGCGATAGTGGTCCTCGCCATGTTTTTCCACGTTGTAGGGCGGGTAGCTGCTACCGGCCTCATTACGTGCCGCGGATTCGAACAGGTCGTTGAAACGGTCGAAACCAACGGAATGGCGGAACAGTGGAGCAAGAGAGAAAGCGGTAGTCATGGTCATAAACTCCTGAGATTCAGCAAGTAAGTCATTACGCGACCCGACTTCGGCATCGCGTACTCAAAAGATATGGCCGAGGGAAAAGCTTTCAAGGGGCAATGATAAAAAAATTTGAAATCGGTGTAGCCCTTTTCGCGGGCATGCCAGCGAAGAGGCCAGCTCAGGCAACACAGGCCTCCAAAGCCTGCACCTCAACCCCCAGCAACCGGCTGATCCGCGCGCAGTCATCTTCCCGGCGCAACTCGGCAAACAGCACCACCGCTTCGGGGTAACTGCGGGTCAGCATGGCCAGCCATTGCTTCATCCGCCCCGGTGCATAACGCGGTGACAGTTTGGCCTGGGCCTGACGCCAGAACTCGCGCAACAACGGCAGCAGGTCATCCCAGCTCATCGGCTGATAGTCCCGCCCATCATGGGCTGCGGCAATCTGCAGACCCAGGTCCGGGCGCGATACCAGGCCACGGCCCAGCATGATGTCCTCGGCCCCGCTGACCTCACGGCACCGCCGCCAGTCATCAACAGTCCAGATCTCGCCATTGGCGAACACCGGTACCTTGACCACATCCTGCACCCGCGCCACCCATTCCCAGTGCGCCGGCGGCTTGTAGCCCTCGACCTTGGTCCGCGCATGCACCACCAGATGCGCCGAGCCCCCCTCTGCCAATGCCGTGGCACACTCAAGCGCGCCGTCGGGGCTGTCGAAACCCAGGCGCATCTTCGAGGTTACCGGGATATGCGCCGGCACTGCGCGGCGCACCTCCCGCACGATGGCGTGCAGCAACTCCGGCTCTTTGAGCAGCACGGCACCGCCACGTGACTTGTTCACGGTCTTGGCCGGGCAGCCGAAGTTCAGGTCGATCACTGGCGCACCCAGCTCACAGGCCAGCGCCGCGTTTTCCGCCAGGCACACCGGGTCCGACCCCAGCAACTGCACGCGCATGGGCACCCCCGCAGCCGTACGCGCGCCCTGGCGCAGCTCGGGCGCCAGCTTGTCGAACGAGGACGGCGGCAGCAGGCGGTCGCACACGCGAATGAACTCAGTGACGCACCAGTCGATACCGCCCACGCGGGTCAATACGTCGCGCAGGATGTTGTCAACCAGCCCCTCCATGGGGGCCAGGGCAATTTGCATGTCGGGGTCTCGGTGAAAAAGCCGGCAGTCTAACAAAAATTGTCGACGATTCAGGTGCCGATCAGCGCCGGACCGTAGCCATCTACGAATTCCGCCGGCATGCGCCTGGGCTTGCCGCTGGACAGCTCGATGCAGGCAAAGGTGGTGTGCGCACGCAGCAGGGTTACGCCGTCACGCGGGCGCTTGAGCTGAAAGCGCCGGGTCATGCGCAGGCGCTGATCCCAGTCGATGATCCAGGTGGCCAGTTGCAGCTCGTCATCCTCGTAGGCGGCGGCCAGGTAATCGATTTCGTGACGCACCACCGCCATCGCCCGATCCAGGCGCCGATACTCCGCCAGGTCCAGCCCCAGGCGCTGGGAGTGGCGCCAGGCGCAACGCTCCAGCCACGTGACGTAGACCGCGTTGTTGGCATGACCAAGGCCGTCGATGTCCTCGCTGCTGACGCGCAGGTCGATGACGAAGGGTGTTGCCAGGTCCCAGCTCATGTTCGCTTCCTTGGCACAAAAGGCGATTTAGCAGCGACCTGCAGGGCAATGTCCAGCCCCTGCGCAAGATTTACCGGCCTCATCGCCGGCACGCCAGCTCCCACAAAAACCGCGCAGGACTCCAGGTCTGCGCGGTACCTGTGGGAGCTGGCTTGCCGACAATGAGGCCAGCACAGGCAACACCATCAGGCGGTTTGCCGCGCTGGCTCGTCAGCCCGGGCCAGCAATTCGAGCACGGCTACACTCAGCCGCGGGTCGGCCAGCACCCGCTGGTGGCCGCCCTCCTCCAACATCAGCAAACGGCTATCGAACCAGGCCTTATGAATGACCTGGGCTTCATCGGCGGCCACGAGGGCGTCATCGGCGGCATGCACCACCAACCCCGGAAGCTCAAGCTGGTAACCGGTCACATCCAGCCGCGCAATCTGCATGCCCACGTCCCGCTCCACCTGGCGTATGAAAGCCGCCCGCGCCCGCGCCGGCATCCCCAGGCGATGAGCAAAGCCACGCAACACACCCAGCAGCCGCGCCGGGGCAGCAATGCTCACAGCCGCTTCCGTGCGCAACCCCATCTGCAGGGCCAGCAGCACACTGGCACCCCCCATCGAGTGGCCAATGACCGCACGCAGCGGCGGCAGCTCTGCAGCGGCCTCCAGCAGTGCCCGGGCAAACAGCACCACATTTGCCTGCTCGCCCGGCGAACGGCCATGGCCCGGCCCTTCCAGCGACACCACCGTGTGCCCGGCCTGGACCAAGGTCTCGATCAAAGCGGCAAACTGGGTCGGGCGCCCTTCCCAACCATGCATCAGCAACACGGTCGGCCCTTTGCCCCAGCGCAAGGCAGACAAGCCGAAGCGCAGGGTGATGCGTTCGGCGCTGGCCAGCGCGGGCAACTCCCATTCCCTAGGTGGCAGGTGGCGCGGGGTCATGAAGGCACGGCGCATCTTGCCCGCGACATGCTCAGGGGCCAGCCGGCCCAGGGTGCCATTGACACCACGAATCCAGCTCAGGGTAGTCATCGCCATGCTCCAGGGTTAAAGCACCGCCGATTTGGCGGCGCGCAGAATACGGTCAGAAAGTTCACCGGTACCCAAGGCACGGGCCAGGGCAAGGCCGCCAACCATGAGCGCCAGATCAGCCAGGGCCTTGTCGGCATCTTCAGGCCGGTCAACCATGGCGGCAGTCATCAGCTCGATGTGCTCAGCCAATACCTCGCGGAACGCCTCTGGCAGGCGCTGCATCTCGCCCAGCGAGTTGGGCAGCGGGCAAGCGTGCACTTCGGCATCCCGGTGCTTGCGCGACAGGTAAAAGGCACTGGCCAGCGCCCGCCGCCCTGCACCATCGAGGCTGGGGTCGATCTGGGCGAGCAAGGCGCGGCGCTCACCCAGCAGCTGGCGAAACGCTTCGAGCATCAGCTCGTCCTTGCTGTCAAAGTGGGCATAGAAACCACCGACGGTCAGGCCTGCCGCCCCCATCACCTGGCTAACGCTGGGCTCGGCCGGGCCGTGCTGGATCAGCGCACTGCGCGCTGCTTCCAGGATGCGTTCGCGGGTTCTGCTCTTCTTGTCGCTCATCAGGCATCCGCCATTCAAAATATGATGCTTGAAATATTATGCATATCATATTTTTTGGCAAGCAAAATTTTACGCCGCTGGTCAGCTGCGATTTTTCGGAAGGGAGAAAAAACAAAAGGCCCATTCAATAAGCGAATGAGCCTTTAAAATCCCGCAAAACGCGGGTAAATGTGGCGTCCCCTAGGGGACTCGAACCCCTGTTACCGCCGTGAAAGGGCGGTGTCCTAGGCCACTAGACGAAGGGGA
>NZ_JBNRIK010000005.1:181463-186576 GCF_053557975.1 Pseudomonas sp. XP2
GATTTCTAGCCTCGCGGCCCAGCGACAAGTGCACCATCGCTTGTGTAAAACTGGCGTCCCCTAGGGGACTCGAACCCCTGTTACCGCCGTGAAAGGGCGGTGTCCTAGGCCACTAGACGAAGGGGACGAACCTTCTTACCTTCAAGACCCGGTTGCTGGACCCGGTCTTGCTTGCCAGCCTTGACTGACAAGCGGAATTTGGTGGAGCTAAGCGGGATCGAACCGCTGACCTCCTGCATGCCATGCAGGCGCTCTCCCAGCTGAGCTATAGCCCGAAACAAAAGGCTCATCAATAATCGACGAGCCTTTTTAAGCCCTGCAAAACGCAGGAAAAAGTGGCGTCCCCTAGGGGACTCGAACCCCTGTTACCGCCGTGAAAGGGCGGTGTCCTAGGCCACTAGACGAAGGGGACGTAACCTTCGTGCCGATCCGCTTACGCGAACCGCGGCAAAATTGGTGGAGCTAAGCGGGATCGAACCGCTGACCTCCTGCATGCCATGCAGGCGCTCTCCCAGCTGAGCTATAGCCCCACAATGTCGCTTTGAACTGAACCGCTGGCTGGGTGCCTGACGATTCGTTTTCGTTCATCGCTGTGGACGGGGCGCATATTAAGATCGGATTGCAGGGCTGTCAAACGAAATTTTGAAAATATTCAAAAGTTTTTTCACAGATAACAATCACTTACCGCCCTGCCCCAGCAAAACCTCACCCTCGAACCCTTGTACGAGCGGCGTTGTGTCGCGATAGGACCGCAGCGCGGTCCCACAATCTTCGCCTTGAAGCAAAATCATCGGGGCCGCTTTGCGGCCCTTTCGCGGCACACGGCTGCTACTACACGGTTCAGCGGCAGCTTTCAAAACACCGTCAAGCGATAGAAGCCAGCAGCTTTTCCCACTCTTTGTTTTCTTTCTTCGAAACGCCACCCAGCAGGTCCAAGGCCTGGCGCAGGCGATAGCGGGTCAGGTCGGGGCCGAGGATTTCCATGGCGTCCAGTACCGACACCGAGCTGGCCTGGCCGGTAATGGCGGCGAACATCAGCGGCATCGCATCACGCAACTTCAGCTCCAGCGCCTCGACCACGGCCTGGATGCAGCCGGTGATGCGCTCTTTTTCCCACTGGCGCAGGCTTTCGAGCTTCCACAGGATCAGCTGGATCACCTGGCGCACCTGGTCGGCCGACAGTTTTTTGCTTTCGAACAGCTTG
Source organism: Pseudomonas sp. XP2 (assembly GCF_053557975.1). Lineage (NCBI taxonomy): Bacteria > Pseudomonadati > Pseudomonadota > Gammaproteobacteria > Pseudomonadales > Pseudomonadaceae > Pseudomonas > Pseudomonas sp. XP2. The sequence continues at coordinate 182,668 of NZ_JBNRIK010000005.1, forward strand.
GCATCCAGTTTCAGCGCGCCTTCAAAGAAGAACCCGCCCAGCGGGGCAACCTGGCTGAAGGTCTCGACCCGGCCCTGCACGTGCGGGGCAATCTTCATCATGTAGTCGCTGTTGAATGCCCACTTCTGCAGCCGTGTGGCGAATTCCTCGACCGGCAGTTCGCGCAACCACTGGCCGTTGAGCCAGGACAGTTTCTCGATGTCGAAGATCGGGCCACCCAGCGAAATACGCGACAGGTCGAAGTGCTCGACCATTTCGTCCAGCGAGAACTTCTCGCGCTCGTCCGGCATCGACCAGCCCATGCGGCCCAGGTAGTTGAGCATCGCCTCAGGCATGAAGCCCATGCGCTCGTAGAAGGTCACCGAGGTCGGGTTCTTGCGTTTGGACAGCTTGGACTTGTCCGGGTTGCGCAGCAGCGGCATGTAGCACAGCTTGGGCTGCTCCCAGCCGAAGTATTCGTACAACTTGATCAGCTTGGGCGCCGACGGCAGCCACTCTTCGCCACGCAGTACGTGGGTGATGCCCATCAGGTGGTCGTCCACCACGTTGGCCAGGAAGTACGTCGGCAGGCCGTCGTTCTTCATCAGCACCTGCATGTCCATGCGGTCCCATGGGATCTCGACATCGCCACGCAGCATGTCCGGTACCACGCAGACACCTTCGCTCGGCACCTTCATGCGGATCACATGTGGCTCGCCGGCGTCCAGGCGGCGCTGCACTTCTTCGGCGCTCAACAGCAGCGCGCGGCCGTCGTAGCGCGGGGTTTCGCCGCGGGCCTGTTGCTCGGCACGCATTTGCTCCAGCTCTTCGGCGGTGCAGAAGCAGTAGAAGGCATGACCGGCATCCACCAGCTGCTTGGCATACTTCGCGTAGATCTCGCCACGCTCGCTCTGCCGGTACGGGCCGTGCGGGCCGCCCACATCCGGGCCTTCGTTCCATTCGATGCCGAGCCAGCGCAGGGCGTCGAAGATCTGCTGTTCCGACTCGCGCGTGGAGCGCAGCTGGTCGGTGTCTTCGATGCGCAGGATGAACTCACCGCCGTGCTGCTTGGCAAAGCAGTAGTTGAACAGGGCGATGTAGGCAGTGCCGACATGGGGGTCGCCGGTAGGCGATGGCGCGATACGCGTACGTACGGTGGTCATGGAAGGTCTCGAACTGAAGATGAAACAAAGGCGGGATGTTAGCAGGAGGCAGGCACCGGGCTCCAGCAATGGCGCGAACGTCACTTGTCGACAGCCCCTGCAGCGCTGTTAAATTTGTTTACATTTCTGGAACGATAGTGCCCATGCCTGCCCAACTCAAACGTCGCCTGCTGGTCTTCTTCACCCTGGTGGCCATCATCGCCCTCGCCTTTCTGGCCCACTGGTACTTCAAGGGCCGCTTCTACGAGAGTACCGACAACGCCTACGTACAGGGCGAGATCACCCGTATTTCCAGCCAGCTGGGCGCACGTATCGAGGCGGTGCCGGTCGAGGACAACCAGCATGTCAACAAAGGTGACCTGCTGGTGCGCCTGGAAGTAGCAGACTTCGAGCTGGCGGTTGACCGCGCCCGCGCTACCCTGGCTACCCGCGAAGCAGAATACGCGCAAGCGCAAAGCCGCCTGACCCAGCAGGGTAGCCTGATCGCCGCCGGGCAGGCGCAGGTGGCAGCCAACCAAGCCACGTTCGAGCGCTCGCGGGTGGACCTGAGCCGTGCCGAAAAGCTGCGCAAGCCAGGCTTCATATCCGAAGAGCGGGTCACCACCCTGTCGGCGGACAGCCATGTCGCCGGCTCTCAGGTCGACAAAGCCCGCGCCGACCTGCAAAGCCAGCGCCAGCAGGTCAACGCCCTGAACGCCGACCTCAAACGCCTTGATGCACAGATCGCCAACGCCCGCGCCGACCTGGCACAGGCCGAACTGAACCTGACCCGCTGCGAAATCCGCGCGCCGATCAGCGGCACCATCGGCCAGCGCAACGCGCGCAATGGCCAGGTGGTGCAGGCTGGCGCCTACCTGCTGTCGATCGTGCCCGACGAAGACATCTGGGTGCAGGCCAACTTCAAGGAAACCCAGATCGGCCGGATGCAGCCCGGGCAACGCGCCGAGCTGCTGTTCGACAGCTGCCCGGATACCCCCATCGAAGGCCGGGTCGACAGTGTCTTCGCTGCCTCGGGCGCGCAATTCAGCCTGCTGCCACCCGACAACGCCACCGGCAACTTCACCAAGGTGGTACAGCGCATCCCGGTGAAACTCACCTTCAGCGCCGACAACCCGCTGCACGGGCGCATTCGCCCCGGCATGTCGGTGACTGCCACCGTCGACCTGCGCAGCGAAAGCGAAGGCCACAATGGCCGGTGATCAATTGCTCCGGCCCACCGCTGAGCCCACCCGCCGCGACTGGATCGCGGTAATGAGCGTGATGCTCGGTGCGTTCATGGCGGTGCTGGATATCCAGATCACCAATTCGTCGCTGAAAGACATCCAGGGCGCACTGTCAGCGACGCTGGAGGAAGGCTCATGGATTTCCACCTCGTATCTGGTGGCGGAAATCATCATGATCCCGCTGACTGCCTGGCTGGTGCAGTTACTCTCGGCGCGGCGCCTGGCGGTGTGGGTTTCTGCAGGGTTTCTGTTGTCGTCACTGCTGTGCTCGATGGCCTGGAACCTGGAGAGCATGATCCTGTTCCGCGCCCTGCAAGGCTTTACCGGCGGCGCACTGATCCCGCTGGCGTTTACCCTTACCCTGATCAAGCTGCCCGAACACCACCGCGCCAAAGGCATGGCGATGTTCGCCATGACCGCCACGTTCGCCCCCTCCATCGGCCCCACGCTGGGCGGTTGGCTGACTGAGAACTGGGGCTGGGAGTACATCTTCTACATCAACATCCCGCCCGGCCTGGTGATGATTGCCGGTCTGATGTATGGGCTGGAGAAGAAAGAGGCGCACTGGGAACTGCTGAAAAGCACCGATTACGCAGGCATCGTCACCCTGGGCCTGGGGTTGGGCTGCCTGCAGGTGTTTCTCGAAGAAGGCCACCGCAAGGACTGGCTGGAGTCGAACTTGATCGTTGGCCTGGGCAGCATCGCCCTGATCAGCCTCATCACCTTCGTCATCCTGCAGTTTTCCAAGCCGCACCCGCTGATCAACCTGCGCATTCTCGGTAACCGCAACTTCGGCTTGTCGAGCATCGCCAGCCTGGGCATGGGCGTAGGCCTGTACGGGTCAATCTACCTGTTGCCGCTGTACCTGGCGCAGGTGCAGGGTTACAACGCCCTGCAGATCGGCGAGGTGATCATGTGGATGGGTGTCCCGCAGCTGTTCCTGATCCCGTTGGTGCCGCAACTGATGAAGGTGGTGTCACCCAAAGTGTTGTGCGCCTTGGGGTTCTGCCTGTTCGGCGCCGCCAGTTTCGGTTCGGGGGTGCTGAACCCGGACTTTGCCGGGCCGCAATTCAACCAGATCCAGATCATCCGCGCCCTGGGCCAGCCGATGATCATGGTGACCATTTCGCTTATCGCCACGGCTTACATCCAGCCGCAGGATGCGGGGTCGGCATCGAGCCTGTTCAATATCCTGCGTAACCTGGGGGGTGCGATTGGTATCGCCTTGCTGGCCACGTTGCTGGATGCGCGGACCAAGGTGTATTTCGATTACCTGCGCGAATCGGTAGTGCCGAGCAACCCACAGGTGGCAGAACGGCTGGCGCAACTGGCGGAGCGCCTGGGCAATGACAATGCAGCGCTGGGCAAGCTGAGCGAGATTACCCATCAGCAGGCCATGATCATGGCCTACAACGATGCTTTCCACTTTGTCGGGATCGGGTTGGCGGTGAGCATGGTGGCAGTGTTGCTGACCCGCAAGCTGCCGGCGGGGTTGAAGGCTGGGGAAGCTCACTAGCTTGTACTGGCCCTATCGCCGGCAAGCC
>NZ_JBNRIK010000005.1:186718-237887 GCF_053557975.1 Pseudomonas sp. XP2
GCGCAGCTGCGCCGCAGCTTCGAACTCCAGGTCGCGGGCGAGCTGCATCATCTTCTCTTCCAGCTGCTTGATGCGCTTGGTGATCTCGCCCGGTGTACGCAGCTCTGCCTCATAGCGGGCGCTCTCCTCTGCCGCCTTGGCCATGCCCTTGCGCTTTTTGCTGCGCGCGCCGGGCACGGTAGCGCCTTCCATGATGTCGGTGATGTCCTTGACCACACCCTTGGGCACGATACCGTTGGCTTCGTTGAAAGCGATCTGCTTTTCCCGGCGTCGCTCGGTTTCGTCAATTGCCCGCTGCATCGAGCCGGTAATATTGTCGGCGTACAGAATCGCCCGGCCATTGAGGTTACGCGCAGCACGGCCAATGGTCTGGATCAGGGAGCGCTCGGAACGCAGAAAACCTTCTTTGTCCGCATCCAGAATCGCCACCAGCGACACTTCTGGCATGTCCAGGCCTTCGCGCAGCAGGTTGATGCCCACCAGCACATCGAAAGTACCCAGGCGCAGGTCGCGGATGATCTCCACCCGCTCCACCGTGTCGATGTCCGAGTGCAGGTAGCGCACCCGCACATCGTGGTCGGCGAGGTAATCGGAAAGGTCCTCGGCCATGCGCTTGGTCAGCGTAGTGGCCAGCACCCGCTCCCCCACCGCCACGCGCTTGCGGATTTCCGACAGCAGGTCGTCTACCTGGGTCAGTGCCGGGCGTATCTCGACTTGCGGGTCGACCAGGCCGGTCGGGCGCACGACCTGCTCCACCACGCGCCCGGCATGCTCAGCCTCATAGGGGCCCGGGGTCGCGGAGACGAAGATGGTCTGCGGGCTGACGTCTTCCCATTCGTCGAAGCGCATCGGCCGGTTGTCCAGTGCCGAAGGCATGCGGAAGCCGTATTCGACCAGGGTTTCCTTGCGCGAACGGTCGCCCTTGTACATGGCGCCTACCTGCGGAACGCTGACGTGGGATTCGTCGATGACCAGCAGCGCATCGGCTGGCAGGTAGTCGTACAGGGTGGGTGGTGGCGCCCCGGCCGGGCGCCCGGACAGGTAGCGTGAATAGTTCTCGATGCCGTTGCAGTAGCCCAGCTCCATGATCATCTCAAGGTCGAAGCGGGTACGCTGCTCCAGGCGTTGCGCTTCTACCAGCTTGTTGGCCTTGTGCAGGTACTCAAGGCGCTCCTTGAGCTCTTCCTTGATGCCCTCCACGGCCTCCAGCAGGGTTTCCCGCGGGGTAACGTAGTGGCTCTTGGGGTAGAAGGTGAATCGCGGCAGCTTGCGGAAAACCTCGCCAGTGAGCGGGTCGAAGGCGGCTATGTTCTCCACCTCGTCATCGAACAGCTCGATGCGGATGGCCTCTAGGTCCGACTCGGCCGGGAAGATATCGATCACATCACCCCGCACGCGGAAAGTGGCACGGGCAAAGTCCATTTCGTTGCGGGTGTACTGCAGGTCGGCCAGGCGGCGCAGCAGTGCGCGCTGATCGAGCTTGTCGCCGCGGTCCACATGCAGGACCATTTTCAGGTAGGACTCGGGGCTGCCGAGGCCATAGATGCAAGACACGGTGGTGACGATGATTGCATCGCGCCGCTCCAGCAGCGCCTTGGTCGCGGACAGGCGCATCTGCTCGATGTGGTCGTTGATCGAGGCGTCCTTCTCGATGAAGGTGTCCGACGATGGTACGTAGGCCTCGGGCTGGTAGTAGTCGTAGTAGGAAACGAAATACTCCACCGCGTTGTTGGGGAAAAACGCCTTGAATTCGCCGTAGAGCTGCGCGGCCAGGGTCTTGTTCGGTGCCAGGACAAGTGTCGGGCGCTGCACCTGCGCGATGACGTTGGCGATGCTGAAGGTCTTGCCCGACCCGGTCACGCCGAGCAGCGTCTGGTGCGACAGCCCCGCTTCGATGCCTTCGACCATCTGACGGATGGCCTCTGGCTGGTCGCCGGCCGGCTGAAAACGGGTGACGAGCTGGAACTCGGACATGTTTGACCTCGCGGTGCTGCAGCAACTGTAAATTTAGCCAGTAGTCTATACCCAAATGCGGCTAGCTGGGGGCGCTTTCAAGGCTGGGCTGTGAGCGCTTGTTACAGTGGACCCGGCAATTAGACCAATGGTCGAAAAATATTTGCGCAAATAGCCGGAAAAGCTGTGCCAGAGTGTCGCAGTGACCGGACGGTATCACTATACTGACTCCCCGTTTGTGCACCGCTTCAGTGCATTCGGCTGGAGCGTGTACGCCCTATCACTCTCCAATCAGAGCCAAGGTAACAATGAGCCTGTTTTCCGCTGTCGAGCTGGCACCCCGCGACCCTATTCTGGGCCTCAACGAAGCATTCAACGCCGACCCACGTACCGATAAGGTCAACCTGGGCGTTGGCGTGTACTGCAATGAGGAAGGCCGCATTCCGCTGCTGCGCGCCGTGATCGAAGCCGAAACCCAGCGTGCCGCCCAGCACGCCTCGCGCGGCTACCTGCCGATCGACGGCATCGCCACTTATGACCAGGCCGTGCAAAAACTTATCTTTGGCGCCGAGTCGCCACTGCTGGCCGCTGGCCGCGTGGTCACCGTGCAAGCCGTTGGCGGCACCGGCGCGCTGAAGATCGGCGCCGACTTCCTCAAGCGCCTGTCGCCCAACGCTGTGGTAGCCATCAGCGACCCGAGCTGGGAAAACCACCGCGCACTGTTCGAGACTGCCGGCTTCCCGGTACAGAATTACCGCTACTACGACGCGCCAAGCAACGACGTCAACCGCGCGGGCATGCTGGAAGACCTGAACAACCTGCCGGCCGGCTCGATCGTGGTGCTGCATGCTTGCTGCCACAACCCGACCGGTGTCGACCTGGGCCTGGACGACTGGAAAAACGTCCTGGAAGTGGTCAAGGCCAAGGGCCATGTGCCGTTCCTGGACATGGCCTATCAGGGCTTTGGTGACGGCATCGCCGAAGATGCCTTCGCCGTGCGCCTGTTCGCCGAGTCGGGCCTGGAGTTCTTCGTTTCCAGCTCGTTCTCCAAGTCGTTCTCGCTGTACGGCGAGCGCGTTGGCGCACTGTCGATCGTCACCGCCTCGAAGGATGAGAGCACTCGCGTGCTGTCGCAGGTCAAGCGTGTGATCCGTACCACCTACTCCAACCCGCCGACCCATGGCGCAACCATCGTCGCTACCGTGCTGAACAGCGACGAACTGCGCCAAATGTGGGAAGCCGAGCTGGGCGAGATGCGCCAGCGCATCCACGGCATGCGTCAGCAAATGGTCAGCCTGCTGGCTGAATATGGCGCCAAGCGCGACTTCAGCTTCGTTGGCCGACAGGCAGGCATGTTCTCCTACTCGGGCCTGACCGTTGAACAGGTGGCCCGCCTGAAGAACGAGTTTGGCATCTACGCACTGGACACCGGCCGCATCGCGGTTGCCGCGCTGAACCAGAGCAACATCCACGTGGTAACCAAGGCCATCGTCGAAGTGCTGTAACCTGTTGATTTGCCTGGGAGAGGCTTGACTTCTTCCAGGCAGTCAGTAAGATACGCACAGATTCCGCGATAGCTCAGTCGGTAGAGCAAATGACTGTTAATCATTGGGTCCCTGGTTCGAGTCCAGGTCGCGGAGCCAAACATTGAAAAGCCCCCGGGTGCGCAAGCAACCGGGGGCTTTTTGCATTGCATCGGATTTACTGGCCCAGCGGCTCGGTCACTGGCTTGCCCTCGTCCACCAGGCTCCAGACCAGCAGCTTGGCGGGCTGGGTCTTGCTGGCATTGCGTGACACGCTGTGCACGGTGCCTGGCGCCTCGTACCAGTACTCACCGGCCTTGTAGGTCTTTTCCGGATCGTTGTTGAGCTTCGACACCACTGCCCCCTCCAGAACGTAGGCCATCACTGCGCCGGGGTGCTGATGCGCGGGCGATGCCTCGCCAGGGGCGTAGCTCACCGTAAGCATGACAGCCGTTTTGCCCGGGGCGTTCGAGGGTTGTTGCTGCTGCAGGACTTTGACCTGGTCGGCAACGTCGCCGTGGGCCCAGGCGGGGGCTTGGACGGCGAGCAGGGCAAAAAGGACGATAGCCAAGGGTTTCATGGCGGGCTTCTCCTGGATGACTAATGCCAGCAGGTTAGGCCTTCGTTGGCTGAAGACAAATGGCCAATTCGAGGTAAAAGCAGGGGGCCGATTTTACCTGTGCCGCCCGCTCCCACAAGTTCATTCGCCACAGGTGCTGTACCTGTGGGAGCGGGCATGCCCGCGAAGAGGCCGGTACAGGCAACCAAGAGCTCAGCTGCTACGCCCAATCGGGTAGAACACGCCTTGGCTCCAGACCCCCAGCCATTCCTCGCCGTCGATTGAACGCGCCACCGCCAGCTCTACCAACTGATAGAAAACATTGCGGTGAATCAGCGCCTCAAGGTTGCTGCGCATCAGCACATAGGGCGATGGCTCCTGCGTCACCGGGTCGATGACCACACGCAAAGGGTTGTCCGGCCCGGCGTCAACCTGGTCCTCGACATTGCTGGTGAAGCGCAGCACCTGCTGCTCCCCCTCCCCCAGCACCTCCAGAGCCACGGCCACAAATGGGGCATCGTCGACGCGGATGCCAACCTTTTCTACCGGGGTAATCAGGAAGTAGTCATCGCCATCGCGGCGAATGATCGTGGAAAACAACCGCACCATCGGTTTGCGCCCGATCGGCGTGCCCAGGTAATACCAGGTGCCATCGCGGGCAATGCGCATATCGATGTCACCGCAAAAATCCGGGTTCCACAGATGCACCGGCGGCAGGCCCTTGGCCTTGGGGATCTGTGCCAGAAGATCATTGGCCTTGCCGGAATCACTCATCACGCCTGCCTCATTCGCTCATACCCAGAAGGCTACGAGCGTACTCGCGCATCGGCGCACCAAGCAAATCCTCCGGGGTGTTGTCGTGGAACGTCAACAAACCGCCACGGCTCTTGATGCGTGCGGTGTCGATCAGGTAGCGGGTATTGGTTTCGATCAACATCATCTGCACCACGCCAGTGTCCCACCCCAGCCGGTCGACGGCCTGTTCGTCATACCACTCATCGCCATTGCCGATGCGGTCGTCGGTACGGGCGAAGCGGGTGTACAGGACGTAGTCGGCACCCACCGAGCGTGCCTGGGCAATGGCGTCTTCCAGGCCCAATGGGCCTTGGGCGCGGCGCACCAACGGGAAATACTCGACAAAGCTCTTGAAGGCCTCGTCAGCCACCGCATTCTGCCGTGGCACCGGCCCCTTGCCCGGCGGCACGAATGCGCCCTGGCCGATGAAAATGAACGAATCGGGCTGCAGGCGGATCGACAGGGTACGCCGGGTATCGCTGTGGTCCAGCAGACCGGCATCGCTCATGTGATAGCGGACGCCTTCGCCCATATCGCTGACATTCATGCAGCCGCCCAGCGCCATCAGCGCCAGCAGCAAGACCAGGCTACGCATCTTTCCTCCAGTGGCCGGCGACGAAAAACCGGCGAATAGCAGGCGGATGCAGCTTTTGCGCCAGCTTCAGCCGCCAATCACCTTCATCACCATCACATCACCGGAAAACGCCAGGTCCTGCTTGTCTGCCAGCGCCTTGACCAACAGGCGCTGCAGGGCCGGAAGGGCCTGATGACGCGGCTTTTCCAGCAGGTCACCGACGAAGTGGCGATTGCTCGAAGACAGGCAGCCATGCAACCAGCCCGTGGAGGACAGGCGCAAGCGCGAGCAGGTACGGCAAAACGGCACGCTCTCGTTGGCGATGATGCCGAAGTGACCAATGCCCGGGATTTCATAGCGCAGGGCTGTAGCGTCCAGCGGCGCATCGACCTGGACATAGGCATACTTGCCGCCGATCAGCGCCAGCAACTGGTCGAGCCCGACGAACTGCTGCACAAAGGCATTGTGCTCACGGGCCAGGTGGCCCATGCGCATGAGTTCTATGAAGCGCAACTCGAAGCCGCGCTCCAGGCAGTAATCCAGCAGCGGCAATACCTGGTCGAGGTTGTGCCCGCGCATTGGCACCATGTTCACCTTGATTCGCATGCCCAGCGCAGTGGCCTGCTCCATACCCGCCAGCACACTGGCCAGGTCGCCGCCCCGGGCAATGCGGCGGAAGGCCTGGGGGTCGAGAGTGTCGAGGGAAACATTCAGACGTCGCATACCCGCCGCTTGCAGCTGGGGCAGCTTGCGTGCCAACAGCTGGCCATTGGTGGTCAGCGAGATATCGTCGAGGTCGAGCTTGGCCACTGCGGCCAGAAAGGCATCCAGGCGCGGGCTGACCAGCGGCTCACCCCCTGTGATGCGTAGGCGCTCGATACCCGCCGCTTCGATCAGGTAAGCCACGCCGCGGGCCAGGGCATCTGCCGAGAGCTCGTCTTGCGCCGCCACCAGGCGTTTGCCGTCGGGCACGCAGTAGGTGCAGGCATAATTGCAAGCAGCCGTCAGGCTGACGCGCAGGTTGCGAAAGCGCCTGCCTTGACGATCGACAATCATGAATGACTCCGGCATGGATGATAGGGGCAGGCGAAACCTGACTCATAAATCAGGTTTTTGCAAGCCCCCGCACCCTGCCGGTTTCAGCGTCAAGTGACGGAACGCTTCAGTTCGTCGGTTCCGGATCGCGTTTGCGTTTGTTGCCCATGCGCACACCGATGTCCATCAGGAACTGGAAGAAACCTTCCTGATCCTCAAGCACATTGCTCCAGAACGGCGAGTGGTACAGCGCAACGGCGCCGTGCACCAGCGCCCAGGCGGCGCAGTAATGGAAATACGGCGGTACGTCTTCGAGCTTGCCTTCGCTGATGCGGCCCTTGATCAGCTGAGTCAGGCGATCGAAGTTGGAGGCACGGATACTGTGCAGTTGCTCGACCATTTCCGGCACCTGGTTGCCCTTGACCACCTTCTCTTCCAGGCGATCGAACAACCGGTAACGTTGCGGGTCGCGCATGCGGAACTCGAAGTAGGCGCGTGACAGGGCTTCCTTGTCACGGTCGACGTCGGCCGAGTGCAACAGTTCGTTCAGGTCGCGCTCATAGTCGAGCATCAGGCGCAGGTAGATTTCCGCCTTTGACTTGAAATGCTTGTAGATCGTGCCTTTGCCGATACCCACGGCGTCGGCGATCATTTCGACAGTGACGCTGTCCTCACCCTGTTCGAGAAACAGCTTGAGCGCGGTGTCGAGGATTTCCTGTTCGCGACGGCGAAACTCACGGACCTTACGAGGTTCTTTCTGCATGGGAAGGACTGGATGACAATCGAAGCGGTTTATTATGCCTAACTTGCAAGAAATTGCACGGATCATCCACGCATGTCTGTGTTTCACCATGCTTACTGCCATGCGCTGTGGAAGGATTGAAACCTCGGCGTATTCCAAATTTGTTTAAAAAACGACCAATATACGCTGGCACTGCGCCAAACCTGACCAATACTTGAAGTGTTGGCGCGGCGCATCCCCCCCAAGTGGCGCGCCGATAAAGGTGCTCAGGGACCGCGTACCTTTGTTTTACTCCTAATGGTCTTAACCCGGATTCCCCCCCCAGAACCCGGGTTTTTTTTGCTTGCGCGACGGGTCGCACAGCGACCCGCACTCCCCGCTCGAGGTTGTGCTGTACCGTGATTTTGATTTTGTTTTTTGATTTTGTATTTTGATTTTGATTTTGATCTTCGCGACTTCAGTAGGCCGAACGCAGGCCTTGCGGAGGGAGGTGACGGGCATGGATGCCCGTCAAGCGCTGGGCCCCAGGATGGGGCCTGCAGCGCGGTCCTCCCGGGAGCGAGGCCGCAGTGAGGGAACCCCGGAGCGCAGCGTAGGGGCCGGATGATGGGAGCGCAGCGTTTTTTGGTTACTTTTTGTCGCGTCTGACAAAAAGTGACTCGCCGTAAGGGCGAAAAGGTGAGTTAGTGTCGCTATCGCAAATGGCCTATGCGCGAGCTAAAAACCAGCACTGTTTCGCTGTTCGCTGTTCGCGTTCAGGTGTGGGCATCAACAATGAGTCAACATTCATTTTCAAAGGTGGCGCCAAATCACCTTTCCGCCCTTACGGCGGGTCACTTTTTGTCAAACGCGACAAAAAGTAACCAAAAAACGCTGCGCTCCCATCATCCGGCCCCTACGCTGCGCTCCGGGGTCCCCTCGCTCCGGGCTTGCTCCCGGGAGGACCGCGCTGCAGGCCCCATCCTGGGGCCCAGCGCTTGACGGGCATCCATGCCCGTCACCTCCCTCCGCAAGCCCTGCGCTCGGCCTCCTGAAGTCGCAATCTGCGTTGCCTGAGCTACCGCGCGCTTAGAAGCCAAAGCAAGAGCAAGAGCAAGAGCACTCAAGCTCGTGGGCCATCAGGCCACCCGCGCCAACGGGAACAACCGCTTGAAGTTGGCAGTAGTCTGCTCAGCCAGTTGGTCATAACTGGCGCCCCGCAACGAAGCCACATACTCCGCCACTTCCCGTACATACTGCGGAAGGTTCGGCTTGCCACGGTACGGAATGGGTGCCAGATACGGCGAATCGGTCTCGACCAGCAAACGATCGACCGGCACCTGCCGAGCCACTTCACGCAGGGCATCGGCGTTGCGGAAGGTTACGATGCCAGACAGCGAGATGTAATACCCAAGGTCCAGCGCGGCCTTGGCCATCTCCCAGTCTTCGGTGAAGCAATGCAGCACGCCAGCCTGTGGCAGGTTGGCTTCACGCAGCAGCGCCAGGGTATCGGCACGTGCCGCCCGGGTGTGCACGATGACCGGCTTGCCGGTCTGCCGCGAGGCTTCCAGGTGCAGGCGGAACGAAGCCTGCTGCAGCTCGGCAGCTTCCGGCTCATAGTGGTAATCCAGCCCGGTTTCACCTATCGCCACCACATGGGGGTGGGCCAGTTCGCGCAGCAACCATTCCAGCGCCGGGGTTTCACCCGGCGCCAGGTCAAGCGGGTGCACGCCCACCGAGCAATCGACATCGGCGTACTGCTCGCTCAACGCCTTCACGGCACCGGCGTTTTCGGCACTGACGCCAATACACAGAAAATGACCGACCCCACGCTCACGCGCTGCCTGCAAAGCGGCATCGAGGGAGCCCTGGTGGGCGCTCAGGTCAAGACGGTCGAGGTGGCAATGGGAATCTACGAGCATAGGATGACGACACACATGAAAAAGTGAAAATCAGCGGGTACCGGGCAGTTGCAGCCAGTGAGCCAGCAGCGATTCGAGCAGCAGGGCGCGGTTGAGGTTGGCCTTGCCCAGCACCTTCTGACGCTGCTCCAGGATCCAGGCCTGCACCTCCAGCACTTTGGCCTGGCGGCTCTTCTGCGCCAGGTATTGCACCACCTTGCGCATATCAGCCAAGCCTAACCCCTCCTCGTCCTGGGTCAACTGGTAGCGCAGGATCAGATGCGACCAATCGCAGAACCAGTCGAACAGCAACAGCAGTGGCACGCCGTTCCAGGCATCGGCCAGCTGGCTGGGCGATTGCTGCTGCTTGATCAGCTTCTTCACCCCGTCAGTAACCAGCGCACGTTGCTCGCGCACACCTTGTGCCTGCAGGCTGACCGCCATCAATGGCGAACCGGCAGCCAGCGTCAGTAGCTCGTCACGCTCGGCCTCGTCACTGTCAGGCAACGCACCCGCCAGCCAGGCCTGGCTCTGGGCCAGGCTTGGCTGCGGGCACGCCACCTGCTGGCAGCGGCTCTTGATAGTCGGCAACAAGCGGCTGGGCTGGTGCGTGACCAGCAGCAGCACCGTGTCGCCAGATGGCTCTTCGAGGCTTTTGAGCAGCGCGTTGGAGGCGTTGACGTTCATCGCCTCGACAGGCTCGATCAGCACCACCTTGCGCCCACCCAATTGCGCAGTTTGCACCACGAACGCCACCAGCTCGCGCACTTGGTCGACCTTGATCGGTTTGTCGGCCTCTTCAGGCTCAAGCACAAAATTGTCCGGGTGGCTGCCGGCCTTGAGCAACATGCAGGCCTTGCACCCGCCGCAGGCATCCAGCCCTTGGGGCTGCTGGCACAGCAGGCGGGCCATCAGGCGTTCGGCCATGGCCCGCTTGCCGATACCCTGCGGCCCGTGCAGCAGGTAGGCGTGCGCGTGCTGGCTGCGGCCGGCCAGCTGCTGCCAAATAGCCTGCTGCCAGGGGTAGGCGTCAGCCACGGCAACGCTCCACAATCGCCGGGAGTAGCACATCGATAGCGCGCTGCACGGCCTCCAGCGATTGTGCGGCATCGAGCAGGCTGTAGCGCTGCGGCTCGCGCTGGGCGCGCTGCAGGTAAGCCTGGCGTACAGCTTCGAAGAACGCCTGGCCCTCCTGCTCGAAACGGTCCAGGCGGCCGCGGGCGGCAGCACGGGCCAAGCCCACTTCCACTGGCAGGTCGAAAACCAAGGTCAGGTCCGGGCGCAGGTCACCCTGGACGAATTGCTCCAGGGTGGCGATGCGCTCGACCGACAAACCGCGCCCACCGCCCTGATAGGCATAGGTAGCGTCGGTGAAGCGGTCACACAGCACCACGGCGCCGCGGGCCAGCGCCGGGCGGATTACCTGCGCGAGGTGTTGGGCGCGCGCCGCGAACACCAGCAACAGTTCGGTGTCGGCCGCCATGCTTTCATCGGTGGGGGCCAGCAGCAGCTCGCGCACTTTTTCGGCCAGCGGCGTACCACCCGGCTCACGGGTCAGCACGACATCCAGGCCCTGCTCGCGCAAGCGTGCAGCCAGGTAGTCGCGGTTGGTGCTCTTGCCCGCACCTTCGGGGCCTTCCAGCGTAATAAACAAGCCGCTCACAGGCAGTCCTTAATGTTGTTCGTCAGGCGTCGGCCGTTCGGCCGCTTGAGCGCCGCCAGCAGGGGCGTCCTGCACAGGCGGCGCTTCGGGTGATGGCTGCGCAGCCGGCTCGTCAGTTGCAGGCACCTGGGGCTGGGCGTCGTCAGTACCCGGCTGTGCCTCTTGCTGCGGTGCGGGGCTGGAGCGGTAGCCTGCACGTCGCTTGAGCTGGAACTCACGCACCGCCGAGTTATGGTCGTCGAGGTCGTCGGAGAACACATGGCTGCCATCGCCGCGGGCGACGAAGTACAAGCTGGTGCCATCGGAAGGGTTGAGCGCCGCGTGAATCGCTTCACGGCCGACCATGGCAATCGGCGTGGGCGGCAACCCCGTCATGGTATAGGTGTTGTAGGGTGTCGGTTCGCGCAGATCGGCGCGGGTAATCTTGCCGTTGTACCGCTCACCCATGCCGTAGATCACCGTCGGATCGGTCTGCAGCATCATGCCCAGGCGCAGGCGCCGCACAAATACACCGGCAATCTGCCCACGCTCCTGGGGGATACCGGTTTCCTTTTCCACCAGCGACGCCATGATCAACGCCTGGTACGGATCGCGATACGGCAGGTCGGTGGTGCGCTCGG
This sequence comes from Pseudomonas sp. XP2, assembly GCF_053557975.1. Taxonomy (NCBI): domain Bacteria; kingdom Pseudomonadati; phylum Pseudomonadota; class Gammaproteobacteria; order Pseudomonadales; family Pseudomonadaceae; genus Pseudomonas; species Pseudomonas sp. XP2. Next base: position 198,063 of record NZ_JBNRIK010000005.1, read on the forward strand.
CCCATTCCTTTGCCAGCACTTCGTCCAGGCGCATGTAGGCCTGCTGCAGCAGCTCGACATCGCTCATGCCACGTACAAAGCGGTAGGTGTCCGGGAAAAAGCGCCCTTCCGGGAACACACCGGTATGGCCGAGCTTGTCCATCACCTCGGAATCCGACAGGCCGTCCAGGGTATGCTTGATTTTTTCATGCTTGGCCACGGCCGAGCGTACCTGACGGAAGGTCCAGCCTTCCACCAGGGTGAGGTTGTATTGCACCACGTCGGCCCGGCGCCAGGCGTCGAACAACTGTTCGACCGTCATGCCTGGGGTAAGGCGATACTCGCCGGTGTGCAGGGCAGTGCCTGCCATGTTGAAGCGCCAGTACAAGCGCAACCAGACGGCGTCGTCCAGCAAACCTTCTTGCTCCATGCGATAGAACATGCGGTTTGGGTTGGTGCCATTGGGCACGTCGAGCAGGCGCTCCTGCGTCACGTGCAAGGGCTGCTCAAGGACCGAGTTGACCTTCCAGGCCGACCAGCCAAGCGCCAACCCGGCAATGATCAGGCCCATTTCCAGCAGTAGCAGGAATTTACGTCTCACGAATTCAGGTTTCCAGTAACGTACGGGCAACGGCCTGCAGTTTACGGGTGAGCGGGCCAGGCGACCAGTTTAGCGCGGCTACGCCTCGCACGGGCCAGATGCCGTAAACGCTATTGCAAACAAATACTTCATCTGCCTGCTCCAACGCGTCGAACGGCAGGTCACATACCTGCGCCGGAATGCCCAGCAGCGCGGCCTGTTCCAGCAGTGCCGCACGCATCACCCCGGCCACACCACAACGGCTGAGGTCGGCAGTCAGCAGCACGCCATCACGCACCAGGAACAGATTGCTGTACACCCCTTCGATCAGCCTGCCCTGCCCGTCACGCATCAGGCCTTCGGCATGGTCGCTGTCCTGCCATTCGGCACGGGCCAGCACCTGCTCCAGGCGGTTGAGGTGTTTGAGGCCGGCCAGCAGCGGTTGTTCCCCAAGCCGGGTCTGGCACAGGAACAAGCGCACGCCCTGCTCGGCATGCTCGACAGGATAGCCGGGTAACGGGCTGCCCTGCAGAATTCGCCGCGGCGCAGCACCGGCAACCGGCGCATAGCCACGCTGGCTGTCACCACGGGTAAGGATGAGTTTGGCTACACCGTCACCGAGCTGGCTGGCATAGCGCAGGAGTTCGTCGCGCACCAGCACCAGGTCGGCGCTGAGCGCCAGGCGCTGGCAACCCAGCGCCAGGCGTGCAAGGTGGCCTTCCAGCAAGCGGGGCTGGCCACCACGCACAGCGATGGTTTCAAACAGCCCATCGCCGTAGGCCAGGCCGCGGTTCTGCAGGTTGACTGCACCCGCAGGCTGGCCATCGACCCAGCTCTGCATCAACCGGCGAACCGGCGGAACACCAGCGAGCCGTTGGTGCCACCGAAGCCGAACGAGTTGGACAGCACCACGTCGATCGGCATGCTGCGCGCCTGGTGCGGCACGAAGTCGAGGTCGCAACCTTCGTCCGGTTCGTCCAGGTTGATGGTGGGCGGGGCCATCTGGCTGTTGATCGCCAGCACACTGAAGATCGCTTCCACCGCGCCTGCGGCGCCCAGCAGGTGGCCGGTCATCGACTTGGTCGAACTGACAGCCAGCTTGTAGGCATGTTCACCGAATACGCGCTTGATCGCGGCCACTTCGGCCACGTCGCCCGCAGGGGTCGAGGTACCGTGGGCGTTGATGTAGCTGACCTCTTCCGGCTGGATACCGGCATCGCGCAAGGCGTTGGCCATGCAGCGGGCAGCACCCTCGCCGGTGTCGGGTGGCGAAGTCATGTGGTAGGCGTCGCCGCTCATGCCAAAGCCAACCAGCTCGGCATAGATGGTCGCACCACGGGCCTTGGCGTGTTCCAGCTCTTCGAGTACCAGGGCACCGGCACCGTCGGACAATACAAAGCCGTCACGGCCCTTGTCCCACGGGCGGCTGGCCCGGCTGGGCTCGTCGTTGCGGGTGGACAACGCACGGGAGGCACCGAAGCCGCCCATGCCCAGGCCACAGGCAGCCATCTCTGCGCCACCTGCAATCATCACGTCAGCTTCACCGTAGGCGATATTGCGCGCTGCCATGCCGATGCAATGGGTGCCGGTGGTGCAGGCGGTGGCAATGGCGTAGTTCGGCCCCTGCAGGCCCAGGTGGATCGACAGGAACCCGGAGATCATGTTGATGATCGAGCCCGGCACAAAGAACGGGGAAATGCGACGCGGCCCCGAATCGTGCAGCGTACGGCTGGTTTCCTCGATATTGGTCAGGCCGCCGATTCCCGAGCCCATGGCCACGCCAATGCGCTCACGGTTGGCGTCGGTGACCTCCAGGCCGGCATTTCGCACCGCCTGGAAACCGGCCGCCAGGCCGTACTGGATGAACAGGTCAAGCTTGCGGGCCTCTTTGGCCGACAGGTATTGCTCAACCTCGAAGCCTTTCACCGAGCCGCCAAAACGGGTGGAGTAAGCAGACAGGTCCGTGTGTTCGATCGGACCAATGCCACTGCGGCCAGCCAGAATGCCCTGCCAGGTGCTCGGTACATCGGTACCCAGTGGCGACAGCATACCCATACCGGTGACCACGACGCGTCTACGCGACACAGTACTCTCCTTTTCTAATAACAGAGTCTCTTGCGATTACATTCAAGCGCTGGAATGGAATGGCAACAGGCTCTTGGTGCGCGGTGAGCGAAGCCGGCTCGCCAAAAAGCAGCACGTTCGCAAAGAAAAAACCGCACGCCGGCAAAGGCAGTGCGGTTTTTCTCGTCAAGTAGCGACGACTACAGCGTCTTAGGCCTTGTGGCTGTTGACGTAGTCGATAGCGGCTTGAACGGTAGTGATTTTCTCGGCTTCTTCGTCAGGGATTTCGGTCTCGAATTCCTCTTCCAGAGCCATCACCAGCTCAACGGTGTCAAGCGAATCGGCACCCAGGTCATCGACGAAGGACTTCTCGTTAGTCACTTCCTCTTCCTTCACGCCCAGTTGCTCGGCGACGATTTTCTTGACGCGTTCTTCGATGGTGCTCATACCTAGTTTTCACTCCTAATGGATATATGTCAGGCAGCTGGCCGGTGGCTAATTTTATAGAAAGACGTTCGCTTTTCAAGCTAAACGCACTCTCAGGCTAGACACCCTACCCGCTGCCTGGAATCTGGTTGCAGCTTTATAACGGATTTTAGGCTCGCAGTATGACTCTTTTTTTACGAAATCCGTCACATTGAGTTGCAGTGTTACATGTACATCCCGCCGTTGACCGGCACGGTAGCGCCGGTCACGTAGGCTGCACCGTCGGACGCCAGGAACGACACCACCTTGGCGATTTCGTCGGCCTGGCCCAGGCGGCCCAGCGGAATCTGGGTTTGCAGGGCTTCACGCTGCGCTTCTGGCAGCTCGCGGGTCATGTCGGTGTCGATGAAGCCCGGAGTCACCGAGTTTACGGTGATGCCACGCGAGCCCACTTCACGCGCCAGGGCGCGGCTGAAGCCTTCCAGGCCAGCCTTGGCGGCGGCGTAGTTGGCCTGGCCCGCGTTACCCATGGCACCGACGACCGAGCCGATGCTGATGATACGACCCCAACGTGCCTTGGTCATGCCACGCAGCACGCCCTTGGACAGACGGTAGAGGCTGTTCAGGTTGGTGTCGATCACGTCGAACCATTCGTCGTCCTTCATGCGCAGCATGAGGTTGTCGCGGGTGATACCGGCGTTGTTGACCAGGATGGCCGGCGCGCCAAACTGCTCGGCGATTGCACCCAAAACAGTTTCAACGGATTCGGCGCTGGTCACGTTCAGTTCCATGCCGGTGCCGGTGATACCGTGCTCTTTCAGGGTGGCAGCAATACGCTCGGCGCCGGAGGCCGAAGTGGCGGTACCGATCACGGTCGCGCCCTGGCGGCCCAGCTCGAGGGCGATGGCCTGGCCAATGCCACGGCTGGCGCCGGTGACCAGTGCAACTTTACCTTGCAGGCTCATGCAAGCTTCTCCAAATCAGGCCAGTGCCGCGCGGGTGGCGGCAACGGCGTCAGGGGTATTGAGGTTGTAGGTGGTCACGCCGTCGGCGCAACGCTTGTTCAGGCCAGCCAGGACCTTGCCCGGGCCGCACTCGACCAGGTTGACCGCACCGTTGGCAGCCAGGGTCTGCACGCACTCGACCCAACGCACAGGCTGGTACAGCTGTGCCAGCAGGTCATGCTTGAGGGCATCGAGGTCAGGGGCAATGGCAGCGGTGACGTTCTGCACCACCGGAATTTGTGGCGCCTTCCATTCGATGGCGTTCACGTTCTCGGCGAAACGCTCGGCGGCCGGCTTCATCAGGGCACAGTGCGACGGTACGCTGACCGCCAGTGGCAGGGCGCGCTTGGCACCAGCCTCTTTGCACAGCTCCATGGCACGGTCCACCGCAGCCTTGTTGCCAGCAATCACAACCTGGCCCGGCGAGTTGAAGTTCACCGCGCTGACCACTTCGTCTTCGGCCGCCCTACCACAGATCTCGACCACCACGGCGTCATCCAGGCCGAGGATTGCGGCCATGGCGCCATGGCCGGCCGGGACGGCTTCCTGCATCAGCTGGCCGCGACGCTCGACCAAGCGCACGGCATCTTTCAGCGACAGGCTGCCTGCGGCAACCAGGGCGCTGTATTCACCCAGGCTGTGACCAGAAACGAAAGCCGGCGTGGCGCCGCCCTCCTCCAGCCACAGGCGCCACAGCGCGATGGAAGCGGTGAGGATCGCAGGCTGAGTCTTGTCGGTTTGATTGAGTTGTTCTTCCGGGCCTTCCTGGACCAGCTTCCACAGGTCGTAACCCAGAGCGTCGGAGGCCTCCTTGAAGGTCTCAACGATCACCGGCTTTTCGGCGCCCAGTTCCTTGAGCATGCCCAGGGACTGGGAACCTTGACCGGGGAAGACGAATGCGAGGGATGCAGACATTGAACAAGCCCTTATGATCTTGTCGTCGAATGAGGTGCGCCGAGCCGTGGGCTGGACGCAGAATCTGAAAACTTGGATGAATACGCAGACCAAGCGGTCACATTTAAGCACTTCATCGGCGAAATGCCTAAGGCAACAAATCTTCGAGGCGGCCATGCAGGCGCTGCGGCAGGTTTTCCTGAATCTCGATCAACGCCCGCTGGATAGCACTCTGGAAGCCCTGCACGCCTGCCGAGCCATGGCTCTTGATGACGATACCCTGCAACCCCAGAAAGCTCGCACCGTTGTGCCGCGCCGGCGCCAGGTCGGCCTGCAGGCGCTTGAGCAACGGCATGGCCATGGCCCCGGCAACGCGGGCAAAAGCACCGCCCTTGAACAGTTTTTCGATGCGCGCACCGATCATCGTCGCCAGGCCCTCGCTGGACTTGAGCAGGATGTTGCCGACAAAACCGTCGCACACCACCACGTCCGCCTCCCCTCTGTACAGGCCATCCCCTTCGACGAAACCGACATAGTTGAGGCCGCGAGCGTTCTGCAACAGCGTGGCCGCCAGCTTTACCTGCTGATTACCCTTGATGTCCTCGGTGCCGATGTTAAGCAATGCCACCCGCGGCCGATGCACACCCAGGGCCTGGGCGGCCACCGAGCCCATCACTGCGAACTGATAGAGGTTTTCTGCACTGCAGTCGACGTTGGCGCCGAGGTCGAGCAACTGACAGTAACCCGCCTGGGTGGGAATCGCCGCCACCATGGCTGGCCGATCGATACCCGGCAAGGTCTTGAGCACGAAGCGTGACAGCGCCATCAGCGCCCCGGTGTTGCCGGCACTGACGCAGGCCTGGGCCTTGCCGTCGCGCACCAGTTCGAGGGCGATGCGCATCGACGAGTCCGGCTTGCCGCGTAGCGCCTGCGATGGCCGCTCGTCCATACCGATCACCTCACTGGCGGCGACAATCTGCAGGCGCGCGCGATCCGCAGCTGCAAGGCCACTGACAAGATCTTCTAGGAGGGAGGGTTGACCGACGAGGGTCAGGTGCAGCGAGGGGGTAGCCGAAAGGCAGGCAATGCTAGCCTGGACAATGCTGCGGGGACCGAAGTCCCCGCCCATTGCGTCGATCGCGATGATCTGAGCAGACAAGGATTACTCGTCAGCGCCCTTATCGATCACTTTACGACCACGGTATACGCCTTCTGGCGAAACGTGGTGACGCAGGTGAATTTCACCGGTGGTCTTTTCTACCGACAGCGCGTTTTCCGACAGGGCGTCGTGCGAACGGCGCATGTCACGGGCAGAGCGGGATTTTTTGTTCTGCTGAACAGCCATAATTGATTAACTCCTAAACGTTTGGGTCACGCTTTAACTGCGCCAAAACACTGAACGGGTTGGACCGCGATACCTCGTCCTTGCTCGATTCGGGCTCGTCTGCGCCCGCCGGCTGCTGGCATTCTTCCGGATGGTGAGCAGGCACGATTGGCAAGGCGAGCAGAAGCTCTTCCTCGACCAATGCCTGCAGATCCAAAGGATCTTCGCCCAGTTCCAGCACGTCATAGCCTTTCGGCAACGACTGGGTATTCGCACCCTCCTTCACCACAGCGTATGTACATTCGCTGTAGATCGGCAGGGTGACCAGCTCAAGACAACGCTGGCAAACCATCTTGACCTCGACGTTCAGCTCGGTGTGGATAACCACTACGTGCTGCTCATCTCGTTCAAAATCGAACTTCGCCTGCACCGTACCGACATTGTCGGAAAGCGGGTCGCAGAGTCTTTCCAAATCAGCGAGTTGCAGCGAACCGTTAAGGGTTACGCCACGATCGGCTAATTTGCGCGGGTCAACGTGAGGTGGAATCGGGTCATTCAACATAGGCGCAGCATTCTAGGGATGCCCCCCGCCCCTGTCAAAGGAAATTAGGCGGCATCGTGCGTGATAGGATTGGTTCAACCGAACCCGGAGTCTACCATGCTTCCTTTGTTACTGGCTTCCAGCTCTGCCTACCGCCGCGAACTGCTCACACGCCTGCGCCTGCCCTTCACCTGGGCAAGCCCTGATATAGACGAACAGCGACAGCATGACGAGCCCGCCGTGGACCTGGTGCGCCGACTGGCCAGGCAAAAGGCCGAGGCATTGGCGGGCAGCCACCCCGGGCACCTGATCATCGGCTCGGACCAGGTTGCGGTGCTGGGCGAACAGGTACTGGGCAAGCCGCACACCTTCGAGCGGGCTTGCGAGCAACTGCTGGAGTGCAGCGGTCAGCAGGTGAGTTTTCTGACCGGGCTGGCACTGCTGAACAGCGCCACCGGGCACTGCCAGGTGGATTGCGTGCCGTTTACCGTGACGATGCGCGAGCTGAGCCGCGAGCGGGTGGAACGCTATGTGGCGGCGGAACAACCACTGGATTGCGCGGGGAGCTTCAAGGCGGAGGGGCTGGGGGTGAGTTTGTTTCAGAGCACCCATGGGTGCGATTCGACCAGCCTGATCGGGCTGCCGTTGATTCGACTGGTGGATATGTTGACCCGGGAGGGGGTGGTTGTCCCTTGAGCCTGGCTCGAGATTTTCTGCGCCTGTGAGACCGAGCGCCGCCCGCGCGGCGCTTCGCGGGGCAAGCCCGCCCCCACATCTGTTTCAGGCCAATTTCTCCTGTCACCATTGGCGCGCGGACCCTTTGGCGCATGACACGATATCGCGTCGTACCTCCAAGGGGGCGCGCACCAATGGCTCAGGACTGACCGGCCCAAAACAAATGTGGGAGCGGGCTTGCCCCGCGAAGCGCCGCACGGGCGGCGCTCGATCTCACAGGCGCCGCAAAATGCACGCCGAACTCAACGCAACTGTGGCCCCTGGAACCCCATCCACATCGCCAGGTGCTCAGCCACGCTGGCACCTACGCGCTTGGAGAAGCGATCGAAAGGCGATTCCTGAACGGTAAAGTCCACCAGCTCCTTCTCGCCAACAATCTCACGTGCCACATAGCTGGCACTGCCCAGCCCATCCACCAAGCCCAGCGCCTTGGCCTGCTCGCCCGACCAGACCAGGCCGCTGAACAACTCAGGATGTTCCTTGTCCTTCAAGCGTTCGCCACGTCCCTGCTTGACCATGGCAATGAACTGCTGGTGCGTGGTATCCAGCACACCCTGCCAGAACCGGGTTTCTTCGGGCTTTTCAGGCGAGAACGGATCAAGGAAGGCCTTGTGCTCACCCGAGGTGTAGGCGCGCCGCTCCACGCCCAGCTTTTCCATGGTGCCAACAAAACCGTAACCGGCCGCCGTCACACCAATGGAGCCCACCAGGCTGGCTTTATCGGCGTAGATTTCGTCCGCCGCACTGGCAATGTAATAGGCACCAGAAGCGCCGAGATCGGCGATGACTGCATACAGCTTGATAGCCGGGTATTCAGCACGCAGGCGGCGGATTTCGTCGTACACGTAACCCGCCTGCACCGGACTGCCACCCGGGCTGTTGATGCGCATTACCACCGCCTTGGTCTTGCTGTCCTTGAACGCCTCGCGCAGGCTCTTGACGATATTGTCCGCGCTGGCGGCCTCCTGATCGGCAATCACCCCGCGCACCTCGACCAGCGCGGTATGGCTGGCACTGCGCGATGCCGCCTTGTCGAAATCCATCAGCGGCGTGAACAACGCCAGGAAGCCGAACAGGTAGATGAAAGTCAGCAGCTTGAAGAAGATCCCCCAGCGCCGCGCCCGGCGCTGCTCCTGCACACTGGCCAGCAAGGTCTTTTCCAGCAGCTGCCAGCTCTTGCGCCCTTCGCGCTCCTCGGGTTCGGCCTCGGGGGCTTTCCATTCGTCTGCCATGCTTACCTACCTTGGAAGTGGAATTGCGGAACCACCCAGCCACTCGCGCAGCTGGGAAAAATGATCGATGCACACCTGCGGACCAAACTCGGCCAGCGCCTGCAGCGGCATGGCACCATAGCCCACCGCCACCGAATGCATCCCGGCATTGCTGGCCATCTGCAGGTCGAATGCCGAATCTCCGACCATCAGCGCACGCGCCGGTTCGACGCCGCAATGGCCGAGGATTTCCTCGAGCATCAGCGGGTGCGGCTTGCCACGGGTTTCGTCGGCAGCACGGGTGATGTCGAAGAACTGCTCCCAGCCATTGGCCTTGAGCACCCGGTCCAGCCCGCGACGCGCCTTGCCCGTAGCCACCGCCAGGCGGTAACCCTCGGCACGAAAGGCATCCAGCGACTCGACCACGCCCTCGAACAGTGGCGAAGGCTGCTGATCCAGCGCCATGTAGATATCAGCATAGTGCTGACGGAAGCTGTCGACCTGCGCAGGTGCCAGGTGCGGGTACAGGGTATGGATCGCCTCACCCAGGGCCAGACCGATGATGCCCTTGACCGCATCCTCACGGCTGGCGACCTCGCCGGCACGCTCGGCGGCGGCATTCATGGCCTCGACAATACGCCCGATAGAATCGGCCAGGGTACCGTCCCAGTCGAAGATCAGTAGCTCATAGCCTTTCTTCATGGATCAGGACGCACTCAGACGTTCAATGGTTTTCGCCCAGACTTCATCCACAGGCGCTTCAAGTTTCAGCTCACCACCATCCGGCAGCGGCACGGTCAGCGCATAGGCATGCAAGAACAGGCGCTTGCCCCCCAGCTCGCGAATTTCGCGGCTGAAGTCTTCGTCACCGTACTTGCTGTCACCGGCAATCATGTGCCCCGCATGCAGGGTATGCACGCGAATCTGGTGGGTACGCCCCGTGATCGGACGGGCCTCGACAATGGTGGCGAACTCGCCAAAGCGGCGGAGCACGCGGAACAGGGTCAACGCGTCCTTGCCCTCTTCGTTCACTTCAACCATGCGCTCGCCGGAGCGCAGGTTGCTCTTGAGCAACGGCGCATTCACCTGCTTCTTCGACGTCGGCCAGTGGCCGCGCACCAGCGCCATATAGCGCTTGTCGACCCCGTCACCGCGCAGGGCGGCATGCAAGTGGCGCAGCATGCTGCGCTTCTTGGCAATCATCAGCAGGCCAGAGGTGTCGCGGTCCAGGCGGTGCACCAGTTCGAGCTCCTTGGCGTCCGGGCGCAGCTGGCGCAGTGCCTCGATCACACCAAAGCTCAGGCCGCTACCGCCATGCACGGCAATGCCGGACGGCTTGTTCATCACGATCAGCGCCTTGTCTTCGTAGACAATGGCCGCCTCAAGGCGCTGCAGCAGGCCCTGGGCCACCGGTGCCGGCTCGTCACGCTCCGGCAGGCGGACGGGCGGCACCCTCACGATGTCGCCGGCCTGGATCTTGTACTCAGGCTTTACCCGACCCTTGTTCACCCGCACTTCACCCTTGCGCAGGATGCGGTAGACCAGCGTTTTGGGCACGCCCTTGAGGGCCGTGATGAGGAAATTATCAATGCGTTGGCCGGCAAGCTCCGGCGCGACTTCGATCAGCTGAACGCCGGAAGTCGGAGGGGTATTGGTCGTCATTGCGGGATCATAACAATTTTTTATGGAATTGAAGCACTTAATCATTGCTGCTATAGTCGCGAACGCCGCCAAAAGCGGCAGGCCAGCGGCAACAGGCTTTCAGCCGGCCCTGACCAACGCAATTCTCCAGGACGCGAGGCCGTCCTACGGGGTGTTCGCCAGTTTACCGAATTGCCTGGAATCGCCACCAGCGCCGTGTAGAGAAGACCGAAAAAAAACGACAAGCGCGGTGTTTCACCTGCTTACCCGATTCTTTTCGCAGCCCCTCTGCCCGCCCCGTCGCTTCCACGCAACGCACGGCGAATGCTTCGGAAATACCTGCCTTGGATATGAATGGCGCCAGTGCAGTACCTGCAGTGGCGAAAAATGCAACCCGTTGCGGATTCAGCGCGCGGCAGCACCCGAATTATCAGGGATACGTGCAGGGTGGAGATGCACAGCCCTCGGACCGTGTAGCACCGCGTCCGGCCACCAGCCCACTGACGGCTGGCGAGCGGATAAGGTCCTGAACAGATGCCCCCGGGCGTCCACGGCTGAAGGTTGATTCCTCCTCCTGACTGAGTGCACAAGGCCCGCTTGGTTGATTCGATCTCCATTCGAAGCCACCGGGGCCTTGTTGGCACCGCAGCAAACAGGACGCGTCGTCGCGACAACGGCAGGCTGGGCAACTGGCTGGTGCCGAACGTCGCTCGACACGGGGGTGGCCCGGCCACCCTTTGCGCACCTTGGCACCGACCATGAGAAGTCGTGTGTGCCGAACGCCGTTTCCGGCAGCCCGGAAACCGACGGTACAACATGAAAAGAATGCTGATTAACGCAACTCAACCCGAAGAGTTGCGTGTAGCCCTGGTGGATGGCCAACGCCTCTACGACCTGGACATCGAGTCTGGTGCGCGCGAGCAGAAAAAGGCCAACATCTACAAAGGCAAGATCACCCGCATCGAACCCAGCCTCGAAGCCGCCTTCGTCGACTTCGGTTCCGAACGTCACGGCTTCCTGCCGCTGAAAGAAATCTCCCGCGAATACTTCAAGAAAGCCCCCGAAGGCCGGGTGAACATCAAGGAAGTGCTCAGCGAAGGCCAGGAAGTCATCGTCCAGGTCGAGAAGGAAGAGCGCGGCAACAAAGGCGCAGCCCTCACCACCTTCATCAGCCTGGCAGGTCGTTACCTGGTGCTGATGCCCAACAACCCACGTGCCGGCGGCATCTCCCGCCGCATCGAAGGCGAAGAGCGCAACGAACTGCGCGAAGCCCTGAACGGCCTGACCGTGCCGGGCGACATGGGCCTGATCGTGCGCACTGCCGGCCTTGGCCGCAGCAGCGAAGAAATGCAGTGGGACCTCGACTACCTGCTGCAGCTGTGGACTGCCATCAAGGAAGCGTCCCTGGACCGCGCTGCGCCATTCCTGATTTATCAGGAAAGCAACGTCATCATCCGCGCTATCCGCGACTATCTGCGCCAGGACATCGGCGAAGTGCTTATCGACAGCATCGATGCCCAGGAAGAAGCCCTGACCTTCATCCGCCAGGTAATGCCGCAGTACGCCAGCAAGGTGAAGCTGTACGAAGACAGCGTACCGCTGTTCAACCGCTTCCAGATTGAAAGCCAGATCGAAACCGCCTTCCAGCGCGTGGTCGACCTGCCGTCCGGTGGTTCGATCGTGATCGACCCGACCGAAGCCCTGGTGTCCATCGACATCAACTCGGCGCGGGCCACCAAAGGCAGCGACATCGAAGAAACCGCCCTGCAGACCAACCTGGAAGCGGCCGAGGAAATCGCCCGCCAGCTGCGCCTGCGTGACATTGGCGGCCTGATCGTCATCGACTTCATCGACATGACCCCGGCGAAAAACCAGCGTGCCGTGGAAGAGCGCGTACGCGAGTGCCTGGAGGCAGACCGTGCCCGTGTTCAGGTCGGCCGCATTTCGCGCTTCGGCCTGCTGGAAATGTCCCGTCAGCGCCTGCGCCCATCGCTGGGCGAAAGCAGCGGCATCGTCTGCCCACGCTGCTCCGGCACAGGCATCATCCGTGACGTCGAATCGCTGTCGCTGGCCATCCTGCGCCTGATCGAAGAAGAAGCCCTGAAGGACCGCACCGCCGAAGTACGCGCACAAGTGCCGATCCCGGTGGCCGCATTCCTGCTCAACGAGAAACGTAACTCGATCACCAAGATCGAACTGCGCACCCGCGCACGCATCATCATCCTGCCGAACGATCACCTGGAAACCCCGCACTTCGAAGTCCAGCGCCTGCGCGACGACAACCCGGAAGTGCTGAACAACCAGTCCAGCTACGAGATCGCCGCCACCGAGACCGAAGAGGCACCGCAGCAGACCGCCACCCGCACCCTGGTTCGCCAGGAAGCGGCGGTCAAGACCGCACCGGCCCGCACCAGTGCGCCAGTACCGGCTGCTGAAGAGCCACAGGCTGTCGCCCCGGCTGCCCCAGCCCCGAGCGCCCCAGAGCCAAGCCTGTTCAAAGGCCTGGTGAAGTCGCTGGTCAGCCTGTTCGCCGGCAAGGAAGAACCTGCTGCTGCCCCGGTCGTCGCCGAGAAACCGGCTGCCGAGCGCAGCCCGCGCAACGAAGAGCGCCGCAACGGCCGTCAGCAGAGCCGCAACCGCAACGGCCGCCGTGACGAAGAGCGCAAGCCGCGTGAAGAACGTGCCGAGCGCGCCCCGCGCGAAGAACGCCAGCCACGTGAGGAGCGTGCACCACGCGAAGAACGTGCACCACGTGAAGATCGCGCCCCACGCGAAGAACGTGCACCACGTGAAGATCGCGCCCCACGCGAAGAGCGTGCACCGCGCGAAGAACGCGCCCCACGCCAGCCGCGCGAAGACCGTCGCAGCAACCGTGGCGAAGAACGCGTACGCGAGCTGCGCGAGCCGCTGGATGCCACCCCGCCAGCCGAACGCGAAGAGCGTCAGCCACGTGAAGAGCGTGTAGCCCGTGAAGAACGTGCTCCACGTGAAGAGCGCGCACCTCGCGAAGAACGTGCCCCGCGTGAAGAGCGCGCACCTCGCGAAGAACGTGCCCCGCGTGAAGAGCGCGCACCTCGTGAAGATCGCGCCCCACGTGAAGAACGTGCTCCGCGTGAAGAACGCGCACCTCGCGAAGAACGTGCCCCGCGCCCACCGCGCGAAGAGCGCCAGCCACGTGTAGCGGAAGAAGCGGCCGAGCAGGCTGCCGAACTGGCCGAAGAGCAACTGCCGAACGAAGAGTTGCTGCAAGACGAACAGGAAGGCACCGATGGCGAGCGCCCGCGCCGCCGCTCCCGTGGTCAGCGTCGTCGCAGTAACCGTCGTGAGCGCCAGCGCAACGCCAATGGCGAGCTGATCGACGGTGGCGAAGAGGACGAAGGCAGCGAAGAGCAGCCACAACAGCACAAGGCCACCGAGCTGGGTGCCGAACTGGCCGCCGGCCTCGCCGTGATTGCCACTGTTGCCAGCAGCAACATCAGCGCCGACGCCGAAGCCCAGGCCAACCAGCAGGCCGAACGTGCCACCGCCGAAGTCGCTACCGCTGCAGAGGCCGACAACCGCGAGGCCGCCCAGCCGGCCGAGCAAGCTGAAAAGGTCGAGCAGGTCGAGGCCGTCGCCAAGGCTGAAGAAGTTGCCGTGGCCCCAGTGGTCGAGCAGCCTGTCAGCCAGCCGGTAATCGTGGCCGAGGTCACTGCCGAGCCAGTGGTCGAAGTTGCTCCGCAGCCAGTGGTTGACGAAGCACCTGCAGCCGAGCCTGCGATCATCGCAGAGGCACCTGTTGAAGCGCCTGCCGTCGAAGCGGGTGAAATCGAACAGGCTCCGGCCGTGACTGACACCGCTCCAGCTGCCGAGCAGCCTGCACCGGTTGTCGAAGCCCAGCCAGAAGTGGTGGCCGAGCCTGCCCCTGTGGTGGTCGAGCCTGCGCAAGTCGAAGCCCCGGTTGAGGCAGAACCTGCCACTGTCATGCTGGCCAACGGCCGCGCGCCGAACGACCCGCGTGAAGTGCGCCGCCGCAAGCGTGAGGCCGAGGCCGCTGCCAAAGCCGCCCAGGAAGCTGCTGCAGCCTCCCAGGAACCCGCCCTGGAAGCCGCCGATGAGCACAAGCCTCATCACGGTTGATAGCCAAGGCTGAATGAAAAAGCCCCGCCAGTGCGAACTGGCGGGGCTTTTTCTTGGCTTGACGCTTAATGTCAATGCTGGCTGCCGCATTTGTAGGAGCGGCATCTGCACCGCCTCAGTAAAGGTTAGGCTCCATCTCCAGCTCCACCCCGAACCGCTCCAGGATATCCGCCTGGATCTGCCGCGCCAGCGCATGCATCTGCGCCCCGCTCGCCTGGCCGTAGTTCACCAGCACCAGCGACTGCAAGCGATGCACGCCCGCATCGCCATCACGATGGCCCTTCCACCCCGCCTGCTCGATCAGCCAGCCCGCCGCCAGCTTCGCCTGACCATCGGCCTGGGGATAAGCCACCACTGCCGGGTGTTTCGCACGAATACGCTCGACTTGCTCCGCAGACACCACCGGGTTCTTGAAAAAACTCCCGGCATTGCCGAGCTCCACCGGGTCTGGCAGCTTTTCGCGGCGAATGCTGCAAATGGCATTACTGATCGCCTGCGCGGTCGGTTCGGCTACACCCTGCTCCGCAAGGCGCTGACGCACCGGACCATAGTCCAGGTGGGCCTGCAGGGTGCGGCTCAAGGCAAAACGCACGCGCAGGATCAACCAGCGCCCGGGGTTGCGCTTGAACAGGCTGTCGCGATAACCGAAGGCACATTCTGCCAAACCAAAGTCATGCAGTTCGCCAGTCTCACGGTCCAGGGCCGTCAGGCCGGCAAACACGTCCTTGATCTCCACCCCGTAGGCGCCCACGTTCTGCATCGGCGCGGCGCCCACCGTACCGGGGATCAGGCTGAGGTTTTCCAGCCCGCAATAGCCCTGCGCCAGTGTCCACTGCACGAACGGGTGCCACGGCTCACCGGCCTCGGCCTCGACCACGATGTGTTCGCCATCGTCACTGAGCACGCGGCAGCCACGGCTGGCCATGTGCAGCACCAGTGCATCGACATCGCGGGTCAGCAGCAGGTTGCTGCCGCCGCCGATCACCAGCACCGGCAGACCTCGCTGCTGCGCCTGGCACAGCGCCTGTCGCACCTGCTGATCATCCTGGGCCTGGCTGAAAAAACGCGCCTTCACGTCGATGCCGAAGGTGTTAAAGGGTTTGAGCGAAACCTGCTCCTGCCACTGCACTGTCATAGGCGGCCCTTGATTTCCAGCACCAGTGCCTGGCACGCCGCCTCGACCAGGTCGAGCACCTGCTCGAAGCCATCGGCGCCACCGTAGTAAGGGTCAGGTACTTCATCCAGCACTGAGCCATAGCGGCGCAGGAACAGGTCGAGTTCGCCCGCTGCAGTGGGCGGGCGCAAGGCGCGCAGGTCGCGCAGGTTGCTCTCGTCCATGGCCAGCACCAGGTCGTACTCGGCAAAATGCGCTGCCTTGACCTGCTGGGCACGCTGCGCTGAGAGGTCGTAACCACGTGCCAGCGCTGCCTTGCAGGTGCGGCTGTCTGGCGCCTTGCCAACATGCCAGTCGCCGGTGCCGGCAGAGGCCACGTGCACCCGGTCGGCAAGCCCGGCGGCCTGCAATTGATGGCGCAGCACGCCTTCGGCGGTGGGCGAGCGGCAGATGTTGCCAAGGCACACGAACAAAACGCGCATCAAGCCTCCAGCAAGCGCCGTACGCGCTCCAGGTCTTCAGGGGTATCAACGCCTACGGCTGGCGCCTCGATGGCGTCCTCGACGTGAATGCGCACGCCGTGCCACAAGGCACGCAGTTGCTCCAGCGCTTCGGTCTGTTCAAGCCAGCATGGGCCCCAACCGACAAAGTCCTGCAGAAAGCCGACGCGGTAGGCGTACATGCCGATGTGGCGGCGATACGGCACGCCTTCGGGCAGCACATTGCGGTCGCTGGCAAAGCCATCGCGGGCCCACGGCAGCGGCGCACGGCTGAAAGTCAGGGCCAGTCCGTTCTTGTCGCTCGCCACCTTGACTGCATTGGGGTTGAACACGGTTTCCGGCTCATGGATCGGCTCGGCCAGAGTAGCGATGCCGGCCTCTGGATGCGCAGCCAGATTGGCCGCCACCTGGTCGATGATCACCGGCGGGATCAGCGGCTCGTCGCCCTGCACGTTGACCACGATGGCATCAGCCGGCAAGCCCAGGTGCACAGCCACTTCGGCCAGGCGGTCGGTGCCCGATTCGTGGTCTGCGCGGGTCATCAGCACTTCGGCGCCGAACGCCTGGCAGGCCTCGAAGATACTGGCGTCATCGGTGGCGATAACCACACGGCTCGCGGCACTTTTGCGTGCCTGCTCCCACACGTGTTGCACCATCGGCTTGCCGGCAATCGGCAGCAGCGGCTTGCCTGGGAGCCGTGTGGAACGCAACCGGGCGGGAATCACCACGGTGAAGTCCAGGCTCATTTGTCCAGACGCTCGTCGTCGGTCAGGGTGCGCGCCTCGCTTTCCAGCATGACCGGAATGCCGTCGCGGATCGGGTAGGCCAGGCCGGCGCCCTTGCTGATCAGCTCGGTCTTGTCGGCACTGAGCTTGAGCGGGCCCTTGGTGATCGGGCAGGCCAGGATGTCGAGCAGTTTAGTGTCCATTGGAGGCTTCCTTTAGGCCAGGTGGCCGGAAATTGAAAACGGGCTCAGGGCTTGCGCAGCAGCCGCTGCAGCTGGTTGTCGAACCAGGTGCTGAACGCTGGCGTGGGCTGGGCCTCGACGGCCAGGTACCACCAGTCGTCAGCGGCGAAGGCTCGGCATTTCACCGCATCCTTCTCGGTCATCACCAGCGGCAGCGGCGGGCTGAAAGCCAGGCTCCGGGCGCTGAACTGTGCATGGTCGGCGAAGGGATGCGGCACCGGCTGCCAGTTTAGCCCCAACAGGGTATTGAAGAAACGTTGCGGATTGCCAATACCGGCCACCGCGTGCAGGCGCTGGCCTGGTGGGAAATGGTCGAGGGTACGACGTTCGCCGCTGCGCACGTTGACCAGTGCGGACGGTTGCAGGCAGAAGCCAAAACCATCGGCGCGGTCGGCACTGGCACCATTGAACAGCACCGCGTCGGCGCCTTGCAGGCGCTCGACGGGCTCGCGCAACGGGCCGGCAGGCAGGCAGCGGCCATTGCCCAGGCCGCGGGCGGCATCGATCAGCACCAGCTCCAGGTCGCGGGCCAGGCGATAGTGCTGCATGCCGTCGTCGCACAGGATCAGGTCGAGCGGTTCGCTGGCCAGCAACGCCTGCACGGCGCGGGAACGGTCAGGGTCGATCATCAGCGGCACGCCGGTGCGCTGCACGATCAGCAGCGGTTCGTCGCCCGCCTGTTCGGCCGGCTGGTCGGCCTGCACCCGCCAAGGCAGCTGTGGTGGCTTGGCACCATACCCACGGCTGACCACACCCACCTTCAGCCCCTGTTGGCGGCAGTGTTCGATCAGCCAGAGGATCATCGGCGTCTTGCCGGTGCCGCCCACGGTGATGTTGCCCACCACGATGACCGGCACTGGCGCCCGGTAACTGGCACTTTCGCCACTGAGAAAACGTGCCCGCTTGCGGGTGACCACGCGGCGGTACAACGCCTCCAGCGGGCGTAATAGCGCCAGGGCGGGGTGCCCGGCGTACCAGGCGGCGAGCAAACCGTCGGCGAAAGGCATCAAGGCGTGCCCTGTGCCGCCTCGACGGTGGTCATGCGCAACTGGCTGAAACCGAGCTTGCCGGCGGCATCCATTGCGGTGACCACAGCCTGGTGCGGGGTCTTGCCGTCGGCGCTGATGGCCAGCGGGAGCGTGTTGTCACCGCCCGACTCACGCTCGATGGCCTCGCTCAAGGTGGCCAGGTCGCTCTTGGGCAGCAGGTAGTTGTTCACCGAATACACGCCTTCGGCGCTGATGGTGATTTCCACCAGCTTGTCCTGGTCGGCTGGCGCCTTCTCGGCGCTGGCAGCTTCGGGCAGCTCGACACGCAGTTGTGTCTCGCGGGTAAAGGTAGTGGTGACCACGAAGAACAGCAGCAGGACGAACACTACATCGATCAACGACGCCAGGTTGATGTCGACGTTCTCCCGCTGACGATTGCGCCGGAACTTCACGCCTTGCCTCCGGCCACTTCCACTTCACGGTCGCCCTGGATCACTTCCACCAGCTTGATCGCCTCCTGTTCCATGCCCACCACCAGCTCATCGATGCGGCGCAGCAGGAAGCGGTGGAAGAACACTGCCGGGATGCCGACCATGAGGCCGGCCGCAGTGGTGACCAGGGCCTTGGAGATACCACCGGCCAGCACGGCCGCATTGGCGGTCATTTGCGAGCCCATGAAGGCGCTGAAGATGTCGATCATGCCCAGCACGGTGCCCAGCAGGCCCAGCAGCGGCGCCATGGCGGCGATGGTGCCGAGCGTGCTGATGTAGCGCTCCAGTTCGTGAATGACGCGCGAGGCGGCTTCCTCGATGCACTCTTTCATGATTTCGCGGCCATGACGCGAGTTGGCCAGGCCAGCAGCAAGGATTTCGCCCAATGGCGAATCGGCGCGCAAGGCCTTGAGCTTGTCACTGGTCAGTTGCTTGTCCTTGATCCACATCCATACCTGACCGAGCAGGTGCGGCGGGGTGACGCGACTGGCGCGCAGGGTCCACAGGCGCTCGACGACGATAGCCATGGCAGCGATGGAACTCAGAATGATCGGCAGCATCATCCAACCACCGGACTTGACCAATTCCCACACAGTAAACGCCCCTTCGCAAAAAGGCCGCCACTCTACCATAGGACCGCCCGAGGGCTCATCTGCCGAAGGTCAGGGAATTGGCGTGCCGGGCTGGGAAGCGTACTCCGTTACAAGTGTGGTGCCTGTGAGATCGAGCGCCGCGCGGGCGGCGCTCGATCTCACAGGCGCTGAAAATACCATGGCATGCACCTGCCTGCCTCCCCCTCACTCAGCTCGAACCCGCCAAAACCGCCGCTGCCCCCTCATCCCCTCAACCTCCCCATGCCGCCCCAACACCAACCGCAACGCCCCCTCCACCGCCGTGTCATGCACCGCCAGACCATGCCGCTGATAACGCTCCATCACCTGCACATGCGGGTGCCCGAAGCTGTTGTTACGCCCTCGCGAAATCAATACCCCGCGCGGCGCACTAGCCCGGATGAACGCCTCGGTGGACGAACTGCGGCTGCCATGATGCGGTGCCTGCAACCAGTCGATACGCGGCATTTCTGTGTCCGCCAGCCAGGCCCGTTCGGCCGCAGCTTCCATATCCCCCGCCAGCAGCAAGCGCTCGCCCTGCGCCTCTACCAGCAAGACACAGGAACGGTCATTGCTACTCTGCCCGTCCGCCCAGCGCCACAGCGAAAAGCGCACGCCATCCCAGTTCCATTGTTCGCCACTGGCACAAGGCTGCAACGGCACATCATCCAGCGCTTCCCCACCGATCAGCCGCCTGACCGGCAGCCCACGCTGTATGGCCGCAGCACCGCCCGCATGGTCGGCATGCGCATGGCTGATGACCATCAAGTCCAGGCTGCCCACCCCCAGCTTGCTCAAGGTCGGGAGCACCACCCGCTCGCCCAGGTCGGTCTCCCCTCTGGCCGGCCCGGCGTCGTACAGCAGGTTGTAATGCCGGGTACGCAACAGCACCGCCAGCCCTTGGCCAACGTCTAGCTGCCAGACCTCGACCTGGCCGAGCGGCACCGGCTCCCTGGGCACCCACAGCGCCAACAACATGACCCCACCCAACCCGCGCAAAGGCACGCCACGAGGCAGCAGCACCAGCAGCGCACCCAGCAATACCAGCAGCCAGGCCCACAACGGCAAGGCCGGGGCCAGCCACGCCGGGCGCTGATGCGCCACCAACGCCAACAGCCGGAACAGCCCATCCAGCAGGCCACCCGCCAGCCACAGCAACGCTTCCCCTACCCCACCCAGCGGCAGCAGCAACGCCCCCAGCAACGCCAACGGCAACACCGCCAGGCTAACCCATGGCACCGCGACAAGATTGGCCAGCGGCGCACTCAGACTCACCGGTAAACCTGTGGCCAGCAACACCGGCAGCAAGCCGATGGCGATCACCCATTCCGCGCGCGTCCAGGCCTGCCAGGGCCGCCAACCGCCCAAACGGCCGCTGAAGCAGTAGATGAGCGTGGCCACTGCGGCAAACGACAGCCAGAACCCAGGCAGCAGCGCCGCCAAGGGTTCGACCAGCAGCACCGCGAGCAGCGCCAGCAATAGCGGCAGCATTGCGCCGAGGTGGCGAAAACGCAGGCGCCACAACAGCACTACCGCCAGCATCAGGCAGGCACGCTGCACCGGTACACCCGCACCGGCCAGCCAGCCGTAGGCCAACGCCGCCGCCATGGCCAGGGCACAGGCACAGGGCAGCCACGGCAACCGGGCGGGCCACAGCCCCCAACGCGCCAGCCCGGCCACCAGGCCGTACAGCAGACCGGCCACGAGGCCGATGTGCTGGCCAGAAATAACCAGCAAGTGCACCGTACCGGTGGCCTGCAACGTCTGCCAGTCCTCCCGGGCCAGGCCAGCGCCGTCACCCAGCACCAGTGCCACCAATGCGGCCTGCCGGCCATTGGCTTGGACCACCAGCAAGCGCTGACGCAGCGCATCGCGCCAACCACCGCTCACCGGCGCCAGCAGCTGCCCGGCTTTTACCGTACCGGTGGCGCCCACCCGCCGCGCCAGCAGTTGCGCCTCCCGGTCGGGCCCATGTGGGTTGAGCAGCCCGGCCGGGCGCTGCAAGGTCACCGCCAGCCGCCACTGCTCGCCCGCCCGCAGCGGCGGCCCATCGAACCAGCTCAGTTGCAGCCGTTGCGGCAGTTCGGCCCGCCGCGAGCGTGCCGCCTCCAGCTCGAAGCGCACGCCCTGCGCAGTTCGCGCTGGCAGGCCGACCACCCGCCCCTCCAGCCACAAGGTGCGGCCGTCCAGGCCGGCAGCCAGGCGATCGTCAAGGGCCTGCTGGGCAGACCAGCACGCCCAACACAGCCCCAGCACAAAACAGCCCAATGGCCAAACGCGGGTAAACACGCTGACGGCCGCGCAGGCAGCCAGCGTTATCAACCATCCGACCGATGGCAATGCGGGGAAAAAGCCCGGACACAACAGCCCGAGCGCGAGCGCAAACATCCCTGTGCGCATGAGGTAGAGCTCCAGAAGGTAAATCACCCCCTGAGGCATAGCTCAATTGCCGGCAACGCTTGCTCAACAATTGTCACAAACTCTAAACGAGGCCGAGCAGGATTAAAGGCATACTGCCCGGGTCAACGCTCCGGGAGCCTACATGCCGCGCCGACTTTTCAAACGCTACATGCCGGACCCGACCAGCATTCGGGAACACAAGTCCTTACGCTTTTTCGGCAAGCTGCTGCACGACCCCAACCTCTGGCACCTGAACCGCCACTCGGTGGCGCGGGCCATGGGGGTGGGCCTGTTCGCGGCGCTGATTCCCATCCCCATGCAGATGCTGCTGGCGGCGGCGCTGGCAATCCCGGTACGCGGCAACCTGCCGATCGCCGTCAGCCTGGTGTGGCTGACCAACCCGCTGACCATGCCGCCGGTGTTCTTCGTCACCTACATGACCGGCGCCTGGCTGATGCAGGTGCCGCCGCGCACCTTGCCCGACGAATTGACCTTCGAGTGGATCACCGACCAGCTTGCCACCGTGTGGCAGCCGTTCCTGCTGGGTTCGGTGGTGTGCGGGGTGGTGCTGGGCATCGTCGCCTACTTCACCACCCTGCTGTACTGGCGCTGGTGGATTGGCCGGCAGTGGCGCCGGCGCAAGCTCCGTTGCTCATGCACGCATGCCGCGGCCGCTGACCAGCAGCCGGATGCACAACGCGTAGAGCACAGCGGTGGCGACCAGCATGAAGGTGATCGCCGTGCCAATGCTGATATCCGACACCCCTAGGATGCCGTAGCGGAACGAGTTGACCATGTGCAGCACCGGGTTGGCCAGCGACACGGTCTGCCAGAATGGCGGTAACAGGTTGATCGAGTAGAACACCCCGCCCAGGTAGGTCAGCGGCGTCAGCACAAAGGTCGGAATGATCGAGATATCGTCGAAGTTGCGTGCAAACACGGCGTTGACGAACCCCAGCAGCGAGAAGATGGTGGCCGTCAGCAGCACCACGACCACGGTCACGCCCAGGTGGTGCACCTGCAGGTCGGTAAAGAACATCGACAGGATGGTCACGATCACACCGACCGCCAGGCCGCGCAGCACGCCCCCCAGCACATAGCCGACGAGAATGGTGTGCGGCGACACCGGCGACACCATCAGCTCTTCGATCGAGCGCTGGAACTTGCTGCCGAAGAAGCTCGACACCACGTTGCCGTAAGAGTTGGTAATCACCGACATCATGATCAGCCCCGGCACGATGTACTGCATGTAGGTGAAGCCACCCATATCGCCGATCTGCCGGCCGATCAGGTTACCGAAGATGACGAAGTACAGGACCATGGTGATGGCAGGCGGCAGCAAGGTTTGCGGCCAGATGCGCAAGAAGCGCCGCACCTCGCGGTAGACGATGGTGTTCAGGGCGACCCAGTTGGTGCGCAGTTCCACACTCATACGGCCACCTTCGACAGGTTTTTTTCCACCAGGGACACAAACAGCTCCTCAAGTCGGTTGGTCTTGTTGCGCAGGCTCTGCACCTCGATGTTCTGCAGCGCCAGCTGGCCGAACAGCGCGGTAATGCCAATGTCCTTGTCCACCTGCACTTCAAGGGTGTGCGGCGTCAGCAGGCGGCATGGGTAGCCCTGCAGGGCCGGCGCCTGGGCCAGGTCCTGCCTGAGGTCGAGGACGAAGGTCTCGACATGCAGCTTGCCCAGCAGCTTGCGCATGCTGGTGTTCTCGACGATGGTGCCGTGGTCGATGATGCCGATGTTACGGCACAGCTGCTCGGCTTCTTCCAGGTAGTGGGTAGTCAGGATGATGGTGATGCCCTTCTGGTTGAGCTCGGTGAGAAAGCTCCACATCGAGCGGCGCAACTCGATGTCTACCCCGGCGGTCGGCTCGTCGAGGATCAGCAGGCGCGGCTCGTGGATCAGTGCACGGGCAATCATCAACCGGCGCTTCATCCCGCCCGACAACGAGCGCGACTGCACATCGCGTTTGTCCCACAGGCCGAGCTGGGTCAGGTACTGCTCGGCGCGTTCCTTGGCCAGCTTCGGCGGGATGCCGTAGTAGCCGGCCTGGGTCACGACGATGTCGAAGGTTTTCTCGAACTGGTTGAAGTTGAATTCCTGCGGCACCACACCCAGGCAGCGCTTGAGCGCCGCCGGCTCACGGTCCAGGTCATGGCCGAACACGTTGACCGTACCGCTGGTCTTGTTGACCAAGGTCGAGAGGATGCCGATGGTGGTGGATTTGCCGGCGCCGTTGGGGCCAAGCAAGGCGAAGAAGTCACCTTCGGCAACATCCAGGTCGATGCCCTTGAGGGCCTGGAAGCCATTACCGTAGGTCTTGGTCAGCTGTCGGATGGACAGGGCAGAACTCATAGCGGGTCACGTACCGAATAAAGAATGGTTCAGGACACGCCAGGCGAAGTCACTGGCGCAGTGAGTGCGGCCATGGTGCAAGGCCATGCCGCACAAGTACAGTCACATCTATTGATAATGACTATCGAAGCAGGTTCAGGTCAGTGCAGTCATCACTGCCGCCTGGTAGGCCGGGCGCTGTTTCAGACGTTGATACCAGGCTTCGAGGTGGCGCATGGCCGGACGCTCGATGGGCATTTCAAACCAGGCATAGACAAAGCTACCCAGTGGGATGTCGCCCATGCCGATCTGGTCACCGGACAGGTAAGGTTGTTTGGCCAGGGTTTCGTCAGCAATGGCCAGCAACTGGGCACATTGCTTGTGCGCGGCGTTGATCGCCACCCAGTCGCGCTGGTCTTCAGGCGTGCGCAGCAGGCCCCAGAACAGCGGGCGGAACGGGGTGGCGAGTGACGAGGTTGTCCAGTCCATCCACTTGTCGGCCAGGGCGCGCTGGCGCGGGTCGTCCAGGTACCAGCCCTGCTCCGCGCCGTATTCGGCGCACAAGTAGCGGACGATGGTATTGGATTCCCACAGCACCAGGTCGCCATCTTCGAGCATGGGCACCAGGCCGTTGGGGTTGAGGGCGCGGTAATGCGGTTCGTTGACCACACCGAAAGCGCCGCCGGCGTCGATGGACTCGAAATCCAGGCCCAACTCGTGGGCGATCCACAGCGCCTTGCGCACATTGCTCGAATTCTTGCGGCCCCAGATCTTCAGCATGGCGACGTCCTTATGAATGCGGAGATCGTGCAGTCTACTCCAGACCTTCGCCGCCTGTACCGGCCTCTTCGCGGGGCAAGCCCGCTCCCACAATCAATACGTTGTTCAATGAGAGCGGGTATGCCTGCAAAGAGGCCGGCACTCACGAACAAATGAACTGAAACTCCCACCGCCACACCCTGTCACTGTTCTGAAGCTGCCGTTCACAGCATTGCGTCTAAGCTGTCTGGGACGGCTCAAGCCCTTGGTTCCAAGGAGGACCGATTATGTTGCTGTTGTGGTTGGTAGTGCTGGTGATCGGCGCGGCGTACCTCACGCACCGGCGCCTGGCGCCCTTGCAGATTCTCGGCATCATGGCGGCCTATGTGCTGCTGATGGGCATTTTCAGCAGTGCCCCTGGCTGGCTACTGGCCCTGATCTGGGTGGTGCTGGCCCTGAAGATCGCTTTGGTGGCACTGCCGGAGTGGCGGCGCAAAGTGTTTACCGCTCCGGTGTTCCGCTGGTTCCAGCGCACCCTGCCACCCATGTCGCAAACCGAGCGCGAAGCCATCGATGCTGGCACGGTCTGGTGGGACGGTGAACTGTTCAGCGGCCGCCCAGACTGGCGCACCCTGCTGGCCTACCCGGCACCAAAGCTGACCGAAGAAGAGCAGGCGTTCATCGATGGGCCTACGGAAGCACTGTGCGCCATGGTCAGCGACTGGCAGATCGGCCAGGACCTGGACCTGCCGCCCGAAGCCTGGCAGCACATCAAGGAGAACGGCTTCTTCGCCCTGATCATTCCCAAGGAATACGGTGGCAAGGGCTTCTCTGCCTACGCGCACTCGCAGGTTGCGATGAAACTGGCCACACGCAGTGGCGACCTGGCCTCCACGGTCATGGTGCCCAACTCCCTCGGCCCGGCCGAACTGCTGCTGCATTACGGCACCGATGAACAACGCAACCACTACCTGCCACGCCTAGCCCGCGGCGATGAGATCCCCTGCTTCGCACTCACCGGCCCCCTGGCCGGGTCCGACGCGGGCGCCATGCCCGACACCGGCATCATCTGCAAGGGCCAGTGGCGCGGCGAAGAAGTGCTGGGCCTGCGCCTGAACTGGGAAAAGCGCTACATCACCCTGGGCCCGGTCGCGACTTTGCTGGGCCTGGCATTCAAGGCCTACGACCCGGACCACTTGCTGGGCGAGCAGGAGGAACTGGGTATCAGCCTGGCCCTGATCCCCACCGACACCCCCGGTGTCGAGATCGGCAAACGCCACCTGCCGCTGGGCGCGGCCTTCATGAACGGCCCCAACAGCGGCAAGGACGTGTTCGTGCCGCTGGACATGCTGATAGGCGGCCAAGCCATGCTCGGCAAGGGCTGGATGATGCTGATGAACTGCCTGTCGGTAGGGCGCTCCATTTCCCTACCAGCGGTCGGCACTGGTGCGGCCAAGTACACCAGCCTGGTCACTGGCCAGTACGCGAACATACGCGAGCAGTTCAACGTGCCGCTGGCGGCCTTCGAGGGCATCCAGGAATCGCTGGCACGCATTGGCGGCAACGCCTGGTTGATGGACAGCGCTCGCCTGCTGACCGCCAAGGCCGTGGACCTGGGCGAGAAGCCTTCGGTGCTGTCGGCAATCCTCAAGTACCACCTTACCGAACGTGGGCGCGAATGCATTCAGCACGCCATGGACGTGCACGGCGGCAAAGGCATCATCATGGGCCCCAACAATTACCTGGGTCGCAACTGGCAAGGGGCGCCGATCTTCATCACGGTCGAGGGCGCGAACATTCTCTCGCGCAACCTGATGATCTTCGGCCAGGGTGCCATCCGCTGCCATCCATTCGTGCTGAAGGAAATGGCCTTGGCCGGGCGCGAAGACCGGGAGCAGGCACTGATAGAGTTCGACGACCTGCTGATGAAACACATCATGTTCGCAGCCGGCAATGCCGCCAGCACGCTGGTGTTCAACCTGGGCCTTGGGCACTTCGAGCCAGTACCTGGGGATGCCTTGAGCCAAGGTTACTTCCGTGCCCTCAACCGTCAGGCCGCCGCCTTCGCCCTGCTGGCTGACCTGTCGATGATGCTGCTGGGCGGTGCGCTCAAGCGCCGCGAACGCCTTAGCGCGCGCCTGGGCGATGTGCTCAGCTACCTGTACCTGTCCAGCGCCGCGCTCAAGCGCTATCACGACCTGGGCTCACCCGAGCATATGCAACCCTTGCTGCGCTGGGCCATGGAAGAAAGCCTGGGCCAGGCGGAAAAAGCTCTTGATCAGCTGCTCGACAATTTTCCTAACCGTTTCGTTGGCTGCGCACTACGCCTGCTGGTTTTCCCCTTCGGCCGCCGCCACACCGGGCCAAGCGACGAACTGGATGCCGAGATTGCGGCGCTGATAGGGCGCAGCAAGGGCGATCCGGCGCTGGAAGAGCTGCTGGCGGGCTGCTTCAGGCCGCAGGCCAAAGGCGACCCGGTGGCGCAGCTGCAACGGGCAAGCGATTTGCTGGATGAAACAGCGCCCGCGCGCAAGGAACTGCATCAGGCGCTGAAGGACGGCAAAGTGAAGCCTCGACATGGGCAATCGTCAATCGACGCGGCAGTTGAGGCGGGCATCCTTCAGCAGAGCGAGTGCCAGCGGCTGCAAGCGTTGGAAGCCGCGCGAAGACTGGTGATCGATGTGGATGCCTTCGACCCACAAACGCTGCTACCAACCAAAGGCCAAGTGCGCTGACTGCACACTGCACGCGCTCCCGGCAACGCCGGGGGCGCGCATTGGTGTGGCTCATTGCAGATCCACCAACTGATCGACAGCTAGCGGCGGCAACACGGCGACCGCCCAGTACCATCTACGGTTATCCGACTCGACGGCCAAAATAGCCGAACAGCCACGCAAATCCGTACCAGGGGTGTACAGGCCCTCTTGAGAAACCGAGCCGTTGCCCGCCAACACTGTCCACTCAATATCTGCGGAGTCGACAACCTCCTCGACATCGTTTTTGTTGATGAAACACAGTGACAGCTGCAGCTTCCCCTGGACCTTCCCCAGGCGTAAGAAATGAGTGGGTGTCATGTTGAAGATAAGAAAAGCTGCGGAAGCTGACGCCCCACCGCCATCAATTTGTGCGATGTCAATATTTACCGGGACCAGATCGCCTGCCTTCAAGACGGCCAAGGGTACGGTTTTACTGTCGTCGTCAGGCGTCACACTCGATGCTGGCAGGACGGGTGGCGATTTATAGAACCATACCCCAGCCTCGCGCTGCAAAGTACCGCGGACGTCTCCTATCAAAGAGACGCCTGCGGGGTGAGTCATTGCCACCTGCATGGGGTAACGCACCGATCCGCGCTGAACCACCGTGATGATCGGATTGATGTCCTTTATTACATCCAGCGGTTCAGCACGTACTGTGATCGCATCCGGTAAAGACAGCCTTGGCAAGAAGATCATCTGGTAGATCTCTTCTGAAATGGGCTGCCACTGCCCTGCCCTGAGCGTCTGATAGGGATAGATGATATAAGGCAGGTTCAGTAGCCACTCGCTTTCTGCGTCCCCGGGAACGCGCTTCGTGGCCATGCGCACCTGGACCATGAATGAGTGGTTTTTATCGTGTTCGACCCGATGAACTGGAGTCGTTGGTACAGCAGATCGCAACGTGTCGCGTATTGCTTGCGAAAACGAAAAATACAGTACGAGCTCTTCACTATAAATAATTGGCTTGACGACGGTGAGTTTGAACGAAGCATTGGCAAACAGTGGCGAGTTGTACTGTTGCCTACCCAAACTCATGAGGGAATCATTGATACTACGCAGCGCCTGCGCATATCTGGCAGCCATAAGCGTATCGTCCTGGCCATCTCGAATCAGGTGGTAATCAGCAGCAGGCACGTCGCTAAGCACCACTAGCCCGTCCGGCCGATAGGTGCCCTCACGTTCAGCCAGGAGGAAATCCGCCCGCAATAGCGCGTCACGGCTGGGTTTACTGACCTGCATGACGCTTCTGACGGGCACACCCGAATTCTTGCTCATGATCAATTCGACAGCTTCCGAGAGCACACGGGACAACGATGCAGAAGCCGCTGAACCCGCAGTGCTACCCACAGCAAGCAAAGGAGCCCCCACTACGCCGTAGGACCTGAACCAGGTCTGGCCAGGGGTAATGATCGTTTCAAGCATCAAGGGCTGAGAATCAGTTTGCTCGTGTGCTTTAGCCAACGCAGTGTTCAGTTGGTTTACGCTGACCATGATCAGCCCGTCCCACCCATTCAGTTCAGAGGACGATTGGTTGTGTTCGTTATCCATCGCCATGCTCGCTCTCCCAGGTCAGGTGTAAGCGAACACTAGACCCGCCTCGCTGAGCCCTACAACTGGCAAAACTATCAGTACGTGCCCCTGCTCGTCGGTCACGCGTATACTTCAACCTCGTTTTTTACACCCCGAGGACCGCCTTATGGCCAACCCACATCTGGAATACCACCTGCAACTGCTGAACCACCTGCGCACTATCCTGGTGGCACTGGGTGAAGCCGAGCAGGTACCGCAGGAGAGCCACGGCCTGTTCCTCGAACGCTTCGACGAAATGCTCACCCTGCTGCCGCAAGACCCGCTGGAAAGCCAGTATCTGGGCCAAGACCTGCTCTGCCAGGTAGTCCAGCGCTACCCTCAAATTGCCCACTTGGTGCCACGCGACCTGTTGTGGTTCTTCGGTGGCGACTGCCTGCACTACATGCCCGACGAGGAACTCGCGCTGTATCAACAACTTGAGGAACTGCGCTACGAAGCCGGTGAACGCGGCGAACCTTTCGACTGGCACCAGCACAAGCAACTGCTTAGCCTGTCAGGTAACAGCCAGAACCAATGACCGGGGGCCCCTGCTAGTGGTAGGGGTCTGTCGAAAATGCCCATCGGTTTGCATGACTCGACCTACAGCCCCAAGCAATCACCATCCCTACCCTGTACGGCGCACTGGATAAATACAGAAAGTGCCGTGCGTTTGGCGCACGCCAACCAACAGCGTAGGAAGCACATCAATGAAGATAGCCATCATCCCTCTGGCACTGGCGTTCGCCAGCACTGCCGCCATGGCAGCACCGGCAACAGGCACTATCAATTTCTATGGCGCAGTGACCGATGGGGGCCCATGCCCCATCGAGGTGGTTGACCCCGACTCCGGCGTCCCTGCCCGCGTTGAACTGGGCCATCCATACACAAGCCACTTCAAAAACGTCGGCGATAAGACCGAGCCTCGTCAGTTTGCCCTCAAGATCACACCCAACAGTGAGTGCAGTATCCCTAGCGGCACGGAAGTGGATGTCACTTTTAATGCCGTAGGCAGCCCTGTTGGCCCAGCAAGCGACCTGTTCCCGCTCGTGGCTGGCGGTACCTCGACCCCGGATCTCGCCATCTCGATCCGCGACAAGACCGATACCCGCCTCGCCCCGGGAGAAACCTCGGCGAGGTACCTGCTGGACGAACTTGCTCCCACGCTCATGCTGTTCTCCGCCCATTACGAGGCCATCAGCACACCGGTCAAGGAAGGGTCTGCGCTCGCCAACGTGAATTTCGTCGTTAACCTTCCATAACGCAGCACGCCGGGTGCGCCAGCACCCGGTCCTTGCTCTCAACCGCCAGGCTTACACAATGTCATTCACTTCTCCCCGGCTGCGCTCTGCCGCCTGTCTGTTCGCGTTGCTCGGCTGCCTGAACAGCGCTCACGCAGCTCTAACACTCAGCAACAGCCGCATCATCCACGAAAGCGACAAGAACAGTAGCTCCGTCACAGTCGGCAATCCCAGTACGAAAACCTACGCGGCGCAAGCGTGGGTCAACACCGAAACGGACGACACCACCACGGCCGTGCCGTTGATCGCCTCTCCCGCCCTGTTCCGCATACAACCGGGCGATGAGCAGTCGGTACAGATCAACCGCCTGCCCAATGACCTGCCGCAAGATCGCGAGTCGCTGTTTTTCTTCAACCTGCAAGAAATCCCCCAGGCCGAGGCCAATGAGCGTAATACCCTCAACATCGCCTTGCGCACCCGGATCAAGCTGTTTTACCGGCCGAGCCAGCTCAAAGGCAACCCGCAAACCCACCTCAAAGACCTGAAGTGGTCAGTGCAGCGCCTCGAGGGCCAACTGCGCCTGGTGGTCGACAACCCCTCGCCGTTCCACTTCACGTTCGGCATGCTCGAAG
Organism: Pseudomonas sp. XP2; assembly: GCF_053557975.1. Lineage (NCBI taxonomy): Bacteria > Pseudomonadati > Pseudomonadota > Gammaproteobacteria > Pseudomonadales > Pseudomonadaceae > Pseudomonas > Pseudomonas sp. XP2. The sequence goes on from NZ_JBNRIK010000005.1 coordinate 228,947, forward strand.
TCAAGGGCAAGGGCAAGACAGAACCGCTCAAAGGGCGCGAAATGGTAGCGCCGTTCGGGCGCCAAACCTACACGCTTGCCAGCACCACGGAGTCGGACGACCTTTCATTGACGCTCAATGCGTACAATGATTACGGCGGGATCACGCCAGCCATCACGGTGCCTCTGCCCGTCGCGGTCCAGTAACGCGGCCATTCATAGTATGTTCATCCAGAGCCTGCCAAAGTTGGGCAGTAGTGGCCAGGTTGTACCATTGTCGTAGCTGAGCTTGGCGGTGACCTCCAGCTGTGAGCCGGGAACCAACTGGCGGAGGTATGACAGCGGAATAGGCACTGGCACGCCGCTACCGATACCTTCGGCCACATCGGTTTCAGACAACTTGTAATTGACCAGAATAGGGTGGAGTACCTGGCCGTTGCGGGATAATCCCTCTGCCTGGAGCGATACCCGTTGATCGACGCTGATGTGCAACCACGTTCCCAGCGTGACCAAAGGATCCGAGGTCAACCCTCCTACGTCCAGGTTGCCTCCTGAGCGTCCGCCGAGCTGTGGCGTAGGCATATTGGCCGTTGGAGTAGGGGTCACTTTGACACTGCGTGTATCTGAAGGCAGTGGCTCGTCACCCACCAGCACCCGGTAGTACAACTGTGCTTGCTTGCTGGCCATGGCCACCACATTACGCAACGGAACGGCGTAATCGTTCTTTCCTGGGACGCCTTCCTCACGCCAGGCGCCGAAGCACTCCTCGTCGCCCCAGAGCAACTCGAATGCCTCACCCGGTTTTATGACCGCAGCCTGCGGAATGCTCACATCAAGCGCGGCGTTGAGCTTTCTCAGCTCCAGCTCGGCCGACTGGCCCAACAACGGCACTTCCAAAGCCGGCAGTACACGCGGCGCCGGCTGCGCAGCGACCTCCAGGACCGATGGCGTCGCGACCTGGCTGGCATTACCAGCGCGATCCTCGATGAGGTACTGCGCATAACGCATCCCATCCCCTCGATCAACGATCACGTCGCCTGTGTAGGCAAACTCCAAAGGTTTTGCAAGGTCCTCGCGGGTGAGCACCCAACGGTCGACCTCGTTGTTTTCAAACGGTTCGCTGTCCCAGTAATAGATGATGACATCCCCCGGCGCTGCGCCCTGGTAGTCAGGCATCAGGGCCAGCAGACGATTACCGTGGGTGAGCAGGAAATCTTCCGTCAGGTCGCTGTCACCCAGTTCGGGAAACTGCAAACGCCCATTGTTGGCGCCCAGCACCGGCGGGGTCTTGTCGACTGTCAGTGTGAGGTCATCTGAACGCAGTTCGCTGGCGTTATAGACATGCCCCACATAGTGAAACTGCAACGTGCCTTCGCTGAAGCAGTCGGGCGTGATTTCCACGAAACGTTCACTTTCTGGTAATGGCTGAGTCCATCTCCTGTCGCCTACCTTGACACCCTCACAGAAAATTTCGACCGACTCGGGTTCCGTCGGCGTCGGCCTGGAATGCTGCCACAACGTGAACTCGAGACGCACAGGGTCGGCCAATGCCTTGATGGGCATCAGGTTCGGTACACCCCCCGGGATGTTCGGCAGAGCAGCGGGGGCGGTGGGCGCCGGCAGGGCATTGGCGACCCTCACTCGAACGATGTCTGCATTATCCATAGCGGTCTCCTGGCTCAATGGCGAAAAAAAAGGGTAGGCCCAATGCCTACCCTGTACTAATGCCTCACCAGCTGTAGCGCACCCCGACATTCGCCCCCCAGGGCTGTTCAATGTGTTCACCATTGCTGTAGTCGAAATCGGCATGCAGTTGCAGCCGCTCGTTAAGTGATATCGCCAGCCCCGCCCCCAGTTCACCACGTGAGCCGGACAGGTCGTTGTCGAAACGGTTGTCATTGACTTTGACGTCGTTACTGTTGACGAACTCATGAGCGTATGCCAGGCGCACGTATGGCTGAGCGAAGCGCCCTTGGCCAAGGTCGTAGGTACGGCCCACGGTAGCGCCGACTTTGCCCAGCAGCGAGCGGGTATCGTCGCTATTTGCCCGCAGGCCGTTATCCAGCTGGTAATCCTTGCCTTCGATACTGACGGCCGACCATTGGGTGTAGGGCTCGACGAAATAGCCATTGCCCAGTTCGACATGGCGGCCGAACTCGGCAGACACGCCCAGCCCGAGGTTGTCGTAATCACCCTTGGTACGCTTGCCATCACTGAGGGTCACCTCGGAGGAGTTGTCAAACCGGTTGAGTTTGACGACACCGTCGAAGTAATACCCGCTCGCGGCATCCAGCCACGTGCTGTAAAGCCCCAGGTAATAGCTTTTCACGTCGGCCGAAGCCCCGCGATCAAGGTTCAGGTCCGAACTGCTATGGCCCGCCATGACCCCGACCAGCCACTGCCCATCACCCACCGGCAGCGGGGCATCGGCACCGATGGAGAACCCTTGCTGGACCTGTTGATAGCCGCTGCCGGCTGTGGTCGATACATTGAATTTGTTGCCGTATGCCCGGACCCAGCCACCCGCCTTGCCTTCATCCTGGCGCAATTCACCCATACGGCTACGCAGCGTGGTGAGTTCGCCATACCAGACAGTAGGGGCGGTGTTGAACAAGGCCAGCACCGACGCCGTGCCCGGGCTGATGATCTTCCTCGAACCATCCAGGAACCAGTCGTTACCCCGCTGCGCCAGTTCATAGGAGAACGCGCCAAGGTCGACCGAGCCGTTGAGGAGCGAAAACTGTGCATCACCACTGCCAGCATGAACCAGGTGAAGCTGGCTTGCCTCCAGCGGATCCGCGCCGCTGCTGCCAACCAGCAGGCTGTGAGCACCCGTGGCAGAGCCGGTCACTTCAAGAAAGTCAGTTTGCCCGGTGCTGAAATCGGCATCCATGATGAAGGTGCCATTGCCACTCAACTCCCCAACCGTCAGGCGCTGGTACTGATCGGCTTCGCCAAAACGTACCGAGCCTGCATTCAGGGCCAGGCTGCCAACGGTGCTGTCTTCGACCATATTCCAGCGCGCCCGGTTGGCCACGGACAATGACTCGACGTTTTCCAGGCGCCCGGTCAGGCTTGCGTCTTTGTCGAGGCTGATGCTCGCACTGGAGCCCGCTTCCACCTTCACATCGCCGACCAACGCACTGCCCTCGACAGCCATCGTCGCTGCCGAGTTGCCCAGCACCTCCAGCAGGATGCCATTGCTGCCCACCAGACTCGAACCGGGCCCTACCTGGACAGCGGCCTTCGCTGGCCTGCCAGGATAGTCGCCGACGACAATCGCCGAGCCATCCTTGCCCTCCACTGTGCTGCCCACCAGGGTGACCTTGGCGGGTTCCGTGAATGCACTGTCACTGATTATCTCCAAGCCACTGCCTGCCCCCGTCAAGGTGCTGCCTTGGGCATTTAGCGCGGCGTTGCCAAACAACGTGGCGGCACTGGATGCGCCATCTCCGACCAAGGTGCTGCCCTCCAGGTTCAAGGTAGAATTCGCCGACAGCAGCGCACCGCCTTGCCCCCCCTCCACATGGCTGTTGACCACTGTCGCTGTGGACCCCTCGAGATCGCTACGCTGCAAACGCAAACCGACGCGGTCGCTGACAACCTTCGAATTGCCAGAGATGATGGCATTCCCATTGACCAACGAAACGGCATCAGTGCCATTACCCGTGACAGTGCTGTCGGTCATCCGAAGCGTACCGGCACGCACATCGATCCTTTCGGTTGTGGCACCTTCGGCAACCAGTTCCGCCCCCCGGTTGACGCGGTAGCTGTCAAGAGGCGTATCTTGGCCAATGTTCAACTGATCATCGACAATCGTAACCGCGTGGCTGACTTGTGACATTGAAAATGCCGAGGCCAATAGTAAGGCGTGGGCGAGCGGATGCATTCTTGCATGTCCAGGAATCATGGATTTTACCCCGTTAATACTTCGTATAAATGAACTGTTCTGACGCTACGAATTCCCGAGATTACAAGTCCAGTTCCGAAATAACTGTAGGAAAATTCTGATTTTCATTTTGGCTTCATCCGTGACTTTTCTACGCACCCCACTCCACCTACGGTTTAGGTCTCAAGTCGCAGGTTGTTAGGCCGTTATGCATGGTAGCAATCGTCTCCTGAACGGGGGACTCGTAAGTTTTTTCATTCAAAACAAACGAATAATTCGCTCGCGCACGACCATCGGGCCTATTATTCTCCGGGTCATAAATTTGCTTCACGTATGTTTCGAATGGTACTTTCCAGATATAACCTTGTGCTTTGATCTGCCCCCAAGTTAACTCTTCATCCAACGCAGCGCCCGCCACAGGATCTTCGCCAGTATAATCATGCACTGCGGACCAGTGCATAAATACGTGGTCCTCGTCCTTCAAACCATGCTCGGCCAGGTCTGGCACTTTCACACGGACTGCCGGTTCCACGTCATCTTCACCTACGTAAATCGATCTACAGTCCAACCAACCCAATTCGCTAAGCCCGAGGAAATCAGGTGCAACAGGATGAATACCCACAGCCTCTACCAGCACATGGGTCTCTTCCGAGCGAATCGGGTTCGGGTTTCCTGGGCGTTGCACTCTGTAATAAACGAGCACGGTGTCGTCGCCTCGCGCCTTGATAACGTCCCACGGGACTGTTTTGGTTATTTCAGTTCCGGGTTCGCCATCCTGAACTTCATGATCTATACCTTCTATATAGGCATCGCCCCAATAAAAGGTCAGCACATCACCCTGCTTGAGCGCGGCATTGACTAGAAGTGTGAGCGTTGCCGGCTGTTCATAGTCCCCAGGATCTACCAAGTGGTTCTCCCCACCCGATTCCCCGTTGATCGTGACTTTCTCCAGCCCCGGATTCAACGGATCCGGCCACTTAGGGTTACCAGGGCCAATTTGCTCCAGGTTGACATTCACAACGATGTTTTTCGAACCTTGCAGCACAGTGCCGCGACGAACCTCATAGGCCACGGAAGTTGATTTATCCCCTGTACCGTCTGCGCCGTAGTCCGCAAGCAAGGTGTCAGCATGGATGGAGAACGCTAGTGGGAACACCGGCGAGTCAGTGACCGGCCGCCACTCCGAAGGGGCCTGCTCGCCCCAAATAACCCGCACCTGGTCGGTGGGTTTCCAGTTGTCAAACTTGGGGACCTGCACAATAACCCCGTCAAAGGCATCCTGCTGGTAGATTCCCCCATCCGCCGCCTGCGGTACGATCGGGTCCTTGAGGTTTGCGGGCAGCGCCCCTAGGGCGACGCCGATGTGGGTGATATCTGACAGGTGGCTGTTGTTGCCTGCCTTGTCCAGCAAGACGTAGACAGCCATTACACCGCCATCCCCCACCCTCTCGATCACGTCGGCTGAAACAGGCAGTTGTGCCGGTAGTGCACCAACTTCCACGATACCGACCGGGTCAACACCCCACGGGTCTTCAGGAATCGATGCTTCCCACCAGTAGGCAACCCGGTCACCAGGCTGGTAGTCAACATATTCGGGCAGTTCGAGTTTGACGCCGCCTTTGTTGGCATCCGTGACTGCAGGGATAGCCGGGATTTTTGTAGGTGCAGTCTGATTGTAGGGTGGCACACGGTCGAAAATAAGTTCAAGGTCTAGCGAGTCACTATGCTCCCCATGGTAATGCGCAACTTCATAAGTGAAGGTATTTATACCCTCCCCCCACTTAGCAATCAATTCCTTTGGCACTTCGCAATCAAAGGGGAATTTTCCTTCGTCTCCCCGAAAAAACTCTGCGGTCGTGATTTCTGTACCGGTTTGCACATGCAAAATCGTCAGCGTATCGTGAAAAGTAGGATGGCCCGGCATCTGCCAAGGATTTTCAATCGTGATAATCAGTCGCGATGCTTCCTCCCTGAGGTACTTCACAAGCACAGTATTATCCTTTGGAACCGCCAGCAGTTCGTCCTTGATCGTCATGGCGTCCAACGTTGCCAGGGGTTGTGCACCGGCGTTGCGCATGTGGCGCACGAAACCTGAATTCTTGGCACTGTTCATGTGTAACCTCGCACAAGGTTTACGCTGTATTGAGGCGCAGAACAATCCACCTCCCTTTTCGTCCATACTCGTATCTGCACTGCCCTCACGCAACTGGCACTTTTATCAGTTGACAATGCGCCATACCCTAAGAAATTTTATTCATGGACTGCCGGTTACTGGCTCCCTCGAACTTGCGCGAGGCACCATAAAAAAACCCGCCTGTTACGGCGGGCTTCTAACTATTTGAAAGGGTCTGATTAATATGCCTGACTGGTCAATCTGTCCAACGCATCATACCCATACTCTGCAGTTTCAGCGCGCTGTACGGTGTCACACCACAAGAGCCTGCCGCTTTCCTCACGCCAGGCTGACAACAGCTTCCCTCCAGCCCCTTGTCTGCGCCTAACGCCACTGATTGGGCGTGTTACAGATGGCACATCCACCCTGATCACATTGCCTTGCTCGTCAGCCGTGAATCGCCGATTACCCTGGTCCCAGACACGGTTGCCCTGTTGGTCGAACGCCTCGCCGAACAATTGGGGGGCTTCCACACTGATCAGCCGCCCGAGCCCATCGTACGTCAACTTGCGCCCGGCATCGTCGCAGGTAAGATTGCCATCGCAGTCATATTCCAGCTTAATATGGGTCGGGTAATCTGCATGGCTGTTTTCGATGCGGCTCAGTTGCGCCGGGTCGTCTTCCTCGAAGTAGTACCTGGCCAGGTTATTACCTTCGGGATAGGTCGTACTGACCCGGGTAATGTTGTCCAGTTCATCAAACCGGAACACCTGCTCCCGTATGATATTGCCATACGGGTCCTCGGGAGAAAGGCGGCCCTCGCAATTATAGATGCGCAACCGGCCACGGATGTCGTATACGTAGGTTTCATGGCGTAACACTTCAAGGATTTCACCTTCACCCAGTGTCTTCCACACGATCGCATCTTCCGCATCGTAACCTTGGGTCAGCGATTGCAGCGTAGCGCCCGTGTCGAATTCACGCTTCACTTCTCTGTCGAATTCGTCAAATGCCAGTCGTGTTTCAAGGTATTGGCTACCTTCCGTGGTCCGGGTCTTGAACAGCCGCCCAAGGCCATCGTATTCGAAGTTCGCCGTCATCGTGCCCAATGTCGTTTTGTCCAGCCTGCCGTAGCGGTCGTAGGCATAGGACTGCTGCCCGCCGACTACGTCGGTGTAAGCCAGCTGGCGCCCCAGCAAACTGGTCTGGTAGTGCATGACATGGGTTTCACCCTCATACTCCCGGGTCTCGCTCTTGACCTCCCCGTGGCTGAAATACTCACGCGACAGTACCAGCCCCAGTTCCTCGCAGCGCTTCAGACGCGCGTTCTTGTTGTCGAACTCGTAGTCGGCCTTGATCCCCTTCTCGACGATCTGCCGCAACTGCGGTTCGTCACTGAGCTCAGGCTGATAGCGGTACTCGATCAGTTGATTGCTTGGGGTCAAGACCGTGCTGGGTTTCATCTCGCCCGGCTTGAAACCGAATTCGCGCACCCGCCCACCCGTGATCGATTTGACCATGCGGTCCAGGCCATCGAAACGCTGCTCGCCCAACACCATGCCGTTGACACTGATCTGGACAGGCAGATCCTCTCGGCTATGCTCGGCGTAGTCGCGGTGCACCACGCTGTCATCAGCGAGGGTTTCATCCATCAGACGATCGAATACATCGTAGACAAAGCGCTGAGTTTCACTGCGAGCATTGACTTCACGCGCTTTGCGCTGCAAACCATCATGGAACGTCAGGTTGATGCTGTACGACTTGGCGTCGGCATCAAACCGCTCGACACGCGCTGGCTCATCGAACAGGGTAAGCCAGGTGACGGTTCTGGCGCTGCGCTGCGTGCCATCAGCGGACTCGCGCCACTGCGTTCGGCTGGGCCCTGGCGAGCCAGAGATGCCAATCGGATCGTAGCGATCAAAGTGACGCACCCTGTCCGCTGCGATTTCGCAATACTGCCGGCCCCAGCCATCGAACAGCATCTGCCGCGGCAACGCCAACTCGCAGGGTTGCTGCTCCGGGTAGTCCATCCAGTCGAAATCGGTTTCGCCAACCAAATTGCCCAGCGCGTCGTATTGGGCAGCATAGCGCGGCCGCCAGCCGGCGCGCTTGTTGACGTCAACATTGTCGGCGTCCTGGCGTGACTGCGCGACCACCCGATTGAGCCCATCGACCAGGGTGCGGGTAATCACCCCCTTGACATCCTTGGCGGTTTGATCGGCCTGCCCGCCCGCCCCGCTGACCAAGGTATAGGTGTATTCGCGCTCGGCTTTCAAGTCTTCGTCATTTGGCGAGACCGTTTCCTTGATCACACGCCGTAAGGCATCGTAAGCGTAAGCGATTTGCACATCATTATCGTCGTAGTTCAGCATGGGCTGGTTGATGAACACAGAATGGTGCAGGGTAGATACCTTCTGGGCGTGGCGAATAGTGCCATCATCAAGCGCTTGGCCATGGTCGAAACCGGTGAAGGTGCGCACCTCCTCCAGCACCTCATCACCCAACTCGGCGCGTTTGGCGAACCGGTGCTCAACTTTCGTATCGTAGCCATTGAGCGTCTGCACCTGCCGGGTCATGCGGCCGTGCTGCAGTGCAGTTGCAGGCGCGTTCTCGTAGTGACGGACGGTGTACTGCAGCCCCTGCTCCTGCTCCCCAATGACCTGCATCAGGTCTTCCTCATGGGCCTCGAGCCAGCCCTTGCCCACCTCTGAGCCGCCCAGCGCTGGCAGGTGCTGGTAACGGAAACGGGTGCGCAGGGTCTGCGCCTGGCCTTCGCCGGTGGTGGCCGGGTGCACGGTGCTGGTCTTGCGGCTACGGGTGAACAGCTGCGGGTCGGCCGGGCAATCGCTGCCTTCGCCGGTGTGCGGGTAGTAAGTGTGCCGGGCGTGGATCGTGCCGGCCAGGGTGGCGAGCTCGTCGATCGCATCGCCTTGATAGACCGGTGCTGCGGCCTGGGACTCC
>NZ_JBNRIK010000006.1:0-83660 GCF_053557975.1 Pseudomonas sp. XP2
TGGTGGAGGTCTCGGTCGCGGCGGGGACGCTCGAGTCGAATGCGCGAAAGGTGTTGCAGGGCATGCGTATTACTTCGCAGCAGGCGGCGCAGTTGGTGCGAACCGCGTTTCGCGGCTTGCGGGGTGTGGCGGGAAGCTGGGAAGTACTGCTGGCGATTGGAGGGCTGTACTTGCAATCCGACAGCCTCGCCAGAAATCAGGAAAAAGCGGAAGTGGAGATTGGGTCCAAGGCGCATGAGGCCAAACTGGCGTTGCAGGGTTCGCTATTGGGGATATTGGGCGGGCAGATTGAGTTGATCGGACTCATAACGCGGTCCGGCGCCGGCAACATACATAGGCCATGGGCTAAGGGAGCTGCTGTCACTGGACAGGCAATAATAAAAATCGGTGCTGTACTGAGCACAGTCGCAGGGGTCTTTGACACGGCACAAGCGATTCTGGCAAGACAACGCACTTTGGCCACTGGCGACAGTACAGCTGCACGGCAATATAGAATTGCAGTTTCAGCGTACGGCTTGGGCACAGTGGCGTTTGCGTTTGCAGTTTTCAGGCCTTTAGTATTTGGACCGTTGGGGCTAGCAGTCACATTAACGCTAGTCGCCTACGAGTTTAGCAAGCGAGCAGAAAACAACGAATCAACTGCTCTCGAACGCTGGGCGCGTCGTTGCTATTTTGGGCTTGCTAATGAAACACCTTCCATACACTGGAATGCTCCGGAATTTTCAGACATAGCATTCGCTGAGCTCAATGCTGCGACGTTGGGTGTGCAGGCAAGGCTAAATTTTGAGTCAAGTATGGCTACGGATCCTACACTCCCAAGAATAGGAGGGTTGGTCAGCTTGAACACGGTGCAACAGCTCAAGTTTCTCGTTGCATTACCCAAGTTCAATAAAGCGAAATCCGCATATCGCTGGAAATTGATAGCACATCGTGTCGGTGATGGAGCGTTTCCAGATTATGTTGGCGGAGAAAGTATTGCTTCGGGTGATTACTTTTCGCACCCAATAAGGCCACTTTCCCCGTCATCCTCTTTTTCTAAGTTTACACCCCCGCGACATCCAGACTATGTGAGTGATTTTTCCACTGATGAATATCAAAGACCTTATCCCGGTGAAGATGGCGGTGTTTTTCAGCTTGAGATTTCAGGAGTTGTGCCGCTAGCACCTACGATTGGGAGCCACAGCTTAAGCGCCGCCACCCTGCTGGTTATGTATTGGCCTGACCGCAATTTGCCGGACGCCTATATTGAAGTTTGTTCTCGAGGAATGAATGAATGACATTTAAGCCCAAGGTGTTATGGGAGCGCGCGATAGGTTGGAGCCATGACCTGCCTCCAACGGGAGAGGCACCAGACAGCCACTATTGGGCAGAGACTGTAAACCCCTCACCCAACTATTTTAATGACGTATATCTAGAACTGCCGAGAAAAACAGTAAGTTTGCGAGGGTTTTCAGCGCTCGTCGGCATTCCTGGCTTGTGCTTTTGCGCCGGAATAATACTTTTATTATACTGGGATTTATTTGTCTACGGCTGGACGCGCGACTGGTTAACTAATGTATTGATAGTGCTCGGTCCACCAGCAGCTCTTTGGGCCCTTATCCCTTACATAAAGGAGGATCTTGTCTTGCCCAGAGATGAACCCATTCGCTTCAATCGCCTGCGTCGAAAAATCTACATCTACGAATACCGCTTCGACCGCGTCTTCATCTTCAGCCGCAAGCGCTGGGGTGTCCAACCCGTCGCCTACAACTGGGACGACGTCACCGCCGAGGTCTACCGAATCTACGCCCCTGGCCATGGTGGCCTGATCGAAAACGTCATGCTGTCAGTCCGTAATCCTGAGACTGACGAAGTCATAGATCGTGTCTTCTTCACTCATACCCTGAATGAGGGCGAGGCGTACTGGGCCATCGCCCGGCTCTTCATGCAACAAGGCCCTGAAGCCCTGCCCAAGTTCGTGCACCCACCCCGCGACTGGAACGATGACGATGGCCTGAGCCACATGCATTGCTTGGCCCCGAAAGTCCAGTGGCCAACGGAAATCGACCTTGAGTCTCGCACTGCGCCAGCAACGGATGAGGTCTCCTGAAAGCCACCGCTCTCGGTGCTGGCGATTCGGCCAAGATCATGCCTGCAGGACGAGACAGCGCGCTGGATGGCACCGGCTTTGCCGGTGTTCGCGGGTGAACCCGCTCCCACAGGTACAGCACATGACGTGGATATTTCTGCAAGAGCAGCTGCCCAGACAACACCTCGCCATGCGGACGCGAACGCTTCAATGCTTCAAGCACTCGCTGACACTGGTCGCGGTGTACGCAAGCCCCACAGCCAGTAGCCCAAAGACAGAAGGACCAACCAGCCAACCCCGACATACAGGGCTGTGCGGCTGGCCGGGAACCAACCGAGCACGCCAAAGATGAACACCATGAACGCAATCGCGCACGCTGGCCCTACCGGCCACAGCGGCACCCGATAATCCAGTGCCGCAGCCTCCTCCTTGCTCATGCCCCGCCGCATGGCCACTTGCGACAGCAGGATCATCAACCAGACCCAGACAATAGAGAAAGTGACAACCGCGGCAAGCACCAGAAACAAGCCTTCTGGTACCAGGTAATTCAATACCACGCCCAACAGCAGAGCGACGCCCATCACCGCAACCGTCATCCACGGCACACCGAAACGCGACAATGATGCGAAGCCGGCAGGGGCTTGGCCGTTTTGAGCCATGCCGTACATCATTCGCCCGGCGCTGAAGATGTCGCTATTGATGGCTGATACCGCAGCGGAAATTACAACGATGTTCAACACAGTTGCCGCTGAGCTTATGCCAAGGCCACTGAATATCTGAACGAATGGGCTACCGTGGCTGCCAATGCCGGTCCAGGGGTAAATGGCCATGAGCACGAACAGGGTCAGGATATAGAACAGCAGAATACGCAGAGGCACCGAGTTGATCGCCTTCGGCAGCACGCGCTTCGGGTCCTTTGCCTCGCCTGCAGTGATGCCGATCATTTCCACCCCGCCAAAAGCGAACATCACAACGGTGAACGAAGCAATCATCCCACCGATGCCATTAGGGAAGAACCCGCCGTGGCTCCACAGGTTCGAGATGCCGGCAACGGTGCCTGCCCCGTCGTTCAGCTGGATGCCCAACAGCAGCACGGCCCCGCCTGCCACAATCATGGCAACGATAGCGGTCACCTTGAGCAACGACAGCCAGAACTCCATCTCGCCGAACACTTTCACGCTACACAGGTTCAGCGCCCCGATGAAGAGCACTATTCCAAGCACCCAGATCCAGGCGGGTGCCTCGGGGAACCACAGCCCCATGTAGACGCCAAACGCCGTCACGTCTGCCAGGCACACCACCAACATGGAGAACGCGTAGCTCCAACCAGTCAGAAAGCCAAAATAGCGGCCCAGGTATTGGCTGGCATAGTGGCCGAACGAGCCTGACACCGGGTTATGAACTGCCATTTCGCCAAGGGCGCGCATCATCATGTAAATGGCTGCACCCCCTATCAAATAGGCGAGCAACACTGATGGCCCTGCCAGTTTTATTGCCGATGCCGAGCCATAGAACAGCCCCGTACCGATAGCAGAACCTAATGCCATGAAGCGAATATGCCGGGTAGAGAGACCCCGCTTCAGCTGTTGTGAAGATTGAGCGCTCATAGATACCTTCTTGATCTTATTATCAGGTCCGCACAGCGCAGATGCTGTGCGTTTTAATCAGGCACGCATTTATTCAATCATCAAGCTCTTGGCCACAGCACCGGGAACAACTCATGGTTCATTTGGGCACCGCTGGCCAATTGTGTTTCGAGCCCGGGAAACTGGGGTGAAGTTTTCCACTGGCGCGGTGCGTGAGTGATGTCGTCGCCCAGGAAACGCACCGAGAAGGCACGGCGCCGGCGGTTGCCCCCGACACCTCCAGAAGCGTGCAAGGTCAGCATGTGGAAGAACACCGCGTCGCCTGGGGAGAGTTCCCAGCCAAGGATATGCCAGGCACTGCGATCGGCCTCGATATCCGGCAAGTCAGCAAGGCTCCCCTCCGGGAACCATTGCGCCTGGCTGTCGAGGAAGCTGCGTGGCATCAGCCACGGTCCGAGGTGCGAGCCCGCTACAAATTCAAGGGTGGACTCCCTGGCGACGGGATCGATAGGCATCCACATGCTGCAGTTCTGGCGCCCATCGATGTTGTAGTACGGCTGGTCCTGGTGCCAAGGCGTGCGCTGGCGCGTGTTCGGCTCTTTGACCAGCAGGTGATCGTGATAAAGCCGGGCAGTCTCGCTGTTCATGAGTTGAGCAGCAACGCTACCCACCCGGCTTTCGAAGATGAACTGGCGATAGGCTGCGATATCGCCCCAGTTGCAAAAGTCCTCGAAGAACCAACCCGGGTCGTCGGGGCGGCTCGCCACTTTGGCGCGCTCGCTTGGGGTTTTCAGGTTCTGTTCGATACCCGTTTCGAGCAGTGCAACTTCTTCCGGCGTGAACAGATTACGTACGCAGACAGCACCCTCACGCTGGAAAGCTTCGATGGTTTCTTCGCTGAGTTGAAATTCGGCGGACTGTTTCATAAAGCACCCTTTGGTCTTTTTATTGGGCAACAGCACCACTGCCAGATGTTAAGCGGACTCTGCAAGGTGCACGGCGAGTATTGCTTTTCGGCACCAATAGGAAAAGAATATATTTCCTAATCCTGAGTATAGGAAAAGATGATAGGGTTCTCATTCAGGCAACTCGAATATTTCGTCGCCGTGGCCGAACACGGCAGCATCAGCGCTGCGGCGAGAGCCCGCCACGTTTCACAGCCCTCGGTGTCAGTTGCCATTGCCCAACTTGAAGAGGCACTGAATGAGCGGCTTTTCCGCCGCCAGGTCAGCCGTGGCCTGGAGCTGACGTCAGCGGGCACGCGATTGCTCGCACAGGCCCGCGATATCATTGGCATGGCCATCGCCATGAATCAGAACGCCGATTCGGCGCAAGGCTTGCTGCGCGGCAATCTGTCGCTTATCTGCTTTCAAGACTTAGGCCCTTACTTCGCACCCCGGCTGCTATCGAGCTTTCGCAAGCAGTACCCCGGTGTCGAGGTAACGCTGTTCGAAACGGACCTGGCAGGCGTGCACCGCCACCTGAGCGCCGGTAAAGCAGAGCTTGCGCTTACTTACGACATAGGCCTTGATCACTCGCTGCCGCGCCAGGTACTGGCTGAGTTGAAACCGTACGCGCTCATCGCTACGGACCATCGCCTGGCCCACCTGGCAGCGATACCGCTGCATGAACTGGCCCAGGAATGCCTTATTCTTGAGGACATCGCGCAAACGCGTGAGTATTTCCTTTCACTGTTTTGGGCGCACAACCTGCAACCGCGCACTCAGCAATACACCCAGACCTTCGAGATGCAACGCGGCCTGGTCGCGCATGGCTACGGGGTTGCCTTGTCATGCACCCGCCCCGCCGGGGACCACTGTTATGACGGTACACCGCTGCTGTGCCGGCCATTACTGGAAGAGGTGTCACCCCAAAAAGTGGTGCTGGCCCAGTCAGGCGCCATGCACCCGTCGCCGGTCGCGGAGGCGTTCAAGGGTTGGGTGACTCAGGAGATAGCAGGCTCCGTTACCGGCGAGCCCGCCCCCTGATCAAAACACCGACCACCCGATCCGTGAACTCAGCAACTCCAGCGCCGCCATGCCCGCGAGGGAGTTGCCCGCAGCATTCAACCCGGGGGACCAAACGCATACGGTAAATTGCCCCGGCACGATTGCCACAATGCCGCCACCCACGCCACTCTTGCCTGGCAACCCCACTCGATAGGCGAAATTACCGGCTTCGTCATACAGCCCGCTGGTGGCCATGATCGAGTTCACCTGCTGGGCCTGGCGCCGGGTGAGGATTTGCTCTTCGCTGTGCTTGCAGAACCCGTCGTTGGCCAGGAAGCAGAATGCCCGGGCCAGGTCCAGGCAGTTCATTTGCAGCGCGCAGTAACTGAAGTAACTGCGCAGCACCGGCTCGACCTCGTTATGGAAGTTACCAAAAGACTGCATCAGGTAAGCCATGGCAGCGTTGCGCGCACGGAACTGATATTCCGAATCGGCGACACGGGCATCGATTGAAATGTGAGGGTTGCCCGAAAGCCGTCGAACAAAATCACGCATCGACAACGTGGGTGCTGCGAAGCGTGACTGGTTGATATCGCAGATCACCAACGCCCCCGCATTGATAAACGGGTTGCGCGGGCGCCCGCGCTCGAACTCCAGCTGCACCAGCGAGTTGAACGGCTGGCCTGAAGGCTCATGGCCAAGCCGCTCCCAAATGGCTTCACCTGAGTGGCCTATTGCCTGGACCAGGCTGAACACCTTGGAAATACTCTGGACCGAAAAAGGCACCCTTGCGTCGCCTGCGCAGTAATGGCTGCCATCGTTGCTATAGACCGCGATGCCCAACTGCTGCGCCGGTACGTCGGCCAGCGCAGGGATGTAATCAGCCACTTTGCCCTTGCCGATCAAGTGGCGTACTTCTTCAAGAATCTCGTTCAACAGCGTTTGCATGAAAGGCCCTGGCTCAATCCCCTTCAGAGGTAGGTAAGGGGTCGCATGCTTGACGAAGACTGAGCGGCTTAGATCACACATTCGGCAAGCACATGCCGACGACCGCGATGCCAAAGGCCACAGCGACTACTACCACCTGGGCCTGTGCACCGGCGCCCAACGCGATGCCCTGCGCCTGAGCGCAGACTGTGGCTACACCCGGCACAAGCTGGGCATCAAACGGTATGGTCGCGGTCTTTGTACTGAGGTATTACGAAGACGCTTCATCTACCGGGCGTATTTCTTGGCCCCGGCAACACAGACGACAGCGCCGAGCGTCACCACAAGCATCATCCAGCTGACGTGTTCATGCAGCAGCAATGCAGCCAGGCCAAGCCCCATGAACGGCTGGAAGAGTTGCAGTTGGCCCACTGCCGCAATGCCACCCTGGACGAGCCCTCGGTACCAGAACACAAAGCCGATCAGCATGCTGAACAGTGAAACGTAGCCGAAGCTGAACCATGCTGGGGCGCTTACCTTGGCGAAGGCATCTAGCGCTGGGAAATTGGCGATTGTCAGCAGCAGCATGAATGGCAATGCCACAATCAATGCCCAACTGATCACCTGCCACCCCCCCAGTGTTCTCGACAGCCGCGCCCCTTCCGCATAACCCAACCCACACACAACCACCGCCGCCATCATCAGCAGATCGCCCACCGCCGACGCCTCTCCCCCATTCATCAACGCGTAGCCAACGACCAGCCCGGCACCTGCGATCGAGAACAACCAGAAACCTGGCCGAGGTCGCTCACCGCCCCGTAAAACGGCAAACCCTGCCGTGCAGAGCGGCAGGAGCCCGACAAAAACAATGGAATGAGCAGAGGTGACGTGCTGCAGCGCCAGTGCAGTCAGTAGCGGGAAACCGATGACAACGCCGAGCGCTGTTATAGCCAATGACGACAAATCTGCACGTTCAGGTCTCGGCTGCCGAAGCACGAGCAGAAAAAGCGCCCCCAACAGGGCGGCAATGGTTGCCCTGGCACAGGTCAGAAACGTGGGTTCGAAGGCCCCCACTGCCACACGGGTTGCCGGCAACGAGCCCGCAAAGATTGCAACGCCTATAAAGCCGTTGATCCACCCGCTTGTTGATTTTTCCATCGGTAACCCCTCGATAAACGAGGGTTGAGTACATCACTGACAGGCTCACCAGGGCCACGTACAATCCAATACAGTTAAACCGAACTGTTATGCATGTTAATCCAGCACAGTTGAGGGTGCGATGAAACGTAACGGCACGCGTATTCAAACTGTCATGGGTCAGATCCAGTCCAGGATCGCCGCTCGCACCTACACGCCAGGTGCGAGAATCCCCTCGGTCCGCGCCATGGCCCAGACCATGCAGGTATCGGTATCCACCGTGCTTGAAGCCTATGAGCGATTGATGGCACAGGGTGTACTCAGCTCCCGTCCTGGTTCAGGCTTTTACGTAGCCGGGCCAGTGGCGCCATTGGCACTGACCGACCTTGGCCCCAAGCTTGATCGGGAGGTAGACCCGCTGTGGATCTCGCGCCAGGCCCTTGAAACCTCCAGCGATGCATTGAAGCCAGGGTGCGGGTGGCTACCTCCCTCCTGGATGTACGAAGCTGGCATGCGAAAAGCCCTTCGAACGGTTGCCCGCTCTGATACTGCGAAGTTGACTGAGTACGCTTCTCCCCTTGGGCATCCGCCCCTCAGGCAATTCTTGTCGCGACGACTGGCAGCCGCCGGGATCGAAGCCCCTCTGGAACAGATCATGCTCACGGAGTCGGGCACTCACGCCATTGACCTGGTGTGCCGTTTTCTGCTGGAACCGGGCGACACTGTGCTGGTGGACGACCCCTGTTATTTCAACTTTCACGCATTATTGAAAGCGCACAGGGTGAAGATTGTTGGCGTCCCCTACACAGCCACGGGCCCGGACATCGATGCGTTCGGCGCCGCCCTGCTCGCGCACGCGCCCCGGCTGTACATAACAAATTCCGGCATCCACAACCCCAGCGGAGCCACCCTGTCGCCGGTCACCGCGCACAGGCTGCTAAAACTGGCCGATACCTCTAGCCTCGTGATTGTCGAGGACGACATCTTCGGGGATTTCGAGACCAATCCCGCGCCACGGCTGTCTGCCTTCGATGGCCTCTCTCGTGTCATCCAGATAGGCAGCTTTTCCAAGACCATCTCCGCTTCGGTTCGATGCGGCTACATTGCTGCGCGTGGTGAATGGATCGAGAGCCTGGTCGACCTCAAGATTGCGACTACATTCGGAGGAGGACGGTTGGCCGCGGACATCATCCATCACGCTATTACCGATAGCGGCTACCGAAAACACATGGAGAGTGTCCGCCTTCGGTTGGCCGAGGCAATGGACAAGACAGTAGCGAGGCTTCAGGCCATTGGTATCAAACCCTGGATAATTCCCAAGGCAGGCCTGTACGTCTGGTGCCAACTGCCTCAAGGCAAGGATGCAGCAACCCTGGCCAGAACCTGTCTGAATGACGGGGTAGTGCTAGCGCCCGGAAATGCTTTTAGCCAGTCCATGACTGCGGGTGATTTTCTCCGCTTTAACGTTGCTCAATCGGGTGATGCCAGAATCTACGACGTGTTGAAACGGGCCCTGAGTGGTTAGTCGCCGGCCCCATTCCGTGCCCCAGGCCAGATAACAGCCTGCGCCACGATCACATTTTTGCCATTGAACGTGAGTGCAGGCGAGCCCTGAAGTTGATACCCCAGCTTCAAGGCATCACTGACCCTATGGCAGAAGGAAGCGTCATCGGGG
Source organism: Pseudomonas sp. XP2 (assembly GCF_053557975.1). Taxonomy (NCBI): domain Bacteria; kingdom Pseudomonadati; phylum Pseudomonadota; class Gammaproteobacteria; order Pseudomonadales; family Pseudomonadaceae; genus Pseudomonas; species Pseudomonas sp. XP2. The sequence goes on from NZ_JBNRIK010000006.1 coordinate 9,343, forward strand.
CCAGTCAGCACTCGGTAAATCGGCAGCCCATCCGGTGGTTGAGTCATCTGTTCGGTCCATGCAGAAGTGGTGTGTTTTTCAAGAGTACTGCCAACTGCCAGGCCACCGCTACGCGCCAGTTCACTTCCAACCTGTCCAGACCTTTACAGGCTAGGACGCGGCTAAAGATGCAGACAATAAAGCTAACGTACGCCTTAACGCTACCACGCCCGCGATAAAAAAATTAGATATCTCATTAAAGAAATCCCGCAGGCGCTGGCTGGGCCATGGGATTAGAGTCGCCCTCACGCCGTAGTCCGGCGGGGTGATTGCTGCTGGGCCGTAGCGCTCTGGAAGCCCTACCGCAACCCGGCGCAATTCACACCAATACAAGAACAAAGGTGACCACGCATGCCCAAGCCGCCTGTCGATGCCCCTATCGATGTCAAAGACTGGATCGATAACCGCCCCCTTGCTGCCTACCAGTGGCTGATCCTGTCGCTGTGCTTCCTGATCGTGCTGTTCGATGGCTTCGATGTCGCCGTCATGGGGTTTATCGCGCCTTCGCTGATGCAGGACTGGGGCCTGTCCCGCGCCGCCTTTGGCCCGGTGATGAGTGCCGGCATGGTCGGCCTTGCCATCGGCGCACTGACCGCCGGCCCGTACGCCGACCGGTTGGGCCGCAAGAAAGTGCTGCTGGTTGCGGTCAGCGGTTTCAGCCTGTTGAGCCTGGCCTGCGCCTTCGCCCGCAACCCGTATGAGCTGGCCGTGCTGCGGCTGCTGACCGGCATTGCCCTGGGTGCGGCCATGCCCAACTGCACTACCCTGCTCGCCGAATACCTGCCCACACGCAACCGCTCGCTGATGATCACCATCATGTTCACCGGCTTCAACATGGGCTCGGGCCTGGGCGGTTTTTTGTCCGCCTGGCTGATCCCTCATCACGGCTGGAAATCGGTACTGCTGGCCGGCGGCCTGCTGCCACTGGCCTTGCTGCCCTTGCTGTGGTGGCTGCTGCCAGAGTCCGCCCGCTTCCTTGCTGCACGCCAGGCACCGGCCAGCCAGATCGCGGCAGCCTTGGCCAAACTCGGCGGCCGCTTCGCTGCCGGCACCCGCTTTATCGTCAGTGAGCCAACCACGCAGCACAAGGCGCCGGCCCGGCAGCTGTTCAGCGAGCGCTACCGGTTTGGCACCCTGGCCCTGTGGCTGACCTACTTCATGGGCCTGCTGGTGATCTACCTGACCATGGGCTGGTTGCCGACCCTGCTGCGTGATGGCGGGCTGTCCATCGAGCGCGCCGCCACCATCACCGGCCTGTTCCAGATCGGCGGTGCAGTGGGCGCAATCGTGGTCGGCTGGATCATGGACCGACACAACCCCAACCGGGCCATCGCCATCGCCTACGCCTTGGGCGGCCTTTGCATCGTCTCACTGGGCGCCCTGAGCCTGGAGTCGAGCCTGCTGGTGGTGGGCGTGGCGGCTGCCGGGTTCTGCATGAGCGGCGCGCAGACCGGCCTTAACGCCTTCGCCCCTGGCTACTACCCGACCGAGTTCCGCGCCACAGGTGTAAGCTGGATGCTCGGTATCGGGCGCTTCGGGGCCATTTTCGGCTCCCTCATCGGTGGTGCCGTGCTCAGCCTGGGGCTGGGCCTGCCGCTGCTGTTCACCCTCCTCGGCCTGCCGGCATTCGCCGCCGCCCTGGCGATCCTGGCCAACGGCCACGCCCGGCTGCGCGCGACACCCGCAGTAACCGCGCCGTAACCTGTAAAAGAGGACCTTCACATGGCTCGTATCATTGGTGGCCTGGCCGTCTCCCATACCCCAACCATCGGCTTCGCAGTCGACCACGACAAACAGGAAGAAGCCGCCTGGGCGCCGATCTTCGAAAGCTTCGAGCCGATTCGCACGTGGTTGCAGCAGCGCCAGCCGGACGTACTCTTCTACATCTTCAACGACCACGTCACCTCGTTCTTCTTTGATCATTACAGTGCCTTCACCCTGGGTGTAGACGAGCAATACGGCGTGGCCGATGAAGGGGGCAACCCACGGGACCTGCCGCCAGTAGGCGGCCATGCGGCGCTATCACGGCACATCGGCCAGAGCCTGATGGCCGATGAGTTCGACATGAGCTTTTTCCGCGACAAGCCGCTGGACCACGGCTTCTTCTCGCCCATGTCGGCGCTACTGCCCTGTGATGAAAGCTGGCCCGTACAGATCGTGCCGCTGCAGGTCGGCGTACTCCAACTGCCGATACCCACGGCGCGGCGCTGCTACAAACTGGGCCAGGCGCTGCGCCGCGCCATCGAGAGCTACCCCGAGGACCTCAAGGTGGCGATCGTCGCCACCGGCGGGGTGTCGCACCAGGTGCATGGCGAGCGTTGCGGCTTCAACAACCCGGAGTGGGACGCGCAGTTCCTTGACCTGCTGGTAAATGACCCGCAGCGCCTTACCGAGATGACGCTGGCCGAGTACGCCACGCTCGGGGGCATGGAAGGCGCCGAGGTGATCACCTGGCTGATCATGCGCGGCGCGTTGTCTGCCAATGTTGAGCGCAAGCACCAAAGCTACTACCTGCCGTCGATGACCGGCATCGCCACCCTGCTGCTGGAAAACCGCGACCAGGCGCTGCCGGCGCCGGTCAACGAACGCCACCGCCAGCACATGCAGCATCAGCTGGCTGGGGCGCAGCAGCTTGAAGGCACCTATCCCTACACCCTGGAGCGCAGTGCCAAAGGCTACCGCCTGAACAAGTTCTTGCATCGCATGATCGAGCCGCACTGGCGCCAGCGCTTCCTCAGCGAGCCCGAAGCGCTGTACAGCGAGGCAGGCCTGAGCGAAGAAGAAAGCGACTTGCTGCGCCGCCGCGACTGGCGTGGGCTGATCCACTACGGGGTGATCTTCTTCGTGCTGGAGAAGCTGGGCGCCGTGCTGGGTGTGTCCAACCTGGATATTTACGCCGCCATGCGCGGGCAGAGCATCGAAGACTTCATGAAAACCCGTAACCAGCAGGTTCGCTACTCGGTGGCCGGCAAAGCGCCCAACTGACTAATGCAGCCCGCTGAGCCTGCTACAAGGCACCCTCCTGGGCTTACGCCTGCTCAGTGATGACCTGGCGGATACAAGCCATCAGCGCAACCGCCGCCGGCGATTGCAGGCAGCCGCTGCGCTGAATCAGGCCGATGGCGCGGGCGGTACCGGGCAGGGCCAGCGGCAGGCGTTGCAGTTCGCCGCTGGCAATCTCGTAGGCCAGCTGGTGCGCAGACACCGCTGCCAGCATCTCCGAACGCACCAACAGGCCACGGATAACCGCCAGATCAGCGCTTTCCACCACCGGCCACGGCGCTGCCAGGCCGGCGGCGGCAAAGCAGTTGTCCAGCAGTTGGCGCGCAGGCGAGCCGGCCCGCGGCAACACCCAGCGCGCCTGGTGCACGCCATGGAGCGTCAGGTGGGTGTGCAACAGCGGATGCCCCCGACGGGCCAGCAGCACCATTTCCTCGTTGATGAGCGGCTCGCCCACCAGGTCGCTGGCATAGTTGTAAGGCCGCAAGGCGCCCAGCACAAAATCCACATCCCCTACCCGCAGCTCGGTTGCCAGCAGGTCGAACGGGCTTTCGTTGGTCACCACCCGAACCTGGGGATGCTGGGCAGTGAAGCGTAAAATGGCATCCGGCAGAATGCGCGAGCGGCCCAATGGTAACGCGCCCACGTGCACCACCCCACGCAGGGTGCCTTGCATCGCGCTGAGGTCACTGTCCAACAGGCGCAACTCGTTCAGCGCCCGGCGTATGGGGAACAGAATGTCCCGGCTGGCCACAGTGGGCTGCAGGCCGCGCGACGTACGCACGAACAAGGGCTGCCCGCACCCGCCTTCGAGCACCTTCAAAGCAGCACTGACGGCCGGCTGGCTAAGGCCGAAGTGCCGCGCCACGGTTTGCATGTGCCGTGTTTCACACAGTTTCACGAACACCTGCAGGCGCCGCGCCTGAAACAGGTAGAGGGGCTCGCCCTGCGCGGTGCCCAGCAAACTCGGCACGCCGTCCAGTTCCGCCAACACCCGCTGTGCACGCGGCAGCAGGCACTCGCCGTAGTCGGTCAGGCGCATGCCATTGGCATGGCGCTCGAACAGGGGCACGGCAAAGCGCGCCTCCAGCTCGGCAATGGCGCGGGTGACCACGGACTGAGCACGGAACAACACCTCCGTCGCCCGCGAAACGCTGCCCAGCTCGGCTACCCGGATGAACGCGCGTACTTGCATCAGGTTGGGCAGTTCGACGTCGATCATGAAGGTTCCCCGGCGCTCGGCTCGTGACTGCGGCGACTATGCCTCTACCCCGCTTGCCCGGCAATAAATAAAACGCATAGCCGTTGCAAATGAACGCATTAGTGCCCTGCACAGGCCAATGACATCCTGCGCCAACCCCCACTGCAGGAGCCAACAAGCAATGAATACCCCACAAAAATCCGCCCTGGTGGTCAGCGCACATTCGGCCGACTTTGTCTGGCGTGCCGGTGGCGCCATTGCGCTGCACGCCGAGCAAGGCTATGCCATGCACGTGGTTTGCCTGTCTTTCGGTGAGCGTGGTGAGTCTGCCAAGCTGTGGCGCAAGGGTGAAATGACCGAAGCCAAGGTCAAGGACGCCCGCCGTGAAGAGGCCATGGCGGCGGCCGAAATCCTCGGTGCCAGCGTGGAGTTCTTTGACATCGGCGACTACCCGATGCGCGCCGACAAGGACACCCTGTTCCGCCTGGCCGATGTGTATCGCCGTGTCCAACCGGAGTTCGTGCTCAGCCACTCCCTTAAAGACCCCTACAACTACGACCACCCGCTGGCCATGCACCTGGCCCAGGAAGCCCGCATTATCGCGCAGGCTGAAGGCTACAGGCCGGGCGAGAAGATCGTGGGCGCACCGCCGGTGTACGCCTTTGAGCCGCACCAGCCCGAACAGTGCGAATGGCGCCCGGACACCTTCCTGGACATCACCGCGGTGTGGGACAAAAAGTATGCCGCCATCCAGTGCATGGCCGGCCAGGAACACCTCTGGGAGTACTACACCCGCGTGGCCCTGCAGCGCGGCGTGCAGGCCAAGCGCAACGTGGGCATCGCCAGTGCACGCAACATCGTCTACGCCGAAGGCCTGCAGAGCGTGTTCCCGCGTGTGACGGAGAACCTGGCATGAGCGGGCTGATCGGCAAGACCGGCATCGTGGTGCGTAATATCCCGCGCGTTGAGCCACACATGATTGATGCCCTGGGCCGGCTGGGTGTCGCCACGGTGCATGAGGCCCAAGGTCGCAAGGGGCTGCTCAACACTGCCGTGCGCCCCATCCAGCAGGGTGTGACCGTGGCCGGCAGCGCGGTAACCGTGCTGGTGGCCCCTGGCGACAACTGGATGTTCCATGTTGCCGTGGAGCAGTGCCGCCCGGGCGACGTGCTGGTGGTGGCGCCCAGTTCGCCGTGCAGCGATGGCTATTTCGGCGACCTGCTGGCGACCTCGCTCCAGGCCCGCGGCGTGCGCGGCCTGGTGATTGATGCGGGCGTGCGCGACAGCCAGACACTGCGCGACATGGGCTTTGCCGTGTGGTCCCGCGCCATCAACGCCCAGGGCACCGTGAAGGAAGTGCTGGGCTCGGTGAACCTGCCACTGCTGTGTGCCGGGCAGCTGGTAAAGGCCGGTGACATCGTGGTGGCCGATGACGACGGTGTCGTGGTGGTGCGCCATGGCGAAGCCCAGGCGGTACTCGATGCCGCCACCCAGCGCGCCGACCTGGAAGAACGCAAACGCCAGCGCCTGGCCGCCGGCGAGCTTGGCCTGGATATTTATGAGATGCGACCGCGCCTGGCGGCGAAGGGTTTGCATTATGTCGACCACCTCACAGACCTGGAAGGCTGAACATGGGCCAGACCCGCATCCCCTGCCTGCTGATGCGCGGCGGCACCTCCAAGGGCGCCTATTTTCTGTATGACGACCTGCCCGCCCCTGGCCCGCTGCGTGACCGGGTGCTGCTGGCGGTGATGGGCTCGCCCGATGCCCGGCAGATTGACGGCATCGGCGGCGCCGACTCGCTCACCAGCAAAGTCGCCATCATCCGCGCCTCGCAGCGCGATGACGCCGACGTCGACTACCTGTTCGCTCAGGTGGTGGTGGACGAGGCACGGGTGGACTATGGGCAGAACTGCGGCAACATCCTGGCCGGCGTAGGGCCGTTCGCCCTCGAGCGCGGCCTGGTGACCGCCAGCGGCGCGAGCACACCGGTGCGCATCTTCATGGAAAACACCGGGCAGATCGCCATCGCCCAGGTGCCGACCACCGATGGCCAAGTGGAGTACGCCGGCGATACCCACATTGATGGGGTGCCGGGCCGCGCGGCGGCGCTGGTGGTGACGTTTGCCGACGTGGCCGGCGCCAGCTGCGGAGCCCTGCTGCCCACCGGCAACAGCCGCGACCGTGTCGATGGCCTGGAAGTCACCTGCATCGACAACGGCATGCCGGTAGTGCTGCTGCGTGCCGAAGACCTTGGCGTGACGGGCTACGAGCCTTGCGAAACGCTGGAGGCCGACAGCGCCCTGAAAACACGCCTGGAGGCTATCCGCCTGCACCTGGGCCCACGCATGAACCTGGGTGATGTGAGCCAGCGTAATGTGCCGAAAATGTGCCTGCTGTCGGCACCGCGCAACGGCGGCACGGTCAATACGCGCTCGTTCATCCCGCACCGTTGCCATGCGTCCATCGGGGTGTTTGGTGCGGTAAGTGTCGCTACGGCCTGCTTGATTGAAGGGTCGGTTGCACAGGGCCTTGCCCGCACGCCAGGCGGTGATCGTCAGCGTTTGGCGGTGGAGCATCCGAGTGGGGAATTTACGGTGGAAATCAGCCTGGAACATGGCGTGATCAAAGGGTGCGGGTTGGTGAGAACGGCGCGTTTGTTATTTGACGGGGTTGTGTGCATCGGGACAGATATTTGGGGTGGGCCGGAGAAGTGACTCATCAAGGGTGGCTTGGGGTTTCAAAAATGAAGGGATACCGCAAGTCCACTGATCAGCAAACAGAGGCTCGCTACAGCAGTGAGCTGCACGCGCATCGGCAGATACCACCCAGGCACCGCTTGCGCCAGTTTGCGGTCCTGCCAAAGATGGCCGATAAAACCAAAGGTCAACACCAGACACCCCAATGGCACAGGCAGCAACGTGCCAACCCAACCGATCAGGGCCGGTATGACACTCCACACCAGTCGCTCTTGACGCTGCTTCGCGGGCAACCCCTGCAACGTCATGGCGAACCCCCAGTGCAGGGCACCGACGAAGCTCAATATCACCGCGCCATAGCCCACCAGCATCATCGAGAAAAACGCTCGATATTCAGCCCCAAAAAAGATGAGCAACGTCAAACCAATAAACGGCAGCAGACCGCCGTACCCCAGGACAGCGAAGCGGCTTGGAGATAAAGCAGTAGCATCGGTATTCATCTGGGCGCCCCTTCGCAGCGGTTCAGGACCGGGTGTCAATTGTGTCGTCCAATGAGGTTAAGGAATTCGTGCCGCGTCGACGGGGCGTCGCGAAATTCACCTAACATCACGGATGTCATCATCACCGAGTTCTGCTTCTCCACACCGCGCATCATCATGCACATATGCTTGGCTTCGATCACGACCGCTACCCCTGCGGCATCCGTGACTTCCTGCACGGCATACGCAATTTGCCGCGTGAGGTTTTCCTGTATCTGTAAACGACGGGCGAACATGTCCACCACGCGTGCAACCTTGGAAAGCCCTAACACGCGCCCTGTTGGCAGGTACGCGACATGCGCCTTGCCAATGAATGGCAACAGGTGGTGTTCGCACAAGGAGTAGAGTTCGATGTCGCGCACCACAATCATTTCATCGTTTTCACTCTCGAACAAAGCACCGTTCACGACCTCGTGAAGATTCTGCGCATACCCGTTGCACAGGTACTGCATCGCTTTGGCCGCACGCTGGGGTGTGTCCAGGAGCCCTTCGCGCTGGGGGTTTTCACCAATACCGACCAGGATTTCATGATAGTGCTCGGCTAACGAATGTGACATTTGGACTCCTCACCGCTACAGCGGTGCCCGCCAGCGGGATGTGGTAGCCAGGCCAAGTGTGGCCTCAAACGGCAGAACAGTCTGTAAAGCACCGAAAACAGGGGACGTAGCGGACGCCAGGCCAGTGGCGCGACCCACATGCCCACATCGGCAGCACGCCAACTCCACAAGGTGGCGTCCAAGCCTGTAACCCAGTGCCCGCTCGCGAACCTTCCATGCAGGCACGACCTCAGTTGCTCAACCGTCAAGCCCAATGCTGCCGGATCGAAATCGTCATCACTGATGTCCACCAGGATGAGCTTTGCCCCGGTCGATTGCCTGCGCAGAAAGGCTATCTCCCGAGCGCACAATGGGCAGGCGCCGTCAAAGTACAGCGTGAAGGGCCACTTGCAAGACATGTACAACCTCTCATGCTTGTACAGGTTTTTGTACAAGTTAGCCGAAACCAGGAATTTCGCAATGGCCGTGACAACTTTCGGTGACGGCAGCCAAGCGGAACGGCTTTTGATGGGTGCATGCCCCTCCCCCGCAGCCGTGTTGAGCGGTAGTAAGCCAGGTGCAGTTCGGCCACAATCGCTCACTCAGTCAAGCTGGGACGCACCGCATGCTCACCACCCTCGCCATCGGCAACTACCGCTCGATCAACCACCTGGTGTTGCCGTTAGGCCAGCTCAACCTGGTGACCGGTGCCAACGGCAGCGGCAAATCCAACCTGTACAAAGCCCTGCGCCTGCTGGCCGAAACCGCCCAGGGCGGCGTGATCGAAGCCCTGGCCCGTGAAGGCGGGCTGGATTCGACCTGGTGGGCTGGCCCGGAAACCAGCGCACGGATGAGGCGCGGCGAAGTGCCCATCCAAGGCCAGCACCCGAGCGAAGCCAGGCGCCTGCGCCTGGGCTTTGCCACCGAGCATTTCGGTTTTGCCATCTCCCTCGGCCTGCCGATTCCCCTGCCGTATCCAACCGCGTTCATGCTCGACCCTGAGATAAAGTGCGAGGCCATCTGGGGCGCTGGCGCCTACCGGCCCGCTTCATTGCTGGTCGAGCGCAAGAACGCCCTGGTGCGCGCCCGCGAGGGCCGCAGCTGGGCGGTGCTCGATCAGCATGCCGACAGCGGCGAAAGCTTTTTCAACATCGTCGGCCGGCCCCGCCAGGCGCCAGAGATTGGTGAGCTGCGCGCGTTCATCAACAGCTGGCGGTTCTACGACCACTTTCGCATCGACCGCGACGCGCCTTGCCGACAGCCACAGCTGGGTACCCGGTCGCCAGTGTTGCATCACGACGGCCGCAACCTCGCTTCGGCGCTGCAGACCATTATCGAGATAGGTGATGTCGAAGACCTGGTAGCTGCGCTGGACGACGCGTTTCCCGGCAGCCGCCTGGCGATCGATGCACCGCCGGGCGGGCTGTTCAGCGTGCGGCTACACCAGCATGGGCTGCTGCGCCCGTTAGGGGCTGCTGAATTATCGGATGGCACCTTGAGGTACCTGTTGCTGATGGCGGCGCTGCTGACACCACGCCCGCCGTCACTGATGGTGCTGAACGAACCGGAAACCAGCCTGCATGCCGACCTGCTCCCTGCGCTTGCCCGCCTGATCATCCGCGCTTCCCAACGTAGCCAGGTGTGGGTGGTGTCGCACAGCAAGCCGCTGATCGACGCATTGACCGCGTGCGACGGGTGCAATGTGCTGGAGCTTGAGAAGCACCACGGGCAAACGCAGTTGCGAGGGGTGGGTTTGCTGGACGAGCCCCTGTGGCGGTGGGTTGACTGACCACGGCTGCCCAAGCCTCAAGCCCCAAAAGCAAGCCATGCACCGCACCTGTAGGAGCTGGCTTGCCTGCGATGGGCCGCAAAGCGGCCCCATTGGCCATAACTGACCAACATCAAGCCCTGCCCCACCCCGCCAGCTGTAGGAGCTGGCTTGCCTGCGATGGGCCGCGAAGCGGCCCCATTGGCCATAGCTGGCCGACCTCAGGCCCGGCCCCACCCCGGCCCATTTCGGAAATACCCTTAAGGCCTCATCAGCGGCTCAATCCCAATCCATTTCTTCACCGGGTGATAGCAGAGCTTCAGCGGCGGAATCTCCACCTTGCGGCCCTGCACATCCAGTGCCCCCAGATGAATCGTCCATTTGGAGTCCGCATCGAACTTGTCCGTCTGGAAAATCACATACGCCGAGCCATAGCGCTTGTTGTTGGTCATCTTGGGAATCATCCGGTGCACTTCATCGCTGTTGATGTCGTACGGCGATGGCCGGGCGGTCTTCTCATTTACCAACGGAAAGTCGTAGGTCTCGTTAACGCCCACGTACACCTCGGGCCGTGCATTCAGCCGCGAACCGTCTTCAAAGGTAATGTAAGCCTGACGGCTGTCGTACAGCACCGGTATCGGCGGCTCGCCACGCTTGGAACCAGTCGACGGGCGCTGACGGTCTTTGTTGTAGGCGACCATTTGCACATAAAATTCCTGCCGCGAGTACTTCTCGCCCGGGTACTGCACGTACAGGGCTTGCTTGTAGGGCTTTTCGCCCCATAGGGCGGCGTGGTCGTAGAGGTAGGTTTCCAGGTAAAGCGTGGTCTCACCCTGCGGCCCTGGCACCTTGAACTGGAACTGGGATTCGCAGAGGTCCGCGTAGGCGGCACGCTCGCGTTTCCAAGGGACGCAAGCGGTTAACGAAGCCACTGCCAGCAGTAGGATGAGAGAGGTGGTCCGTTTCAGGTTATTCATGACCTGCCCTGGTCGAGATGAGAGTGGATCAGTTTCGAGCGCCGAACGGCGGAAGTCCATGCTGCCCCTTTGCTATTATCGCGCTACAGACAGCAGACCTTGCAGCCGCTGGGGATGTGACCACAAAGCCGGTAGCAGATTTGCTAAGATCGCGGCATTTCCGCTGGGTGACCGCATCCTCACCCAAGCCATTTGCAGCCTGCTGGAAGACCCGATGAACAAATTGATCCTGCCTTTCGCCATCTTCGTTAGCGTCCTACTCACTGGAAAAATCGCCGAGCATTACGGCCTGGAGGGCAGCTGGAAAATCGGCCTGCTGTGCCTCGTGGCAGCTGCCGTCCAGATCGCTGTTACCCGTTTTCAGCGCTACCAGCGGCACAAAGCCCAGCTGTAAAGGGCGCAAGGCCCCGCTAACGTCGCTGGCTGATCACATTCTGGGGACTTTTCTTTCACCCCATTTTCACAGTGGCTTGGGCAGTATCAAGCTATCCCTACGTGATAGTACTTAGCCCGCCTCGGCGGGCTTTCTTTTGCCCGCCTGTTTCCTGTCGACGTCTTGAGGAACGGCAGCGGGTCGAAAAATCAGAAATAACCCCTTCCTTGTAGGCCATTTCCCAAAGATACTCCTCGCGCCTGTTTTTCGTTGCACATGGAAATAGTCAGCCCTAGTCTCGACCGGTCGCTGCCAATTCAGCGACCGGTTTTGACAGACCGTCGATTGTTGTCCGTGTGCAAACGCTTATGGCGGCTGTACGTGCGGGCACCCTCGTGTGCGCCGAGTGCCAACAATCTCGGTCTGTCAACCCGCGTACAGCTGCCACCCTCCCGTTTGACAGCGAAGTGGATAGCAGCTCAACCATTGTTGGAGCGTAAGCATGCTGAAGATAGTCCCAGATCCACCCCAAAATACTCTCTGCCTTGAAGACACCCTCATCCAAGCCACGGACTACGCGCTATGCGCGGCGACCGTTGTGCATCAGGCAATGCTGCTACAGCCCAAGTCACCAGCGTCGATTCTGATGATGGCCTCGATGCATGAACTGGAGACGCTGCGAGCTTTGCTTGAGTCCGCACTGATCCAGGTGCAGATGCCCACCGAGCCTAGGACTTTGCACTGAAGCCTAAATGATGTGTCGCTCAGAAACCAAACGCCTGCAAGCCGAGCCCCGACATTGATGTGTGCAAGGCCGCAGACCGTGAAGCCTATGCAGCACTTGTGGGAGCTGGCTTGCCGGCGAGAGGCCAGCCCAGGCACTAGAGATTTCGGGGAGATTGAACAATGTCCACAGAAGAAACCACATTCACCGTCGGCAAAACCACCTTCTATCAGGGTGAAAACCAGACCCATCCGCTGTTTCGCATTGAAGCCGGTATCCCTTGCCAGAGCGCGCGGGAACAAGCATCAGAGCTGATGGGCTACGCAAGGGATATGACCTTGGATGGCTTGATGGAAGACAAGCCACAGCTGATTTGGGCCTCCCACTACCTTTGCGCTTTGGCCAAAGCGCTGATGGATGATGCGGAGCTGGGGATGATGAAGGACCGCTGACAATTCACAGTAGATTTTCTCTATGTGGAAGCAGTCTTGCGTCGCAAGAGGGCCGCGCTGCGGCCCTGTTATCTATCAGGAACATTACTCACCCACTTTCGAATGTTCCAAACTAACATCCAGTTCTGGGCTTTCTTTACTAGCATCCTTCAAAGCCACATCAAGAATTTCGATTTGGTAGCGATAACGGGCCGCAAGACATCCCAACAATATCGCCCCTATTGAAAAACCAAACAAAAAAGCCCCAACCCAAAGCAGCAGGGTATTACCAAGATTATCCAGCGTGAAGCCTGCTGCGAGTGTCTGCCCAACCCAGTTCAAACCACCAAATTCGCCGACAAACGAGTATGAGGTCGCCAGCAGACCAACGACTGCTGTTTTCTCACCAAAAAATCTTCCTGAAGTAGCATTTATTCGGCTGACTCGCCTTTCCAACCAAAATCGTGCGTCCTTCAATACAGGAAGTCCATAAAACTCCAATTGACCAGCCAGCTTATGCTCATGGCGCACATCCTCACACAAGCTGTTAAGGGCTAGCGCTTTCCATTTCCGCAGCAATACTAATGAGGCGATCATTGGAATTATTAAAGCAGCCAGAGCCAGAATCGTAGTGAGTAGAAACATCACAACTACAAATATTTTGGCTGCCACGGATGGAGGCTTAACATTGTAAAAAAATACGAACAATCCGTTTGCGAGTAAAAAAATAAACGAAAAACCTAGGCACCCATTTGCGATTAACTGAGATCTAGCCTCTACATCGGTGCGGCGGACTTTACGTGGTTCACAGCGGCTTAATACTTCTAAAACCTTGAGGGTGTGATCAATCGACACTGACATTGCTCCTCCATGATTTCCAACGCAGGCATGCTCTAAAGCCAACTGACGCTAAGCACATAAATTAAAAAATTTGCTTTACTAGCGGAAGTGCTCGCGGAAGCTCGCCCTGAAGTCCAACGGTTTTAGGTAGAGCTGGTTCGACAAGTCACCTCGCAGAATGAAGAGCTTTGGCTCACCGCTAAGCTGGAAAACCCGATAAAGATAAAACTGGCCCCCTGCTTCCACAGAGAACTCCAGCTCATTGTGGCTAACGATGAATGAGGATGCGATCCCTCCATTCGTCGCCTTCACCTCGATATAGCGATGGAGAGCAGGGCTTTCGAACGAGAGAATGTCGTAGCCGGCGCCATCACCTTGAGTATCCGAGATCCACTCCAGCCTCTGGAACAACTCTGGATGACCAATTTCAGTCAGGCGATGCTGCTCGTAACCAATTACCCAATCCTCCCCCAATCGGCCCAATTTACGATTCGCTTCGTCCCGAGCGGCGTGGTCAAGCTTGCGCGGTAGGCGTTGTCGTGGATGGGTCGGCACAACGAGTTTTTGCCTCTCCTCCATGACCGGAGACTCGATTAGCACAGCGGAGTAAGTTTTCTGTGCCGGAGTTTTTACCTCCTCCAATGCGTCAACGATCTTGCCCACATCTGTGGAATGTCGAAGCACATAATCCTGGACAGCCTTGCGCAACAATAATTGGCTGTTGCCACGCGGTTTGTAGCCCTGAATGAAAGGCAGGCCCATGCCTGCGAGAATGGCGCTAATGTTTTGATGTTTGAGCTCTACAGAAGCTTTGCTTCGCCCCCTGAGCTGCTTGCGCAAGACCTCGTTGTGGCCGGACTTGTTGAAGCCCACGCCATCAGCTTCCAAGCGCAGCATTTCAAAATAGTCCACGACTGTGGCGTGGACTTCATCCTCCGTCCAATCCTGCCCGGTTCGTGTAACCTCAAAACCCAAGCTCCGAAGCAGCGGAACTACGGTCATTTCACCGCCTAAGAAATCATCCGCCCCGAGCACGCCTTGAGTAGGAAACTGCTTACCAAAGGCAACACCCACAATCGCCTTGGAATCACATGGCTCGCCAGTTCGAGGGTTGCGGACCATGTAATCCCTAGACTTATCAAAGCCGTATCGCTTGAGAAACGCCACACGCCCCAAACGCGAAAACTCATCCATTGCAGCCTGTACAGCGGCGGGGCTTTTCAGTAGGGAAAGCTGAGTCACTAACTGTGCGTCCTTGCGGCAATTTTCTCCGCCACTCTCAGCTTTTTCCTACGCGAAATCAAGCCAGCAAGGCATCACGGCCTGTGAACTAAGGCTTTTGGACCCATCGCGGACGCTCAGCCCACACCATCAGAAGGGCCCTGAGCGTGTTCCTACACGCTTTCTAACTTCCCTTGCGAACGTATGGTGCCCGGTGCCTGCAATAAGGCCGAAATGATAGCTCAAATGCAGTACGGCTCCTCCGCGACCACGGGATGCTCCCGGGAAAATCCCTGGTGCTGCGAGCCAGCTCGTCTAGTGCCACCCGCCTGCTAACGGGGCAAGCTAATTATTTGTGGCGATCCATTCCAAAGATCACCTCTGCAGCGTTCATAGATACCATGTTTCACATTCCGCATTAAGCACGGAAACGCGAAAAAGCCCAGTCGTCACCGACTGGGCTTTTCCGTTTCAATAATGGTCGGGACGGAGTGATTCGAACACTCGACCCCTTGCACCCCATGCAAGTGCGCTACCGGGCTGCGCTACGCCCCGACTGGGCTTGAAGCATGTCCTCAATGTTGCTGAGGACGTTGAAGAATGTACCCTAACCATCTGATAAGTGGAAGCTTTTTCTTAAAAAAATTCCACCTATGCGAAAGATCTCACTTCTTCAAAACCACCAACACATCCTCCAACTCAACAATCATCTGCCGAATCAGCTGCTTGTACTGGCTGGATTCATCCTTAGCCTCATCACTGGAGAGCCGTAACCGCGCCCCGCCAATGGTGAACCCTTGGTCATAAAGCAGCGCACGAATCTGGCGGATCATCAGCACATCCTGCCGCTGATAATACCGCCGATTCCCCCGCCGCTTCACAGGATTAAGCTGGTCGAACTCCTGCTCCCAGTACCGCAGCACGTGTGGCTTTACAGCACACAGCTCGCTGACTTCACCAATGGTGAAGTAGCGTTTGCCCGGTATGGGGGGCAGTTCGTCGTTATGGCTTGGTTCCAGCATAGGCCTCAACCCGGGCCTTCAACTTCTGCCCTGGACGAAAGGTGACGACGCGCCGTGCAGTGATCGGGATCTCTTCCCCTGTTTTAGGGTTGCGGCCCGGCCGCTGGCGTTTGTCGCGAAGGTCGAAGTTGCCGAAACCGGACAGCTTCACCTGCTCGTTCTCTTCAAGTGCGTGCCGAATTTCTTCGAAAAACAGCTCGACCAGCTCCTTGGCCTCACGCTTGTTAAGCCCCAGCTCCTCGTACAGCCTTTCGGCCATCTCAGCTTTCGTCAGAGCACCCATGCCGTTATTTCCTTAACGTGGTGTTCAACCTTTGTTCGAGCGAGGTGAGGATGTTTTGCAGGGTAGTGTTCACCTCATCGTCGTTAAGAGTGCGCGATGGATGCTGCCAGGTCAAGCCAACGGCAAGGCTTTTTCTATCAGGATCAATGCCTTTACCTTGGTAGACATCAAACAGCCTGAGGTCTGTGAGCCATTCGCCTGCATTGTCACGAATTAATTCAAGCACCGCGCTAGAAGCTACATCACGTCCTGCAATCAAAGCCAGGTCGCGACGGGTTTCCGGGAACTTGGACAGCTCGCTGAATTTCGGCAGGCGGCCTTCGACCACATCGCCCAGCACCAGCTCGAACAGGAACACCGGGCGATCCAGGCCCAGGGCTTTGGCCAGCTCTGGGTGGATGGCGCCAAGGTAGCCGACCAGTTTGCCGTCGCGCTCGATGGCGGCGGTCTGGCCTGGGTGCAGGGCTGGGTGTTTGCCGGCGCTGAAGGTGAAGTCGCTCAGGGCGCCGGAGTAGCCCAGCAGGGCTTCGACGTCGGCTTTTACGTCGAAGAAGTCGACGCCGTCGCGGCCGTTGGCCCAGCCTTCTGGCAGGCGGCTGCCGGTGATTACGCCGGCAATCATTGGCTGCTGTTGCAGGTCACCCAGTTGGCCGACGAAGCGCAGGCCGCTTTCGAACAGGCGCACGCGGTCTTGCTGGCGGTTCAGGTTGTGCTGCAGTGCCTTGACCAGGCCCGGCCACAGCGAGGCGCGCATGGCGGCCATGTCGCTGGAAATGGGGTTGGCCAGCAACAGCGGCTCTACGCCCGGGCTGAACAGTTCGAACAGTTTCGGGTCGATGAAACTGTAGGTGATGGCTTCCTGGTAGCCGCGGGCAACCAGCAGGCGGCGCAGGGTCGGCAGGTCACCGCGGGTTTCCGGCTTGCCTTTTGGCGCCAGGCGGGCTTGCGGGTAGCGAACCGGCAGGTTGTTGTAGCCGTACAGGCGGGCCAGCTCTTCGATCAGGTCCACTTCCAGGCTGATGTCGAAGCGGTGGCTCGGGACGTTGACGGTCCACTGCGCTACACCTTCAGAGCCGCCACTCTTGGTGGTGGTCAGCTCCAGAGCGTTGAGCAGTTGCTCGACCTGGGCTGGGTCCATTTCCATGCCGAGCATCTGGGTGATGCGTTCGGCGCGCAGGGTGACGGGGGCCACTTTTGGCAGGTGTTGCTCGCTGACAGCTTCAACGACCGGGCCGGCTTCGCCGCCAACGATGTCCAGCAGCAGCTGGGTGGCGCGCTCGATAGCTTCGCGGGCCAGCTGCGAGTCGACGCCGCGCTCGTAGCGGTGCGAGGCATCGGTGTGCAGGCCGTAGGAACGGGCTTTACCGGCAACGGAAATCGGCTCGAAGAAGGCGCTTTCCAGGAACAGGTCGCGGGTTTTTTCGGTGTTCACACCGCTGTGCTCGCCACCCATGACGCCGGCGATGGCCAGGGCGCGGGTGTGGTCGGCGATTACCAGGGTGTCTGCGCGCAGGGCAACTTCCTGGCCGTCGAGCAGGACGAGTTTTTCGCCCTCTTCGGCCATGCGTACGCGGATGCCGCCGTTGATTTCTGCCAGGTCGAAGGCGTGCATCGGCTGGCCGAGTTCGAGCATCACGTAGTTGGTGATGTCGACGGCAGCGTCGATGCTGCGCACGTCGCTGCGGCGCAGGCGTTCGACCATCCACAGTGGGGTCGGCTTGCTCAGGTCGACGTTACGGATAACGCGGCCCAGGTAGCGTGGGCAGGCAGCCGGGGCGCTGACCTCCACCGGGCGCACTTCGTCGTGGGCAGGCGCTACGGCAGGCACCACCGGGCGGGTGACCGGGGTGTCGTACAACGCGCTGACGTCGCGGGCCAGGCCGGCGATGGACAGGCAGTCACCGCGGTTGGGCGTCAGGCCGATCTCGATGCTGGCGTCGTCCAAGCTCAGGTAGGTGCGAATGTTTTCGCCAACCGGGGCATCAGCCGCCAACTCCAGCAGGCCGTCGTTCTCTTCGCTGATTTCCAGCTCGGCCGCCGAGCACAGCATGCCGAAGGACTCGACGCCGCGCAGCTTGGCCTTCTTGATCTTGAAGTCGCCAGACAGCTCGGCGCCGATCATGGCGAACGGCACCTTGATGCCTGGGCGGGCGTTAGGGGCGCCGCACACGACCTGGAAAGTTTCCTGGCCGTTGCTCACCTGGCACACGCGCAGCTTGTCGGCGTCCGGGTGCTGTTCGGTGGCGAGGATTTCGCCCACGACAATGCCGCTGAACTGGCCGGCAGCGGGGGTAACGCTGTCGACTTCGAGGCCGGCCATGGACAGGCGGGCGACCAGTTCGTCACGGGAGACTTGCGGGTTTACCCAACCGCGCAGCCACTGTTCACTGAATTTCATGCTGTTCTCCTAGAATGTGCGTCGATTGGGCCTAGCGGAATTGGGCAAGGAACCGCAGGTCGTTGTCGAAGAACAGACGCAAATCGTTGACGCCATAGCGCAGCATGGCCAGGCGCTCGGCGCCCATGCCGAAGGCGAAGCCCTGGAACTCTTCAGGGTCGATGCCGGACATGCGCAGCACGCTCGGGTGCACCATGCCGCAGCCCATCACTTCCAGCCAGCCGGTTTGCTTGCACACGCGGCAGCCGTTGCCGGAACACATCACGCACTGGATGTCGACTTCGGCGGACGGCTCGGTGAAGGGGAAGAACGACGGGCGGAAACGCACCGCCAGTTCTTTTTCGAAGAACACCCGCAGGAATTCTTCGATAGTGCCCTTGAGGTCGGCGAAGTTGATATCGCGATCGATCAGCAGGCCTTCGACCTGGTGGAACATCGGCGAGTGGGTGATATCCGAGTCACAGCGGTATACGCGGCCCGGGCATACAATGCGGATGGGCGGCTGGGTGGACTCCATGGTCCGCACCTGCACCGGCGAGGTGTGGGTGCGCAGCAGCATGTTGGCATTGAAGTAGAAGGTATCGTGCATCGCCCGCGCCGGGTGGTGGCCAGGGATGTTGAGCGCTTCGAAGTTGTGGTAGTCGTCTTCGACCTCTGGGCCTTCGGCAATGCCGTAGCCGATGTGGGTGAAGAACTGCTCGATGCGCTCGAGTGTACGGGTGATCGGGTGCAGGCCACCGGTGGCCTGGCCGCGGCCTGGCAGGGTGACGTCAATGCATTCGGCAGCCAGGCGAGCGCTGAGCTCGGCTTCTTCAAAGGCAGCCTTGCGGGCATTGAGCACAACGGTGACGCGCTCTTTGGCGTCGTTGATCAGCGCGCCGACTTTCGGCCGCTCTTCGGCTGGCAGGTTGCCCAGGGTCTTCATCACCTGGGTCAGTTCGCCCTTCTTGCCGAGATAATTAACCCGGATCTGTTCCAGGGCATTGATGTCTTCAGCGCGCTCCACGGCCTCTAGGGCTTGGGAGACCAGCGCATCCAGGTTTTCCATGTACAGACTCCAGATACGAAAATAGGGGAAGAGCTTTGAAGGCTCTTCCCCTATCGATGACGTTCAATGCCCGACGGCGCTAGCGCCGCCGGGTGATTGTCGCGGGTACTTAAGCCAGAACGGCTTTAGCTTTCTCGACAATCGCAGCAAACGCCGCTTTTTCGTTCACTGCCAGATCGGCCAGAACCTTACGGTCGATTTCGATCGAAGCCTTTTTCAGGCCAGCAATCAGACGGCTGTAGGACAGACCGTTATTGCGGGCACCGGCGTTGATACGAGCGATCCACAGTGCGCGGAACTGACGCTTCTTCTGGCGACGGTCGCGGTAGGCGTATTGGCCTGCCTTGATGACCGCTTGCTTGGCTACGCGGAATACGCGCGAGCGTGCACCGTAGTAACCTTTAGCCAGTTTCAGAATTTTCTTGTGACGCTTACGAGCGATGACGCCACGCTTAACACGAGCCATGAGTAACTTCCTCTATCTTAACCAGAATTAACGAACGCGCAGCATGCGCTCGACTTTTGCCACGTCAGACGGGTGCAGCAAGCTGGCACCGCGCAGTTGACGCTTACGCTTGGTCGACATTTTGGTCAGGATGTGGCTCTTGAAAGCGTGCTTGTGCTTGAAGCCCGAAGCTGTCTTCAGGAAGCGCTTCGCAGCACCGCTTTTGGTTTTCATTTTTGGCATGTTGGAACTCCGCATTCGATAAAATTACACATAATCATCAGGCCTGCCGTGCCCGGGAGATTACTTCTTTTTCTTGGGGGCGATGACCATCATAAGCTGGCGTCCTTCCATCTTCGGATGCTGCTCAACGGTGCCGTATTCAAGCAGGTCATTTTCAACCCGCTTCAACAACTCCATGCCCAGCTCCTGGTGGGCCATCTCACGACCACGGAATCTCAGAGAGATCTTGGCCTTGTCCCCATCGGTAAGGAAACGTACCAGGTTGCGTAGTTTTACCTGGTAATCCCCATCCTCCGTCCCTGGACGAAACTTGATTTCTTTGATCTGGATCTGCTTCTGGTTTTTCTTGGCTTCGTTGGCCTGCTTCTTCTTCTCGAAGAGGTGCTTGCCGTAGTCCATGACCTTGCAGACGGGCGGTACCGCGTCTGCAGAGATTTCTACCAGGTCCAGCTTCGCTTCATCAGCGATACGCAGCGCTTCATCAATCGAGACGATGCCAACCTGCTCGCCGTCTGCGCCAATTAACCGAACCTCGCGGGCCGAGATATTCTCGTTGATCGGGGCCTTCGGTACAGCACGCTTATCGTTTCTCATTTCACGCTTAATAGTCATTACTCCGATTCTTGGCGACCACGCCGGGAAACCGCTTGTGTCAGAAGCTCAGCGAATTGGGCGACGGGCATGGAGCCCAGGTCTGCGCCTTCGCGAGTACGCACTGCAACGGTCTGCGTTTCGACTTCGCGATCCCCTATAACCAAAAGGTACGGGACCTTGAGCAAAGTATGCTCGCGGATTTTAAAGCCGATCTTCTCATTTCTCAAGTCCGACTTGGCACGGAAACCGCTACCGTTCAGAGATTTCTCAACCTCGAGGGCGAAATCGGCCTGTTTGTCGGTGATATTCATGATCACCGCCTGGGTCGGTGCCAGCCACGCCGGGAACACGCCAGCGTAGTGCTCGATCAGCATGCCGATAAAGCGCTCGAACGAACCGAGGATGGCGCGGTGCAGCATGACCGGGCGAACACGGCTGTTATCTTCGGCGATATAGCTGGCATCCAGACGCTCTGGCAGGTTCGGGTCGTACTGCAGGGTACCACACTGCCAGTTACGGCCGAGGCAGTCGCGCAAGGTAAACTCGATTTTCGGGCCATAGAAAGCGCCCTCGCCTGGCTGGTATTCCCACTCCAGGCCCGATTCGTTCAGGGCGTCGGCCAGTGCCGATTCGGCACGGTCCCACAGCTCTTCAGAACCGACACGCTTGGCCGGACGGGTGGACAACTTCATGGCGATATCGCTGAAGCCGAAGTCTTTGTACACGTCCAGGGTCAGCTTGATGAAGTCGGCGGCTTCTTTCTTCACCTGGTCTTCGGTGCAGAAGATGTGCGCGTCGTCCTGCACGAAGCCACGCACGCGCATGATGCCGTGCAGGGCGCCGGACGGCTCGTTACGGTGGCAGGCACCAAACTCGGCCAGGCGCAGCGGCAGGTCGCGGTAGCTTTTCAGGCCCTGGTTGAACACCTGCACGTGGCACGGGCAGTTCATCGGTTTTACCGCGTAGTCACGGCTTTCCGACGACGTGGTGAACATGTTCTCGGCGTAGTTGGACCAATGCCCGGAACGCTCCCAGAGAATACGGTCAACAACCTGCGGGGTCTTGATTTCCAGGTAGCCGTTGGCGCGCTGAACCTGGCGCATGTACTGCTCAAGCACCTGGTATACAGTCCAGCCGTTGGCATGCCAGAACACCATGCCCGGGGCTTCTTCCTGCAGGTGGAACAAGTCGAGCTGCTTGCCGATCTTGCGATGGTCGCGTTTTTCGGCTTCTTCGATGCGCTGAACGTAGGCAGCCAGCTGCTTTTTGTCGGCCCAGGCGGTGCCGTACACGCGCTGCAGCTGCTCGTTCTTGGCATCACCGCGCCAGTAGGCACCGGACAGCTTGGTCAGCTTGAATGCCTTGAGGAAGCGGGTGTTCGGCACGTGCGGGCCACGGCACATGTCGACATATTCTTCGTGATAATACAGGCCCATGGCCTGCTCATCCGGCATGTCCTCGACCAGGCGCAGCTTGTAGTCTTCGCCACGGGCCTTGAACACATCGATGACTTCGGCGCGCGGGGTCACTTTCTTGACCACGTCGTAGTCTTTCTCGATCAGCTCCATCATGCGCTTTTCGATGGCAGCCATGTCTTCAGGGGTGAAGGGGCGCTCGTAGGCGATGTCGTAATAGAAGCCTTCATCGATAACCGGGCCGATGACCATCTTGGCGGTCGGGTACAGCTGCTTCACTGCGTGGCCGACCAAGTGGGCGCACGAGTGACGGATGATCTCCAGTCCCTCTTCATCTTTAGGGGTGATGATCTGCAGGGTGGCGTCGTGGCTGATCAGGTCGCACGCGTCGACCAGTTTGCCATCGACCTTGCCGGCGACCGTGGCCTTGGCCAGGCCGGCACCGATGGATGCGGCTACGTCGGCGACGGATACGGCGTGGTCAAACGAACGTTGACTGCCATCGGGAAGAGTAATAATGGGCATGGCGCCTCCTCTCCTAGTGGTGACCCCTACCAAAGGTCACGTGGGTTGGGATGAGCCAGTACAAGATCCGGCCTGCCTTCCTTCATAAGGAAGCCTGCCTCACAGTGGCAGAAGCCTTTCGGCTTGCAAGGGACGAACCAGAGTGACTGGAAAGAAAAAAGATAGCTGCAGCCGGCACAGCGCGACTACAAGCCGGGCATGCTAGCACGCGGGTTGCGCCCCAGGCAGAAATATTTGGAAATTGCACCGCAGCGGTGAACTATCGCGGAAAAATACGGCTCAGACCTTAGGAAGCAACCTACTCTTGATGAGACCTTGACCCAAGGAGTAACTGGTTATGCGAGTTCCGTCTCTTCTGGCCCTGGCGGCCGCTGGCGCCCTGCTGCTGCCCGTGGCTGCGAACGCTGGCAACTTCCCCGCCGGGAAGGAGGCCGCCTACACCGCCCAGTGCACGCAAGTGGCCGGCAGCCAGGGCGTTGACGCTGCCACCGCGAAAAAACACTGCGACTGCGGCGCACGAGCCATCGAAAAGAATTTCACCGACGCCGAGATTGCCGACCTTAACAGCAACGATGGCGTTGACGCCAAGCTGATGCAGAAGGCCCAGACTGTGGTGCAACAGGCCTGCGCACCGAAGCGCTGAACCCTTAAAGCCGGTGACCGCCGGTAACTATTTTGCGTTAGATCAACATCTGGTGAAGGTAAAAGGCGCTAGTTCTGCAGAATTAGACTATGATGTCCTCTGTGCCAGACAGCTCAGGCGTCTAGGCACTTCGAAAAATTTCAAGTTTCTGGAGATTCATCCCATGTCCAATCGCCAAACCGGCACCGTCAAATGGTTCAATGATGAGAAAGGCTTCGGCTTCATCACCCCACAAGGCGGCGGCGACGACCTGTTCGTTCACTTCAAAGCCATCGAATCCGACGGCTTCAAGAGCCTGAAAGAAGGTCAGACTGTTTCCTTCGTCGCCGAGCGCGGTCAGAAGGGCATGCAGGCTGCTCAGGTTCGTCCGGAGTAATTCGGAAGCTGTGAAAAAACCCGCCCTTGTGGCGGGTTTTTTTATGGGCGCTGACCAGGCAGCACACGCTGCTCTTTGCTTCAGGCGGTGAAGCTAAAAACCTGGGGCCGCTTTGCGGCCCTTTCCGGCCGGTCCGGCGCCCCGGCAAGGCCGCTCCTACAGGGACCGCATGGGCCTTTGGAGCTGCATCAACCGCAGTTGACGCGGGTTACCTTGCCCTGCTCGTCCACGTTCAGGTTCAGGCGTTCGGAGCGGTACTCCAGGGTTACCACGTCGTGCGGCTTGAGAATGCGTGCCATCTGCGAGCCACTGGCCTTGCGTGCCTGCTCCAGCAGCTCGGCGCTGGCAGGCTTGCCAATGGCAAAATCGGCGCCACTGGCATCGCAGCGGCCGTCATTGGCTACAGGCGAAGCTGGCACAGCACCACCATCGGCGTTGCCACCAGTGCTGCAACCAGCCAGGACAGCAGCCACCGCCAGGGTTGCCAGGTAAGCACGGGTACGGAACATGAAGCCTCCTAAATAGGTCCGGGAACTGTCTGTTCCGACAGCTCCTCTGGGTATTCGTTGCAAAACCGGTCAAGTCTGCCTGAACTCTGGCAGCGAGGCGAAAAGCAATCGTGACCGGATTTTGCACAACCCACTGCGTTTGCCATATGCTTAGCGCGCACAGTCACTGGCGCAAAGCCATGATTTACTGCAAGAAGTGGAGCGCATCCCGCCTCCATCGAACACCAGGGTCAGGTGTTCACCCCTTCGTCCCGGGCCCCAGCGAGAGCTTTTCATGAGTACCCACAGCATCGATGCCGACATCAAGGTCAAATGGGCGGAGGGCCAGAGCGCGTACAGCCCTGGCACACCGGAAGAATTGCTGTTGATCGCCATCGACCTGTTGGTACGCGACAACGGTGCCGAGGCGGCCCGCAGCTTCATCGACCAGGTGTTCGAGCGCTACGCGCCGCACGCGGCTATTCCAATCGCGCCAGACGGGCGCTGAGCAGGTCAAACAGCCCCTGAGCATCGCCCTGCTCCACCCACAACACATTCGCCGGCTGCTTGAGCACGCCGTACCAGTCGGCAACCGTCTGGCCGAAAGTTGGGCCTTCGCGGCTGTCGATGCTCATGTGGATACGCCGGCCACTGAACAGCTCGGGCTTTAGCAGGTAGGCAATGACACTGGCGTCGTGCACCGGGCCGCCGGGCATGCCGTACAGGTCCATGTCGTGGGTGATGTAGGCATTCAGGATATCCACCACGCGCTTGCTGGCCTGGTTGTTCACGGTTGCCAGTTGTTTCAGGCGTGCGTCGCTGGTCAGCAGCTTGTGAGTGACGTCCAGCGGCAGGTAGGTGAGCTGCACACCGCTGGCCAGCACCACTTCGGCGGCATGCGGGTCGGCATAGAGGTTGAATTCCGCCACAGGGGTGATGTTGCCTCCGTTGAAATGGGCACCGCCCATGACCACCACCTCCTTGATGGCCTTGACGATGTCCGGGCGCTGGATCAGCGCCAAGGCCAGGTTGGTCTGCGGGCCGAGCATGGCCACGGTGATGCTGTGCGGTTTGGCTGTGCCGAGGGTGTCGATCAGGTATTGCACGGCATTGCCTTGGGCCAGAGGCGCTTTGGGCTCGTGCACCTGTACCCCGGTAAGGCCTTCTTCACCATGAACATCGGCGGCGTATATCGGCGCGCGCACCAGTGGGCGGCCGGCGCCGGCGTACACGGGGATGTCTTCGCGACCCGCCCATTCGCGGGCCAGGCGGGCATTTCGCGAGGTTTTGTCCAGGCGCACGTTGCCTGCCACGGTGGTGATGGCGCGTATATTGAGCTCGTCGGGCGAGGCCATGGCCAGAAACAGCGCGACCACGTCGTCGGCGCCAGGGTCGGTGTCGATGATCAGGTCGATGGGGGCGGCCTGAAGGGTGGTGGCTGTGGCCATGAAGGCGAGTCCTTGTAGCAGGGGCTTGAGCATGGGGCACTCCTTGTTGCCAGAACACAGGACACAAACACACCGCAGCCCCCTGTAGGAGCGGCCTTGTGCCGCGATGGGGCGCGAAGCGGCCCCGGAAAGTTTTGCTGCGAAGCTGAAAATCTGGGGCCGCTTCGCGCCCCATCGCGGCACAAGGCCGCTCCTACAAAAAGCGCGGTGGCTGTCAGAAAGTGACGCCGGAGATGAGGGCGATGTTGCTGTAGGGCTGGCACTCACCGGTACGCACCACTGCACGGGCACTGCGCGACAACACCTTGAAATCCTCATGGCTCAGCCATTCGCGCTTGCCCAGCTTGCCCTTCAGCCGCTCGATTTCGATCAGCGCTGGCGGCACCACTTTCTGCATTTCTTCAGCCAGCACATGCCGCTCTACCTGCAGCTCGCTCAGCACCGCCCGCAACACGCTGGCGAAATCCGGCAGACCGGGCGTGATGGCCAGGTCGATCAGTTCCACGCCTGGTGGCACCGGCAGCCCGGCATCGCCGATCACCAGGATATCGCCATGCCCCATGCCGGCAATGACCCGCGACAGGGCAACGTTCAGCAAGGGGGTTTTCTTCATGGTGTCAGCTCCGCCAGGTAAGGGATCGACGGCTGGGCGCCAGCACGGGTAACCGACAAGGCTGCGGCACGCTGGCCAAAGGCAATGGCTTCGCCCTCCTCCAGCCCCCGCACCAGCCCGGCAGCAAAGCCACCGATGAAAGTATCACCAGCAGCGGTGGTGTCCAGCGGCTGCACCACCGGCGCCGGGTAGTGCTGATGACCTTGGGCAGTCACCAGCAAGGCCCCTTGCGCGCCCAGGGTGATGATCACTTTACCCGCCCCCAGTTGCAGCAAGCGCTCGCCAGCATGCCGCGCACTGTCCTGGTCCGTAACAGCCACGCCGGTCAGGGCTTCGGCCTCGCTTTCGTTAGGTGTGAGGTAATCGATGCAGGCAAACCAGCCCGCCGGCAAGGGCCCGGTGGCCGGCGCCGGGTTCAGGATCACCTGCTTGCCCAGTTCACGGGCCCTGGCCAGGGTCCAGGCCACGGTGTCGGCCGGCACTTCCAGTTGGCAGATGACCACCTCGGCTGCCTGCAGCAGCGCATCGAAGCGCTGTACCGAGTGCGGCGTCAGCAGGCCGTTGCCGCCAGGAATGATGACAATGCAGTTCTGGCTGGCAGCATCCACGGTAATCAGTGCCACACCGCTGGATACCCCTGGGCACGTGCTGACGCCCTGGCAATCGATGCCCTCGACATAAAGGGCCCGATGCAGTTGCCGGCCATAGTCATCGTCACCCACATTGCCGATCATTGCCACGCTACCGCCCAGCCGTGCCACCGCCACGGCCTGGTTGGCGCCCTTGCCGCCCGGCACGGTGAAAAAGCTATCGCCGGGGAGTGTTTCGCCGGCCCGGGGCAGGCGCTGGGCGCGAGCCACCAGGTCCATATTGAGGCTGCCGACCACCACAACCTTGGCATTCATGACATTTCCTTAGCGTTAGCGGTAATCGTTGAACAGGTCCGGGCGCGGCCCGGTGGACTCACGCAGTACGATGCGCGGCGCAACGATGCGTTGCTCCGCCGCACCTTGGCGCGGTGTGCCGATACGCGACAGCAACAAAGAGGCGGCGCTCTCGCCCAGCTCGCGAATCGACTGGCCTACCGTGGTCAGCGGCGGGTACACATAGCGGCTGAGCTCGATGTCGTCGAAACCGATCACCGACAGCTCGCCCGGCACGCTGATATTGCGTTCGGCTGCCGCACGCAGCACGCCAAACCCGATCATGTCATTGCCGGCAAAAATCGCCGTGGGCCGTTTGCCCTCCAGTACCTGCGCCGCTGCCGCATGCCCACCCGGGCTGGTGAAGTCGCAGTGCAGCACACGGCTGCCCAGTACCGGCACGCCGGCTTCGGCCATGGCACGGCGGAAGCCGTTCAGGCGCAGCTGGGTAACCCCGGTTTCGGCGGGGCCGCCAATATAGGCGACGTCGCGGTGGCCAAGCTCTAGCAGATGCTGGGTAGCCAGGTAGGCGCCGTGCTCGTGGTCGATGCGCACCAGGTCGGCATCCACGCCTTCCAGCTCACGGTCGACGATCACCATGGGCGTGCGCACGCAGGCCAGGCTTTGCAGCAGGTCGCTGTCCTGGCCCACCGAGGCCACCACCAGGCCATCGATGCGCTTTTCCAGCAGCACGCGCAGGTAACTGCGCTGCTTCTGTGGGTTATCGTCGGAGTTGCACAAAATCACACAGTAGCCGTTGCGTTCGCAGGCATCTTCAATGCCCCGTGCCAGCTCGGCGAAGTACGGGTTGACGCTGTTGGGCACCAGCAGGCCGATGGTGGCTGTGCTGCGCGCCTTGAGTGAACGCGCCACCGCGCTGGGCACGTAGTCCAGCTCGATAATGGCGGCTTCAACCTTCTGCCGCACGTGTTCGCTGACCGGCCGGGTCTTGTTCAATACATGGGACACGGTGGTGTAGGAAATGCCCGCCAATGCCGCGACGTCTTTGATGGTTGCCATATAGTCAGTTCCGCCGGCCTGCACGCCGGCTGCGGTAAGTGTCGAGTACCACGGCGATGACGATGACCGCCCCGGTAATGATGCGTTTGGTCGGCTCGCTGGCGCCAATCTGCGCCAGCCCGGCGGCCAGCACGGAAATGATCAGTACGCCAAAGAAGGTGCTGATGACCGAGCCGCGCCCGCCCATCAGGCTGGTACCGCCAATCACCACGGCGGCGATCACCTGCAGCTCCAGGCCGGAGCCGGCGTTGGGGTCGGCTGCTTCCAGGCGCGATATCTGGAACAGCGCGGCCAGGCCTGCCAGCAGCCCCATCAGGGCGAATACCAGCACTTTGTACGGGCGTGGGTCGATGCCTGCCAGGCGTACGGCTTCTTCGTTGGTCCCAATGCCGATCAGGTAACGGCCGAACACCGTGCGGGTCAGCACCAGGTGGGCCAGCACAATCACCAGCAAGGCGATGATGAACGCTGGCGAAATACCAAAGGCAACCGGGTTGGAGAACCAGGCATAGGCATCGCCGATGTAGGCGGTGCGCGAGTCGGTGAACTGGTAGGCCAGGCCGCGGGCCATTTCCAGCACCCCGAGCGAGACGATGAACGACGGGATGCGCCAGGCCACGGTAACGCCGCCGGTGATGCTGCCGGCCAGCGCGGCCACGGCCATGCCCAGCAGCGCCGAGGGCAGCACGCCCCAGCCCCAGCCGAGGATTGCCACACTCACTGCAGAAGCCGCCAACGCCAGCACCGAGCCCACCGACAGGTCAATGCCACCGATGATCAGCACGAAGGTCATGCCCACGGCCAGCACCATCAGGTCGGGGATCTGGTTGGCCAGGGTACTGAAGGTGTTGTACGACCAGAAGTGGCTGCTAAGAAACGAAAACAGCACAATCATGGCCAGCAAGGCGGCGGCCAGGCCCAGGTAGGTGCCCAGGCCAAAGTACGTGCCACTGCGGCGCACAGGGGCGGCGCCTTGGCTATCGAGCGGGGTGGTTTTCATGCGTCCATCCTGGGGGCTGCACCGTGCAGCATTCCGTCACGTTTCTGATAGCCGGCAAAGGCGGCCGCAAGCAGCTGATCCTGGCTCCAATGGTCACGTTCGAAGGTGTCGATCAGGCGGCCGGCGGACAGCACCGCGATGCGGTCGCAGATCAACATCAGCTCGCGCAGGTCGCTGGACACCACCACCAGGGCCTTACCCTGGCGCGCCAGCTCGGCCAACAGGCCATAGATATCGAATTTGGCACCCACATCGATGCCACGGGTGGGCTCGTCGAACAGCAGCACCTGGCAGTCGCGCTCCAGCCAGCGGCCAATCACCACTTTCTGCTGATTGCCGCCAGACAGCTCGCCCACCACTTGTTGCGCGCCGGCACTGCGAATGCGCATGGCCTGGATCTGGCGTTCGGCCAAAGCCTGTTCCGCCTCGCCGTCGAGCACGCCGGCCCGCGATACCGCACCCAGGTTGCCCAGGGCGATGTTGGCGCTGATCGACTGCGTCAGCAGCAGGCCCTCGCCTTTGCGGTCTTCGGTGATCAGCGCGATACCAGCCCGTACCGCGGCTTTGGGCGAGTCGATACTTACCGGCTGCGGCGGCAGGCCCAGCGCGACGCTGCCGCTGTCGGCGCGATCGGCACCGTAGATCAGGCGCAACAGCTCGGTACGGCCGGCGCCGATCAGGCCGGATATGCCGAAGATCTCCCCTGCCCTCACCTCGAATGACACTTCGCGCACCTTGTCCGCACGGCTGAGCTTGTCGACCTTGAGCAGCGGTGCACCGATCTGCCGACGGCCCAGGTCGATATGCTCGCCCAGCTCGCGGCCGACCATCAGGTTGACCAGCTCGGTGCTGCTGTAGCGTTGGATCGGCTCGTCGCACACCAGCTTGCCATCGCGCAGCACAACGATGCGTTGGGCCACGCGCTGCAGTTCTTCGAGGCGATGCGAGATATACACGATGGCCACGCCCCGCGCGCGCAGGCGCTCGATCTGGGTGAACAGCAACTCCACCTCGCGCGCGGTGAGCATGGCGGTAGGTTCATCGAAGATCAGCACATGGCAGTCACCGATCAGGTTGCGGGCAATTTCGACCATCTGCTGATGGCCTATGCCCAGTTCGCCGACCGGGGTGTCCGGGTTGATGGCGTCAAGCCCGACCTGGGCCATGGCGGCCGTGGCCAGCTGGCGCAGGCGCTTTTGGCTGATCCAGCCAAAGCGGCTGGGCAGGTTGTCGAGAAACAGGTTTTCCGCCACGGTCAGCGTGGGCAGCAGGTTCAACTCCTGCATGACCATACGCACGCCAAGGCGCTCGGCCTCGCTGCGGCTGCCGGGCGCGTATGCCTGGCCGCGGTAGGTCATGTGCCCGGTGGTGGGCGCCTCCAGGCCGCTGATGAGCTTAGAAAGCGTACTCTTGCCCGCGCCGTTCTCGCCAGTCAGGGCCAGTACTTCGCCAGCCCGCAGGTTCAGGCTGACTTCGCCCAGCACCGGCTGGGCGTACGTCTTGCCCAGGCCGTTGGCGGCGAGCACCACTTCATTGGCCGATGCAGGCATGGCCGTGTCTCCTGGCAGCATCAGGGCTTCTTGGTGATGAGTTGGACCGGGGTCTGGATGACGTTGTCGGCATCCACATCCGGTTTCTCGCCCTTGACCATTTTCAGCGCAGCCTGGATGCCGTACACCGCCTGCTGGCTGGCGGCCTGGTCGAGGGTGGCCAGCACGCGACCATCGGCAAGCATCGGCTTGATGGCGTTGATGTTGTCGTAGCCCACCACTTGCACCTGGCCGGCCTTGCCGGCGGCGCGCACGGCCGATACGGCGCCCAGGGCCATACTGTCGTTGCCGGCCAGCAAGGCTTTCAGGTCGGGGTATTCGTTAAGCATGGAGGCGGCGACGGCATTGCCTTTGTCGATTTCCCAATTGCCGCTTTGTACCGAGACGATTTTCATCTTTGCGGCGTCCATGGCGTCCTTGAAACCGGCGGTGCGCTGCTGGGCGTTGGTGGTGGTCGGGACCCCTTCGATGATGCCCACCTGGTCGCCTGCCTTGAGCTTCTGGCTGGCCAGGTAGTCGCCGACCAGGCGCGCGCCTTTGCGGTTGTCGGGGCCCACGAACGGCACGCTGATGCCTTTGCTCTTGAGCAGATCAGGGTCCAGGCGGTTGTCGATGTTGATCACCACCACACCCTGGTCCATGGCCTTCTTCACCGCCGACACCAGCGCCTTGGAATCAGCCGGGGCAATCACCAGCGCCTTGGCGCCGGCATTGACCATTTGTTCGACAATGCGAATCTGCTCGCCGGTGTCGGTCTCGTTCTTGATGCCGTTGGCAATCAGCTCAAATTCGTCGGCGTGACTTTTTTGGTAGTCCTTGGCGCCGTCTTCCATGGTGCGGAAAAATTCGTTGGCCAGTGACTTCATCACCAGAGCGACTTTGGGTTTGTCTTCGGCGTGAGCGACAGCCAGGGGAAGTGCGAGTGAAAGGGAGGAAACGACAGCGAGGGCCAGCAGACGACCGGGGAACGGCAGTTTCATGGACGATGACTCCGAATCTTGTTTTTTTATCGGATCGCAAACGTTTGCGTTGGCTAACTATGGAAACAAGACCGGCGTTTGTCAAATCCGTTTGGCTGTCGGAGGCAGATGCTGCTGGAGCCGATTATGCAGTTTTTTCCGGAAAACCGAACAGCCTTTCCTATGCTTGTTCGGAATTACGAATGGAGCATTGTCTCTTGCAGGAACGTCCTTGTGTCGCGAAAGGGTCGCGTAGCCGCTCCGTTTTAGGTGCAACACCCCACATTGTCGGGGCTGCTACGCAGCCCATCGCGACGCAAGGCCGCTCCTACAAGGGGCGCACGATGGCTTGGTACGAAATATGCCTAGCGCTCTGTGCGAAATAACAACAATCTCATTAGGAAGAGAGAACAATAATGATGAACGCCGCACTCAAAACCTTCGCCCCCAGCGCACTCGCCCTGCTGCTGATCCTGCCAGCCACCGCCTCTGCCAAAGAAGCCGAAACACAGCAGAAACTGGCCAACGTCGTCATCCTCGCCACGGGCGGCACCATTGCCGGCGCCGGCGCCAGCGCGGCCAACAGCGCCACCTACCAGGCTGCCAAGCTGGGCATCGACAAGCTGATTGCCGGCGTGCCGGAACTGGCCGACATCGCCAACGTACGCGGCGAGCAGGTGATGCAGATCGCCTCTGAAAGCATCACCTAAGAACACAGGTTTATCCTCCCCGGACAGACATCTCTGTAACCCTTTGCGCATAGGCGTTCCAGCAAAATCTGATGATGTCCGTACTCCACTCCCTGGCCGTTGTCATTCACAACTGAGACCAGGTCTACGGCAGATCGGATAGCCAGCCCTCTAGCAATTGCAGAGCCATCAGGCAGGCTCAGATTCTTTGAAATCGTGGGAAAAATCTCAAATCAGGCATCATCACACGCGGGCCAGCCACAGCATCTATCACCAGCCACTCCAGCTACGCTCAATCCCAACCGCTGAGACTCGGGACAAGAAAACGTAGCCTGCTCAAACGGTCGGCGACTTCAATTCTTAATACGCCTGAGCAGCCACTGAACCGCTTTGAACCCAAAATGAGTGATCACCAACACGCCCACTACAGCTGTCATAGCCACTGCCAGCCCAGCAATTTTTGTCCACTGATCGTCGAAACTGATCCCGGCCAGCTTAGCTACGGGTTGGATTAACTCTGGGGAGAGAGCGGCCGAAGCGATGATTCCAAATATTATAGTTATCCGTCTGGTGAACGATTCAGACGCGATTTTTTCATCAAGCTCAAGCGACTTCTTCACAGCTTCAACTTTTTTATGGAACATCCTGCCGACCATAGTGAGGTGAGCACCACGCCTAATCTCCTCGATATAGTCAGCCACCTCCCCGTACTTATACAAGGAGTACAACGACTCCTCAAACCCCAGAACCTGCAACTCAACGCGAGTCACTTCTGTCGATTTTTTACACCCATCCAAAGCCGACGAAGCATACGCATAAAAAACAACCATCAAATGCGCAACTTCATTTAACACCTGGACATCGGAGATCAAATTATCAAACGCATAGCCTTCATTACTATCTATGAATTTAGAGACCTTCAAAGACGAAAAAATCAAAGACACCGGCTCTGAGTAAAAACTATTAAAGTCATCAAAACACCTCAAATCTTTGAGCTGTACCGACTGACCATACGACCCGCCAGATAAATCAGCCCGAACCATAACGCTACTCACAAAAACTTTGTGAGCACTCCAATTCTCTTCTGCCGCTTCTTTCTGCGCCGTATGACTTAGGATTGCCACAAGTGGCTTACCATACCAAAACCTACAAACCGGCGGATCGAACTTACGAACCTTAAACCAATTTACTCTCGACCTCACCTTACCAACTGCAATTGACCGTGCAACTACAGACAATAGATGCCTTGCAACATCAGTTAGAGTTAGCTGATCCGTATGCATAAGCTCATAAAGACTCAACTCCTCACTTAAAAAACCTATAGAAAACGGCAAGTTCATCGAGGCGTTAGTCATTTCTTCAAATGCCCCTCTCTGAGCACGTCGCTCCAAAAAAGAAAGCTGCGCAATTTGGCACTCAGTAGATGCGTGATGTAGTGCCTTAACACAAAGCACCGAACTTAAATTGCGTAGCGACTTGTTCACCTCTTCGTGAACAACTTCATCTGAGGTCAGCTCATCAAACCCAAGCACTCCATCCAAAGCAATGGAAATCAATCCATCACTTGAAATTTTTACATGCGGAAGGAAAAGCTCATACCCTTCAACACCTTCAGCTTGAATTGCCAAAGGCCGCAGGAATATACGCACACTCTCAGCTGGAAAGCCAAACGTCCCATTAAATAACTTACGCTCCGACAGCAACAAGTTTAACGCCTTTATAAAAGCGTAGCGAACCGAATCCTGGCCTTTTGCAGCCATGAAAGCCTCATGCCCCTTGACCGTCATCCCCATCCCTTGGACAGTAGTCTGGATATCTAAACTCTGAGTCTTAATTCGGCCTTGTTCTTCAAAGATTATTACTCCTCTATTATCCAAAGCAAATCTGAAAGCGTCAGAGCGCACAAGAATCTTGCATATTTCGGCAAGATTTGATGAGCAGTCAAGCCTAGAAGAATACAGATATGTAGACTGCCCCGAATAAACGTTTTCATCACTGAAATCACTATCGCATTCAGCTACGTGAATTTCTGGCGACCCCATAGCTGCTTCTCCCTCTATAAACTTATATATATAATCATGCCAAGGTGCATTGAGTTAAAGCAGCCCATGACGACGGGTATAGTCAGCCAACCTGCGGTACTCAGCATTATCAGCGAGGCTCGCCTGCGCCTTAATAATATCGCTCAAACACGGGCCAAGATCAGGAGATAGCCAGGCTTGATCATCTACCACTGCTGCTAATAGCCGCAACGCATCGGCCGGGTAGGCAGTGCAATGCCCTGACTCTCGCAGACGATGCACGGCATAATGCATATGCTCCGTGGGAACTAGCCAGTCGTAGACAGCATTCAAAGCAGCGGGAAACTCTGTCCCGGCTGCAATGGTCATCCGTATCAGCGACTCAGCGATGATGGGTGTCACCAGATCTTTAGATTTCGGCCAGACATGCTGCCAGAAGGGCAGGATTCGATTTTGCCAATACTCCTCTCGCTGCTCCCCTGCCCCCTCCAGTGCTTGCGAAAGAGACTGAGCAGACTCCTGTAACGCCTTTAAAGGAAACGTTGCGAAAGCGAGACGAAACTCCTCAGAGCTATAGCCTTCAAGGGGACCTAATGCTGCGTAGGTGAAAATCGCAGCGAACTGCTCATCATGCTCCCCTAAGTCTTCATAATGGCTAGCGGTATTGAGGAAATCAGCCTTAAAAGCTAAAAGAAGCGGGCGGTATAAACGCGGTGACCAAAGGAAACCCTCCCACGCCCATCTAGCTTCCGCTGGATTGGTAGCCCAACTGAAAAGTGGAAGCAGATTAGCTCTAGTCCACGCCTCATCAACTCTGAACAGAGAGATGAGTCTCGACGCAAGCAAAACTCTACCATGACGGTATCTGTCCACTCGTGTGTCGCATAACTCCGTGAAGAGGTGACTGATTTCCTCTGGAAGTCGATCGTCATCGCTAAGCTCGGTTCTCTGCCAGATATTCAGAAGAGCTAGGGTTACGTGACCAATCGGATGATTGATGGCTTCAGTAACCGGCTGATTGATGGGCTCACCATTGCTAGTTATGCCCGTATCCGTATCAAGAGGCAGCCCCATCACTCTGCGGCAGATCCTCAAAAACACGGCTAGACCTTCAAAGCTCGACTTAGAGACCTCATCAAGCCAGCGAGTGACATCGTAAATTACTTGGAAAAGAACCTCGTCCGGCATCGCTTCAATCCATGGAGCAACATAACGCCACGACTTTCGGGAAACACCTGACTCGCTCCAAGCTTGGAGAGCCTCCTTCCAACGCCTCACCAGCCACTGCCCCTCCTTCGCTAGGTCTGCCAACGCATGCAGGCTGTTGAGAAGATGTTTCTTACAGACGTTCCTCCAGGTGTCTTCGTCAAAATACTCATTTTCGGCCGGGGGATTTCGGAGCCATTCAACAAGTGCTTCTCGCTTGTGAGGTGCCAGCCTGATGACCCGCTCATCTTGGTAATCCGGGTCTCCGGTCCCACTCGTCCAATGAGAAAATTCATCGCTCTCGTTCTGCGCCAAACGGAGAAGCGGGTTGGCAGCAGACAGCTCATCAAACCTTTGCTGAGCATGAGGGCCGAGGATAAGTCCTCCCAACCGAAGCTTCGCGAAGGCTCTCCAGATGGCCTGGTCTACACGCTGTTGATAGCGATCATCCGTGATGTCGTCAGCATAATTATCTCTCGGAGGCCCAACTAGAATCGCCGCCTCCAGCACTTCTTGAGCCGCAAGCGGCAGCCTCTGCCCTTGCAGCACAAGTAGGCGGTAAAGCTCTCGCTTAGTGGAGATTGACCACAACCAACGGCTATTTTCTACTAGCAGCCATTCAACCCACTCCTCTGCGGGTATAGCGCCATCTTGACTCGCCGCAAAGAACGCCAGGCGCTTGAAGGTAGGATACGGATTCTCAAACCAACCGCGCGCGATCTTCGCGGCAGCATCGGGATGCTGTCTGAAATTTGCCATCCACGAATCGCGGACTAGCTCAATGAGCACGACCCACTCGCGGAAGCCGCGGTTCTGCCAGTGATGGCTAACCGAAGGCAGATCCCAGAATGATCGATCCTCAAAGGAGTCAGCACTACCTAATTCTTGCAAAAGATCCAATGCATCACGGAGCAGTGTTTGGAAGTCCTCTAGGAGCAACGGCAACGCCGACCTCCACATTTCATGAGACGACTCGGAGAGCGTGGATCTGACGTGGTCGGAGCTTAAGACCAACTCCCAGTTCACCAGATGCCGTAAATGCGTTGGTGAAATATCCACATCGTCCGACAATCGAAATGGCTTGGATATGGAAACCACTGGTGAAAGCAGCATACGTAGCTGTAGCCGCAGACTCGCGGTTAGACCGTCTCGCTTCAGTCGCTCAACCCAGCTGTAAAGATCCATCTCTCTCCACGGCGACTTGATACGCTCAGCCAGGAACAGCCCCCAGAGCTTGCGCATGAGAGGTCCTGGGATCGCCTTAGGTGAGCTTTTTCGGAGCGCATCCAGCTCGGTAGTTTTTCCCTCATTCTGAAGCTTGGCGGTAAGCCCCAACTGCTCCTGAATAAGAAACTCAAGGCGCTCGTGGACGCATCCACCCCGAGCAGTGAGCCAAAGCAAAAGATCAGGATCGTCGAGATGGCGCACAAGCCAACGAGCTATCTGGAACATCACATCATCCCAATAACTCGTGCGCCCGGCGACAAGCGTCATCGGAGCCGCCAAGTGATAAGGCGTGGGCCTCTGAACCAGACTGAAGCTGAGCTTTTTGTCAGTTTCCGCCTGGGCAGGAATCCCAAAGCGTCCTAGATCTGAGTGGCAGTAGCGCGGATCACTGAATGCGTCCAACAGCCACTCCAAGGACGGGGCGGGACTGAAATCCGCAAACCGGCGCGCGGGTAGCCCAGAACTATCGGAGAGCGCCCATAGCATACGTCCCACGAAATCATCTTGCCGCGTGCTGGCTGAAGGCTTGGAGAGAGCATGATTAGTTACTATCCGCTCCTTACCAGTAGTCCCATCCCTGTAAGTCTCAGACCAGGCTTTCAGAGTCTGATTCAAACCTCTATGCGGATTAGCCCCCGATTGGGTGTGATACAAAATGGGAGCTACGCCCTTTGCCTTCCACTCAGCAGTTTTTTGGCTCTCCTCCCCTGGATTACAGGAGCCGAAAGCCCATGCTTGAGGAGTTATTTCGCCAAGCATCCTGTCAGCTGCCAGCGCGTCCATCATGTAGCGTAAAACCGGGTCACTGACGCTATACCCGACGAAGCAAACCACGTAGTTGCGGAATAGCTCACTGACAAATCGGGCAGCCCAACGCTCGGTCAGGTATGCAAGGCCGAAGTCACCACTCGTGATGACGAGTCGATTGAGTTCATAGACAGTGGGCTTATTCGGCAGCAAACCGTGCAGATAAACCACCCCATCCCAGCGACTGTTTTTAGGAAGTGGAAGCATCGGGGCGGAGTAAGAATTGAACTGCTGCTTTGTGCGCCGACCTGCGGCATCGAATACGCGGTCGAAATTTGTTGTGACGAGACGCAACGCTCCGGTCCGGCTCCTCCCCAAGCTCAGCAATGCTGCGTGCGTGTCCGTTGCACCTTTGAGCCGAAGATTGGGCTTTAGTGCCCGTGCCAACGCCTCTCGAACAGCAGCCCGTCCGTTCGGCAGGCGCCGCTCAAGGAGATCTAGCGTGGCATCGTATTGATAGTTATCGAAGGCTTTCTGCTCTGCGCTATCGAAAGTGGTCAGCGCCTCTTTGTAGATGAGCTGTACCAAGCCTTTGAAGTCCAGCAGCCCAGCTGGGTAAGAAATACCTGCTCCGCAGAAGAAAACCACCTTGCCCTCTTCGTGGGCTTGGAGCAGTTCATCTGGGACATCCGGACCGTTCGTTACAAATTGCATCCCTGCGCCACCTCATGCCTGATGGCGACAAGCCATCTATCGCTTGGCTATTTAGCACGGGTGGCTCGTTTTTACCATCGACACCCAAAGACAGCACCGCTCCGGACAGCAGCGTATCTCAACCTCACTTGGCGATTAGGCAAAACGTTGCGGTCTGCCCTGCGATTGGAATCAGTAAGGGATTTTGGACGACCAAAAACAGAGGAGATCCCGAACCTGTGCTGACATCGAGTACCAACTGGCAAAAATCTAAGGCCTCTCATCTCTATCATCACGTTCCATATGTTTCTTACGAGCATGCTGATCCAGAACAGCTATGCTAGACGGCCCAATGTACTCCTCCAATTCCTGGCATTTCTCAATGAGTGCTAGTTGGAGATTCAGAACTTTTGAATGTGCAATATCCCTCTCAGCAGCCAATTCCGTGCATCGCTCCCGTAAAGCGTTATTCTCAGCTCTGGCAGCTGTAAGCTGAGCGGTAAGCGAACGGTCAGAACGCTTTACAGTCGGACTAGGTGAGCTATTGTACTCCTCAACTTCAGCTATGAATGTAGGGTAACGTGACTTCTTCAGCGCTGACGGATCGTTCCCCGCCTCTCGCGCGATATTGGCCAGCGTCAACTTAGCATGTTTACTTATTCGAATAGGCTTCCCTTCAATGATACGCTTAAACGCTTTACGGTATTCTTCCTCAGCGCTATTTTTCACAAAAGTTCCTTTAAACCTAAGACATACTAGGAATTTGGCGGACAGGCAAGGCAACTCAGATGCGAAGACTACCCATCAGCTTCCAATTGGCAATTAAACCAGCACCACATTGATCAGTTTTTGTGTAAACTCATATTGAACCCTAAGCGCATCTTTGCGAGGGCTGTCCTCCTTAGTAGAATCAAGCTGGGACTTTAATCGATCATCAACCTTTTTTATGAGAGGCAAATTATCTTTGCAGGCAAGTCCAGAAGTACACTCATTACAACCCAAGACAAAGTCAGCACTTCCAAACTCGCAAGGCTCTGTATTGAGACAGATTCCCATGATAGTCTCTTTGACAGACATTGCCCCCTGCCGGGCCATCTTCGTAAGCTGCTTCACAGTTTTCCCCTCATAATAGCTAATCGCGCGCTCTTTATGCAGAGCACTTATTGTGGATACAAACTTAGGACTCTTCAACGCCCCAATCCTATGAGCCATCATCTCATACGAAGTCTCAATAAACTCCTCCTTCGCCTTAGAGTCAAAAGCCAACCCAGAATGATTTTGCCCATAATACATCTGCATACTCAGATAAAGATGTTTCAATTGATACTGCATTGATTGCGGCGAAACCAATTTTGAAAGCGAAGCATTTACCATTAATGTTCTGCGGAACTGGTGGAATGCCAACGGCCACCGCTCACCAACGGCAAAACGTTTGATATTAAGGTCTGGATTTACCTTCAACGCTTCTTCGAAATCCTCTTTTGTAATGACTGTATCATTTGGCAAAAACAAAATTGGGCAATTCTTATAAAAGCTTGATGCACTAATAGCTTTCCGCAACCCCGTTTGAACCGACCGATCTTTGCCCCATTCTTTTGACCAAGGCTCGTAAGCCCTACAAATGAGATACGGATTGTTAACCTCATCCGTCGAATGATCGACGCCCAACTCTATCGCCGCCGTCATTCTCAACTTCGCTATAGATGCCATAGCAGAGACTGCTTTCAGGGTGTCCTGGCATGTAACCCAGCGCGCATCGTCATCCTTAATAGTTTTAGTGGTTTCGCCACTAAGATAGTAAACAGTTCCAAGATCGGTCTCACGCGCTTCAAAACAGTTAATTCTCAGTTTGTTTATCTCTTCTTTCCGCATTGCACTAAGGCTCGAAATACAGGTAGAACCTGCGAGAACAACGCAACTTAGAAAAGAGCTTAGCGCTATCAAGTCAATCTTGGGACACCCACCCGGACGACGAGACATCCACTTAAACAATACGTCTTTTACCCCAAATCTCTCAGCAGCCTTAGCAAAGGCCCCATAATATACGGCGCCCGGCCCAATAGCGCTCTTATTAAAAGGACTAATCAACTTACCGCTCCAAGTTTCGGCCGCACCATTATTACTGACATATGCACCCCAAACGTATGAATATAAATCCTCGAAAGCAGTCGCGTGCGCATTATAATCACTCATTAACTCCAGAGCGCGCAGCAAGTGCATCTGGGAAATACGAGATGGAATATAAGGAGTTTGTCTTGATTTTCGCGCTTTTCCTGCTATAAATAGCTCCCCGATCTGACGAAGATTTAAAATCTTAAACCCCAAAACATCTTGATAATTATAAATAGATCTGAGCGGACTTACAAATTGACTAGCATATGATACAGACTGCGAAGTAAAGCTGGAAACCAAATGAGGAAACTTGTGTAGCTCGGCCACTGAGATTCCATTTTCTGCACAAAATTTAAATAGCTTTCTAAGTTTTCCGTATCGAGATTGAAGAGTCGAGGGAGTCAGCCCCCCCGGAGCAACCCACATCATTAGAACCACGATCAGCTTGAAAATGTAGGACTCTTTCTCTGACAGCCACGGAGATACCCTCGATGTTGACTCTCGCCCAAACCTAAATGTAAAGACCTTCCCGAGCCATTCCTGCATCGGCCAACAATCATCTTTAAATCGGGCCAATACAACCCCGCGCTTAGAAATGCACACAGGAAAGTCGTCTGACGGGGGAAATTGTGGAAGTTCTCGATTCAGACTACACAGCGGTGGATCTTCCATAGCGATTTTGCAAATCATGCGTTCAGACATTGAATCTAACCTCAATCAAAGCACGGTAATTGTCGTGGAAATTTTCTTCCAAGATTCTAATTTCAGCTTCATCTCTCCAAGATCGACACTCATCATTCAAATTTGAGAAATCCTCTACAATAAAATTTATACGATCGATAACGGACTTCTGTGGCGAATTTTCGATTCCCCTGCCAACAGGAATAAGCTTCAACTCCGAGGTTTTCAGGTAGCGAAATGTGAGCAATGACCATATGTAATCAAAGGATTCAATACCCTCATAATGCTCACAAAACAGACAGCCTGTAGGGTTAACGCAATCGGGAGTAACTTGGCTACCCTTTATAGGCTCAGGGCTATAAGGCCGGCACTCACCATCAAGTACCGCAGGCCTCGCTTCTTTTCGCTCGGCAAAATAAGAGGCCCACTCACTACTTGCGATGTGGTGATTTGGCTTCGAGTACCTTTTAAACATCGTCCCTACAGTATGCTGAGCAACATCTGCCACGAACTCAGGATCATGCGTTTCGCGCAGTAACCAATTGACCCGTTTTTCGCGAAGTGACTTTAAGGTAAGGCAATTTCTACCACTATCTTTAAGCAAAGCCGCAAAGAGCGTTTGCCTATACTCCATCGCGCGCTTCTCACCCTTGATGCTGAAGGGGAACAGATAATCACATCCATTTGGAAATGCTTCTTTGAGAAAACGAAGATAATCAATAAAATACTTCTGATATTCACTAAAAATAATGAACTCTACTTTACTCCCTCTACGAGGTTTATAAGCCTGCACCCTATAACCGCCCTCAAATGTAGCGCACCTGTAGTCTTCAAAAGGAAGGCGATAGGCGACCGAAACATTCATACCGGTCTGTGAAACGAACAAAGAAAACTCCGCATGAATCCGGATATCCAAAAGTTTCGCACGAGCCTTAACAGTCCCGCTCAATCTCTTCTTCTCTCGGGCTAGGTGCACGCGCTCAACATTGTGAGCAAGCCGACCATCCTCCCCCAACAGTTTATCTGGGTGATATAAGTTCCCCCAGTACTCATAACTTTCTGCATTCGAATACCGGATTATCAGAGGTAATTCACCAAGGCACGTTTGCAGCGTAAATGATTCAATAACATCAAGCAGATCAGCCCCAAACTGAAATCCTTCATTAAGATTGCTCTTATCAATCTTGAAAACCTTGATCAATCCGCGACGCCTAAGCTCTGTGTAATTAAACGCAGACCTTAGAGTGCCTACTGACAGCTCAAGAGCGCCCTGGATGATGCCCAAAATGTCAGAATCAAGCCGGTACGCTGATTCGGCGGAGATGGAACACTTGCCAGACAGCAATAACTGCCAAAGTT
This sequence comes from Pseudomonas sp. XP2, assembly GCF_053557975.1. NCBI lineage: Bacteria > Pseudomonadati > Pseudomonadota > Gammaproteobacteria > Pseudomonadales > Pseudomonadaceae > Pseudomonas > Pseudomonas sp. XP2. The sequence goes on from NZ_JBNRIK010000006.1 coordinate 51,419, forward strand.
GTGCACTATATGATTCATAGTTTTTGCACACGTTCTCCACAGTAAGATCGATACCAAGACTGTCACAATTTTTATAAAAGCGCCTAAGAGAAAACACGTCACCTACAACGCTTCGTCTCAAATGAGTGCTAAATTTACGTTCAAAGTACGAGTGAAATAATGTTGCAAGATGCTGCCTGCTGCTTCGCGGCGCCCCTAAATAGCCAGTGTCAATCAATTTTTCTACAGAGCGCATATTGGTATCCGCCCCACCAACGTAGAGTAGGTAACGGAAACTGGTCATGGGTTTATTGCCCTCAAAATCACAATGCTCGAACCCTAATTCGCTTTCAGACTTTGTACGAATCGTCATTTTTGGGTCCGCTTACTGAGAGGACGGAAAAAACCAATTTTGTCAAACGCTGAATAGAGCGCGCCAGTTGGCAAACTCAAGGCCTCCAGGAGAACAGCTCGAATACCATTATCTAATTGACGAGCGGCACTCAGCGATAAGGTGCTCGAACGAAGCCAAGCTGTTTCTAGTAACCTTCTGCTGTAGGCTTCGTAGCTGAATGAAACATTTTCGAGCGTCAAATCGACACCAAGCTCATCCAAAAACTTATAGAATTTTCGAACTCTGATCATCTGCATAACCACATGGTGCGTCTTGTGGAAAATTAATTTCTTGTCGAAATATGAGTGAAGAAGATCGATAACAGGCTTCCGTCCAAGCTGCGGCGCTCCCAAAACTCCTGCTTCAATCAAGGTATTGATGGCGCGCCTATTGCCGGTAGCTCCGCCTATGTATAGCAGGTGGCGATAATCAATGACTGGGAACTTAATTTTCAACTTCACTCCTCCGACCCATTACTTTTGTCTCGCAACCCGCACTACCACTTCTCTCTCAGCTCAACACTTCGTCGGAAAAACTCATCAGCCCATTTAGCTTTAGCCTTATGATCCTGAACAAAGCGAATATAAGTCATAGTGGCTTTCTCTGACTTGTGTAGCATCACATCCTTCAGCGTCCCTATGACGGACCTCAGGCCGACACCAGGCTTATCTAAATTACACAGAACAAAATCTGTACCGAAAGTCGCTCTCGATTGATGAAACTTAAATGAAAGCTCATAAGCCTGACTGCGTGCGATTCTCCTAATCTTTAAGATTTCGTTATTGACGGTGCTACTGCTCCCCTGCCCTTTCCGGCAGTAAGACTTCCCATTTTTATTCAAAAACACTAACTGCTTATCTGCATCAATTGCCTTTGAAAGCCGTCGCAAGCGTCGGGAACATTTCGTATACGAGCGAACCATCTCATATAAGAACGCAGGAATTGGGACTTCGCCATTGACCCCGAACTTGGTAGCCACAGGGGCGTAACTCACCGAAGGACCGACAGACAGGTAATAAAATCCGCCATCCTCCGACGCTCTAGCATGCCTAAAAGTTAACAACTTCAAATCACAAATTGTGCCCAATCGCATTCCGGTGTAGAAACCGAGCACAAGCATCAAATATACCTCAGGAGAAGCGCTCTCATAGGCAATTTTCAAAATCAGCTTTTGAGTCTCAAAGTTCACAGGTAGCAAGCCATCCTCAACGCGCCCCATTATATTTCTATTGCCCCTTAGCTTAAGTTGCTCGTTGCTCACAGCTAGAGTCCGTTCTAAACCTGCAATATTTGCGATCCTATCTTCGAGACTTAACCCTTCAAACACACTTATAGGCTGAGAAACCAACAGGTAATCCGCAAGAGCCCGATAGAACCTAATGACAGCTTTAAGCCGTGCCTTACCAGAAGTGAATGACAAATTCCCCTTTTTCAACTCCCCCTGCAATTCCAGTTGATACTGAAAAACGCACCGCCTATTTTGCGAGAACGGAAAGGCCAGCCAATGAAGACCTTCCCTTTCCAAGAAGTTCATATAGTGCGATAGGCAATAGGCCAGGCCAACTAACGTATCAATGCTCATAGCTCCACGCATTACCTGAGAAAAAAAGGTTGAGAGCCAAAAGCTTGCCACTTCCCAAACGCTTCCATTAGACCAATACACCTGAGGAAAACCTTTGATGGTTACATCGCTTGCAGCTTTTCCAAGCCCAGCTCTATGTGGAACCTCAATGACCACCCCATTTTGCACATAGACATCTGCCGGCTTGTAGTTAACGAATCTCACGACTGCCATTTTTATCAAGCTCGTTTTCTTCGACTGCAAAAATGGAAACATGTCCGGAAGGCACTGTCTAGTACTGCGGCCAAACCATCAAACTGTCACTCCATAAGAAAACTGCAAACATGTCACAAAATTTTATGAATGGTTAATCTCATAAACACTGACAAAATCTTAACCAATTCATTCACAAGGGATTTAAATGTCAAAGTATTTTTCACTGCCGCGACTTCTGCCAGTACGTCAATATCACTTGACAAAAATCGCCTAGAAAAAATCTCAAAAAAATTGTAACAACGCGGACAACTACTGTGCTCGCATACAAATTACTCTGTTTGGAAGGGCATTCTCATTTAGCTTTCTCTCTGGGATTGAGTGAAGATGTGCGCGCAAGCCCCCAAATCGGGTATTGCCTGAGTGCGACATCCGATCTCTGAACACTGGAGACCGATCTCTATTTGGAACAGTAGCGATATGGACCACTGGCGAGCTGATGAGAGCACGCTGAGTCAATCAGGTCAGCGGTACCAAACAAAGCAATGGAGACGCTGGGTAAGGGCCTGGTTGGGAGCCAGAACCCGAAAGCCCACTCGCGGGACCATAGCTGTCGCACGACATCGGATGATGTGAGAGTCTTTATCCGACCTAATAGCAGCGAAGCGCGTGCATCGGTCTCGGAGGGCTTTTCCAGATTGCTGAAAGGTTTCTCCTCCCCCACCCACGCAGGCGGCAAGCGATGTCCAAGCTACTTCAGGCGATTGTCAGCTTGCTTCGCATGGATAGCTTCAAAACAGCACGCAGCCAGCTTCGTTAGTCCTCGCGGAAGCTTCACCATGCATTCCATGAACTGGCCTAGAACTCCAGATTCCGTGCAAGCCACGAATTAGGATTGTTTCAGAGTTCGAAGTTGTAAAGGGGACTTGGTAGATGGGCACTTATGTATCGCGTGGCGACTGCTGCTGAGCTGAGCCCAGAGCTGAGTACATTGTGGACATGTCAAGGCTTGCTGCTTATGGCGCAGGAGATGAGTGAAATGCGGACGCGCCACATAAGTAGCGTTTGACCAAATCGTACGGCACAATTCGCAGATGCTTATGCTCTGTCTGCGAAGACTAAATCCGATATAGCAATGTGCAAATTCTGCACATTCGTCCTTGATTCATTCAGGTGAGGATTTCGCACTGGAAATGATAGACTTTAATTGCGCGGCGTATTGAATCGAATATCTCATGAATCGCGCCCTGCCAATTAGGCATAAGCGCGACCTTAAATCTTAGAGGTGTCCCCTCTAGGATTCAGGCGTATTGATTTCAGCCGCCCAATCCAAGCCAGCATTAGACCTGGCGACGTCGTACTCTTCTTTACTGTATGCCTCTTGGTAAGCTGTCAAATACTTGAGAGGCCAGGAGCGTACAAACTCGACCAACTTACTCAACTCTGCATCACTTACAGGGACTTCTATCCTAAGCGCCTTCATTACGACACGCAGGCTTTGAGCCCAAGTATCTTCCAGCGGCGGCAGCTTTAACAAATGCGCTCTATCAACCTCCTTATGTATCTCATGAATACTTTGATAACCGAAGCAAATGGCCAAAGTCTGCGCAGCATGCGAGAGTAAAATTGGCTCTAAACCAGGCCAGTTCTTTTTAATTACCTTTTTTATGGAATTAAACCCCCTTCTACTGGATTCTACATCCCTAGGGTAAATAGGTACGCGCATTAGTCATCCTTTTATAAATTTAGCAACCCGATTGGCGATTAGGCCTTGAGGTATCTCCTTCTGCGAAAAATCTATTCTCTCACCCAGACGCTAAACTGCATCCAAATGAATCTTGAATGAATAGTTCCCACACCAACACCTCATACCAAAGGACTTGAATTTATACAACCGAGAGGATCAAGGCAAGAAATTACAATGAAAAAATATTGAGCCAGAGGATTACTTTCTGGCTCACTAAATGCATATGTAAATATGAATTTCACAAGAGAAATAAATTGATCATATTATGTAAGAACTAGCGACCATGATGCATTTTTTTACAATACCCAACAAAACCAAATAAACCCCTCACCAAGACACTAACCGCATAGCAAATAATGCATTCCGTGCAGTAATAGGCAAGATCGTGATCTCCAGAATCACGCATTATGCCACTTAAACTTATGAGTAGGATCTAGAGCACAAAACTGGCACGTAAAATGCTCGGGCTTGTAAGGCTGACAACATACTGGCCAAATTAATGTTATTTGATAAGCAACAACAGAAATCGGGCAGGTCTGGCTCGCGATCAGAAAAATGGTAGGTCACGCCTAGCGAATAGTTGTTAGCTACCCGCTAGGCGTAAATCATCCAGGGCGGACGAGTCTCAAGAGATTACTCGCGCACGTTCATTCTATTTCTGCTCGCCATATCGTTGACGTTCAGCGTTTAACCCAAGATTCAACGACGTCGCTGCCGTGCTCTTGCTTCCACTGCTTCAGAAGGCGGTGGTTGCCGCCCTTCGTCTCGATTACCTCACCATTATGAGGATTCTTGTATACCTTGACCTCTCTGGCCTTACGCTGGGTAGCCTTCGGCGCCTTTACACCGGGAGTACGACGAGCTGCTTGAGGGTCTAGAACGTTGACCACGTCGCGCAGGCTGTAGCCATAGCTCTCAAGCAGTGCACGCAGTTTTTTCTCAAATTCGATTTCTTTCTTCAGGCCGGCGTCATTCTTCAGATTTTCCAATTCTGCCAGCTGAGCGGCCAAGTTCCGCTCAAGTTCTCTAAATTCGGCAAGTCTAGACATTGACATCGTTCCTATTGGGTGAATTTAAATCGAGATGGTAGTCGTTTTGCGGCCTTACTGCACCTAGGTTTACTCTAGACGTAGCCGCCTACGGCTAGTGTGAAGACTCAGGTTCTCCATTCGCGATAAATTTCATTTAGCCAAATACGGCGCCTTCCTGAACAAGCCTCCTTACGCGCTGCCGCTACCGAAATCCCCGCTCTTCCCCCGGAAAACCGAACATACTCCCACCTCAATGTTCGAAGATCCGACTATGAAAAGCACGCTAAGCTGCTCCAGCCTTGGGGAAACTGCCGCGAGAAGGGGGTCGTCTACAATTCTGTCGCGCAAGGCAGCCTCTGGTACGAAATCTGCCTTGGAGTAGGCGCGACACAGCAACCAATCTCATCAGGAAGAGAGAAAAAACAATGAATGCTGCTTTGAAAACCTTCGCACCCAGCGCAATGGCGCTGCTGCTTATCCTGCCGGCCGTCGCTTCTGCTAAAGAAGCCGAAACTCAACAGAAACTGGCCAACGTGGTCATTCTCGCGACTGGCGGCACCATTGCCGGTGCCGGTGCAAGCGCTGCTAACAGCGCCACCTACCAGGCCGCTAAGCTTGGTGTCGACAAGCTCATTGCTGGTGTGCCGGAGCTTGCGGACCTTGCCAACGTCCGTGGGGAACAGGTGATGCAGATCGCGTCCGAGAGTATTACGAATGATGACTTGTTAAAGCTTGCTAAGCGCGTCTCTGAGCTGGCCGACAGCAGCGACGTGGATGGCATCGTCATCACCCACGGCACCGACACCCTGGAAGAGACCGCCTACTTCCTCAACCTAGTAGAGAAAACCGACAAGCCGATCGTGGTGGTCGGCTCGATGCGCCCAGGCACCGCAATGTCCGCCGATGGCATGCTCAACCTTTACAACGCCGTGGCCGTGGCCAGCGACAAGCAGTCGCGTGGCAAGGGTGTACTGGTCACCATGAACGACGAGATCCAGTCCGGGCGTGACGTGAGCAAGTCGGTCAACATCAAGACCGAAGCCTTCAAGAGCGCATGGGGTCCGATGGGCATGGTGGTGGAAGGCAAGTCGTACTGGTTCCGCCAGCCGGCCAAGCGGCATACCATGCAGTCGGAGTTCGACATCAAGCAAATCAGCGCCCTACCCCAAGTGGACATCGCCTATAGCTACGGCAACGTCAGCGACACCGCCTACAAGGCGCTGGCGCAGAGCGGCGCCAAGGCGATAATCCATGCAGGGACAGGGAATGGCTCAGTGTCGTCTCGGGTAGTGCCGGCATTACAAGAGCTGCATAAGAACGGCGTACAGATCATTCGCTCGTCGCACGTGAATCAAGGTGGTTTCGTGCTGCGCAATGCCGAGCAGCCGGACGATAAGTATGACTGGGTCGTGGCCCATGACCTAAATCCGCAAAAGGCGCGGATTCTGGCGATGGTGGCGATGACCAAAACCCAAGATAGCAAAGAGCTACAGCGCATTTTTTGGGAATACTAATTCTTAGCGAAAAAAGTCGGTGCCTCCTTGGCACCGACTGTTCCAATACACTAGGCCTTGTACGGGCCAAAGCTCAGTGAAACCTCAGAAACCGGAGGTCTGCTAAGGGCGAGGAACGGCCATTGGGCTAGCTCTTTCACAGAGCAGACATTGCTTACGACAGTTTTCCGGTATACTTGCAGGTAAGATGCAAGAGTGGTGAAATTCATGCGCTTGTGGTTGCGAAGTCAGCGTCAAAAATATTATTTTTTATACGCACGCCTGTGTATGTGTGAACCCTGTTAGGCTTCAGGAGAGCATTTTGACCATCGCAGATGTATTCATTATCGAAAGTTTAACAAAGACGGATGAGGCTAAACATCGCTACGAAGGCCAGCGGCTTGCCGAGCTTCTAAGGCTAAGCGGCAAGAATCCCAAGTATTATTACTTTCAGTCGAAGGATGAACTGCCTCACCTGCTCAAGCTATTTAAAATTTCTGATTACCGCTATCTCCACGTCTCTTGCCACGCTTCCTCCGACATCGTGGCCACAACGAACGAGAATCTTTCCTATGTGGAGTTCGCAAAAATATTGAAAGGCTATCTACAGCTAAGGAGAGTCTTTTTCTCAGCGTGCGAACTCGGAAATGAATTATTTACTATCAGCTTGGCTGAAACGAACAAAGGCATGCGCTCTGTTGTTGCTCCAGCAGAAGACATTGATTTCGATCATGCCGCTGCCATTTGGGCAGCATTCTATGTCTCCGTCTTCGCGAGAAATGCAAATTCGATGTCAGGATCAGATATTCGTCAAAGAATCAAAGCTCTTTGCGCTCTATTTCCAGTTGATTTTCATGTTTCGACACACCAACCAAAATCAGATAGCTGGCGACACACGAAAATTACAAAGACATCGCTAAAAAGGAATGGCGCCAACACCAAAAGCCCCTCTGAAGCAACAGAAGCATAAAATGCCGGTTAGCTCTACGTTCATGGATGGTCACTTCTCCAAAGCCCGAATCGCTACGGATTCTGCCGGCGTGCACTTCGAGCATTGAAGACGACAGCCAAGATGGTCGCGCCCTGAAACTGTAAGGGGCTCTAAATTCATATAGGGAATTACTTATGCAGTGCCTGTTTAGCGGAGAAGATCCTGACACCAAAGAACATGTGGTGCCAGTCTGGCTTCAACAGAGAATGAAGCTTGGAAAAGAAACGTTCAAGCTCCCAAATAATTCTTTTTTACAGTACCGACATGCAGTGGTTCCTGCTAAAGGCACGCACAATACAAAGTTTTCGGAAATCGAAACCAGAATATCTCAAGGAATTTTGAAAAGCGAAGAAGTTTATTTATGGGCGCTAAAAATTCACGTAGGGCTTCTAGCCAGAGACTCAACCCTTAAAGATGATATCAAAGATCCAAAATCAAAAACCATAATTGATTTGAATGGATTCGGTTATCATGTAAGTGTATTTCGCACCTTGTACCATAATTGGGCTAACGGTGGATCTACTGATCCGTCACCATTCGGGAGCGTGTTTATCCTCGACTCGTTGACCCCGGAAAATCATTTCGACCTAGTCCATTGCGTATACACTGGCGCTCTAGGAATTGATATTGGCAAGAAATTTATATTCGTAACTTTCTGGGATCGAGGGAGAACTTTGAAATCAAATGCGCTGACTCTCTGGCATGAAGATCAAGTCCTCCGAGCTGGGGAACTGAAAAGCACTTCAGAGCATGATGGACAATGCCACTTGGCTCATCGAGTTTGGTCCTGTGAAATGGCATATTTTCAGTTTCGAAGCAGGCCAAACGACATGACTATACTTAAAACGCCAAATAAAGTTGCTGCGCCTCCGTATCCGATTATTCCCGCTCGTCCAGTTAATACATTGGAGTATGTTCTAGTATGCAAAAATTTTGGTCTTCAGCGGGATTTGTCGAGAGGCAACAATTCATATACCCAGTTCACTATTATTGAAGAAGCTCTAGAGTCTGCAAACCTCAAACCCTCTATTAAAGACTGGGCCGATTTAGAACGTTAGGTACGTGCTAATTCATTTGGGGCCGAGATTTACTATTCTACAATGGCTGCTATGGGGCGATATGCGCTCTATGCCAATTCCGCGTGCGGGCACAGTGGGACGTAGACCGCATCGCGACTTTAGCCAAGGGGTGAAGGCGGCTGATCTACCCGATGCCAGTCAAACGGCAGATATCGGCCAAAAGCTGCCAGCCACATGGGCTGCTTTCGACCCAGGATGTGTGAAAAAGCGTACAGCGACGGTCGAGGTATGAACGTCGTTGTACGACTCATAGTGGACGCTCACTAAGGGCAGCAATCGCCAGAAGCAGCCGGTCGCTAGTAGCTGCTTGCTGAATACTGCTGGCGCCGCACTGTCGTATACCGCTCAGAAAGTGTCGTACTTACCCAGATCATGACGATAACGCTCTACCTTGTGCGGATCACATTCCACCTTCACTCTTTTAACATGATGAACTTCAACCGAGGTTGGGATGACGTCTAGCGTCCCCTCGCGCACATCCTCATCCTCACGGATATGATGAAGTGTCATAGCCCAATGACTTGGCGCCGGTGCAGCCTCAGCCTCGTCCAGAATTGGGGCCGCCTCCCGCACGCAATAGTCGGGGTACGAACCGTCACTGTCGAAACTCATTGTGTGGGCACTCAGCTTGACGCCTACTGGTAGATCCATGCTCATCACGCGAGACGCCTTGTGGAACAATACGATGTTGTCCCCCTCTTCAGACTGTGTCGAATTGAAGATGATGCCATCCAACGTTGGATCGTTTTCGGTCGCTAAGAAATCAGCCACCGCTTGAGTGGACAGGTAGTCGAACTCCTGGTCATCAGGCATCACCGGCCGCGTCATCTTGCGGCCTAGCGATTGTAGGAAGGAAACGCGCTCCAGCCGCTGGAGCAGCGTTGGGTCGAATACGCTCCCACCGTCAGACGCATTTTCAAGCGCGGAAAGATCCAGAAGGCGCAGAGGACGGATGATTCTGAACGTAGCCAGCGCAACCTTGCTACCCACTGGCGGCCGAACCTCAGCGAGCGCAACACCTGGTGAGGTGGCACCATAAAATACCGAGATACCTCGCGCATTCATTCTGCCCGCCGCCGCAGCGCGTGCGGGGGGAGAACCCAGATGGAGATCGGGACGGCATAGTGCCTCCTTAAGTGGCGCCTCCGACTGGAATACTCGTGCTCTGAAAAGAATCGCAATCGACTTACCGGGGCCAGCGTCCACAATCAAAGGCTTGCCATCTAAGGTACCGAGCTGATCTATTTTCCCGAAAACAGCTGCGAGATGATCTGTAGCTGCACGAGAAAAGTACCTGGCCTCAGTTTTCAGCGTTCTCTCGAAAAGCCGCCACTTGTACTGCCAGGTAGCGTCGCTTGTATCCCTCTGCTCATAGTATGAATCAGTATCAAACTCGCACTCGTCTCCCATGGCCGCTGTGTCGAAATCAGAGTGTCGTTCACCGAGAATCTCCAGTACATCTGCAACAGCCTCGTCGGGTATGCGGGCTGCGCATTCGATAGCGTCGTGAACGGGCTCACCGTTTCGTTCCCAATCGTAATCCGACTCTTTATCCCGCAGTAGGCTTTGCTGCCAATCATCCGGCTCATTGGATGTGCGAACGTAATGTTCGGCGAATGCTTGCTCAACCCGATCCGCCAGTTGTTCGATCGTCCAGCACTTAGCTTCGCTCTCACAATAGGAGCACACCGCGATCTCGCCTGTGGTTGCAATCTGGCTGGAAAGGAACGGCTCCTCCACACACTGGTCGCAGATACACAGATCTTCACTCTGCTCGTTCATTGAGCCTCCCCAAGACTCCAGATCATCAGCCGACTGTTGATGCTCGCCAACGTTATTCCGGCCCTGAATCGTAGAAGATTTGAAGCCTGCATCACAATCGGAAGCAGACCACTATATTGGCGCCGATGAGCAGCTTCGGTCGAGAGCAGCCCATTTGCCAACGGCTACTGCTTGCCGATTGCTGCTCTTCGGGAGAGGCATGGGTCGAAAGCGGTCATGTGCGACTGGCCGCTGTCGACCCATAGCTGCCTTTCGCGGAAGACAGCTAAACTCACTGGGACCCTCTAACGTGGCATTGGGATTTGGGATAGGAAGCTTAATGGAGCCTCGGGGTGAAGGCCTTCATCACTGAAATCAAACCGCCAATACCCCACATCATGCCAAGCACCGAGCTTGAATCCGACCTGCGGAAACGTACCGATGTGCTGGAAGCCGAGTCGCTCGTGCAGCCCGACACTGCCTTCATTCGGCAAGGCAATGCCGGCATACGCCGAGCGATATCCCAGACGCTTCAGAACCGGCAGCAGCACGTCATAGAGTTGGCGAGCAATCCCGCTGCGGCGTTGCCCTTCAGCGACATACACCGTCACATCCACCGCCCACCGGTACGCCGCACGCGCGCGGTGCTGACTGGCGTAGGCATAGCCGACTACTCGTCCTTCTCGCACAGCCACCAGATACGGGTAGGTTTGCAGCGTCGTGGAGATCCGCTCACGCATTTGCTCCACGCTCGGCACTGCCTCTTCGAATGAGATAGCCGTGTTGAGCACGATGGGCGCGTAGATGATCTGGATCTCTTCTGCATCCTCTGGTCTGGCGACACGAATATCGATTCCGCTATGCATCCGGCTGCTCCAAGCTGTTCAGGTGTTCAACTACTTCGTTGACCGTGCTGCGCGCGGTACGGGTGACGCCGATCAACGTCGCCGAGGCCAGGCCGGTCCAGTCGCCATATCCGACCAGCCAGAGGCGCGGCTCGCGAATAGAGTGCCCCCCATCAACCTCGACCCTACCGTTGTCATCCAGCACGTCCAGTGCCTTCAGATGATCCAGCGCCGGCCGGAACCCAGTACACCAGACCACAGCATCGACCTGGGTTTTCTCACCGTTGAGCCAAGCGACCCCGTCCGGCGTGAATGAGGTAAAAGGCCTTACAGCACGAAGGGCCCCGCGCTCGCGAGCCCGGACCACTGAGGGCACCATGACGATATCGCCAAGCCCACCGACCGGTGCGTCGATAACACGGCCCTCCTGTTGAGCCTTGAGGCGCTCGGTAGCCCGCTCGAACAGCACCCGGCCATCAACCTCATCAGGCAGAAACGCCGGTTCCTCCGTGGTTACCCACGTTGCGTCGGCGACCTCGGACAGCTCCGCATAGATTTGCGCCCCCGAGTTGCCACCACCAACGACCAGCACGCGCTTTCCTTGGAAAGCCTCGGGTGATTGATAATGGGCGGAGTGAATCTGCTGTCCCTGGAACAGCTCTATCCCCGGATAAGCCGGAACATAGGGGTTGCTCCAGGTCCCCGTTGCGCTGATGACGACACGAGCCTCCCAGTCGCGGTCCTTCGAGCGTACACGAAGACCACGCCCGGTCCGCTCCACAGACGTGACGCTGACGGGACGAGCGATAGAAAACCCGTAGCGTGCCTCGTACTGCTCCAGATAGCTGACCACGTGATCCCTATCGGGATTACCTTCGGTGACTGGCGGCATCGGCCAGCCCGCGATCGTGCTCCATGCGGAGGGCGAGAACAACGTCAGCGAGTCCCAGCCATGGCGCCAAGCCCCGCCCGCAGCCTCTTCGGCATCGAGCAACAGGAACGACAGCTTGGCTCGCTTGAGAAAATAAGCCACCGTCAGCGCGGACTGCCCGCCGCCAATCACGATGACATCGAGTAGTTCGCCTTCGGTGGCCATGGTTTCTCCTGTCTGGCTGGAGCGCTCAGTCTTCGCTGAACTGTTTGATGTAGTTGATGTGCGCAGGCTTCTGAATCGCCCGAGGGCGAAGCTCCTGCACCCAGGCGATCGCCTCGCGGCGCGGCATTCCGGATTCGATCAGCAGACGGGCAGCGAACAGCCCGGTGCGGCCGGAGCCGCCCTTGCAGTGGATTGCCAGGGCCTTGTTGGAAGCGAGCAAAGCGTCCAACTGGTGGCGAATCTCTCCCAGCCGAGCCTCGAAGTTTTGATCAGGAGCCTGATCATCCTCGATCGGCAGCTGGAACCACTCCAACCCATGCTGCTTGGCCGCGATGCCAAGCTGGGCAACTCCGTTTTCCTGAAGCTCTGCGTCCGACATCAGCGTAACAAGCGCTACGGCACCGGCCTGCTTGAGCGTATCCAGGCTTTCAGCGAGAGCGCTGGTCTGGGTCCCCGGACAAGGCGTAAAAATCAGTACACCCGGAGCATGGGGCAAGGATTTCAATGAGTAAGGATGCGACATGCTCATGACCTCAAATAGACCGAATATTGACTCTCTTGGATAGTTCTTCCGCCGACTCTTTGCGTTCGGAGTAGCGGTCTACCAAGTAATCCTGGCGATCACGCAGCAGCAGCGTGAACTTGGTCAGTTCCTCCATCACGTCGACCAGCCGATCGTAGAAAGACGACGGTTTCATGCGTCCGGCTTCATCGAACTCCAGGAAGGCTTTTGGCACCGACGACTGGTTCGGGATGGTAAACATACGCATCCAGCGGCCAAGCACGCGCAGTTGGTTCACCACGTTAAAAGACTGCGAGCCTCCACACACCTGCATCACCGCGAGGGTCTTGCCCTGGGTTGGGCGAACGGCGCCTATGGCCAGCGGTACCCAATCGATCTGCGCTTTGAAGACAGCACTCATTGAGCCGTGACGCTCGGGGGAGCACCACACTTGGCCCTCGGACCATTGCATCAGCTCGCGGAGTTCCAGCACCTTCTCGTGGGAGTCCGGAGCGTCATCCGGCAGCGGCAGGCCGGAAGGGTCGAAGATACGGGTTTCAGCGCCGAACTCTTCCAGCAGGCGCGCAGCTTCCTGGACCATCAAGCGGCTGAATGAGCGCTCGCGGGTCGATCCGTACAGCAACAGGATGCGCGGTTTGTGTGTGGAAGGATCCTTCGGCGCCAGCCGCTCCAGCGACGGCAGATCAATCAGTTCTGGTTGGACATTTGGCAGGTGGTCGTTCATTTCTGTCTCCATTGATCCAGGGCCTACAGCGCGCCGATTCGGGCAAGTTCGGCTTTCAGTTCGTCCTGGCTCAGTTGCGAGAAAGGCAGCGCAATGAAGGCGCGCACGCGCTCATCGATCTTCGCAAGTGTGGTCTGGAAGGCTTCTTCGATTTCTGTCTCACTCCCGGTGACCGCTGAAGGATCGGCCAGGCCCCAGTGGGCTTTGAGCGATGGACCGAAGAAGATCGGGCAGGCTTCGCCGGCAGCGCGGTCGCACACGGTGACAACGATGTCGGGAGGAGAACTCTCGAAGGCATCCGAGGCCTTGCTTGAAAGACCAGCGGTGGGGATACCGGCGGCTTCCAAGGTTTTCAGTGCCCGCTCATTGACCTTGCCGCTTGGGAAGCTGCCAGAACTCACAGCTTCCATACCCTCGGGGGCCAGGTGATTGAACAGCGCCTCGGACAGGATGCTGCGGCAGCTGTTGTGGGTGCACATGAACAAGACTTTCATCAGGTATCTCCGGTTCAAAAGCTCAAGCGGATGGCCAATGCGGCCAAGGTGGCAAGCAGGATCGGCAGCGTCAGGACGATGCCGGTGCGGAAGTAGTAACCCCAGGTGATGACGATGTTCTTGCGGGCCAGCACGTGCAGCCACAGCAAGGTGGCCAGGCTGCCGATGGGGGTGATTTTCGGACCGAGGTCACAACCGATGACGTTGGCGTAGACCATGGCCTCGCGCACGATGCCGGTGGCCTCGGCGGAATGGATCGACAAGGCCCCTACCAGCACAGTGGGCATGTTGTTCATGACCGACGACAGGCCAGCGGCGAGCAGCCCCGTTCCGAGGGATGCGCCCCAGATCCCGTAGCCGGCGAAGACATTGAGGATCTGCGTCAGGTAGTCGGTGAGGCCGGCGTTACGCAGGCCATAGACCACAAGGTACATGCCAAGAGAGAACACCACGACCTGCCAAGGCGCGTCCTTGAGCACCTTGCGGGTAGAAATCACGTGCCCGCGCGCGGCGATCAGGTAGAGGATCAGCGCACAGACAGCAGCGATGGCGCTGATCGGAACGCCCAGCGGCTCGATGGCGAAGAAGCCGACAAGCAACAGCGCAAGCACCCACCAGCCGGCAACGAACGTCGCCTTGTCGCGGATAGCGGCCTCGGGAGCCTTCAGTTGGTCGAGTTCATAGGTACGCGGCAGGTCCTTGCGGAAGAACCACAGCAGCATTCCCAGGGTGGCGGCGATGCTGACCAGGTTCACCGGCACCATGACCGAGGCGTACTCGCTGAAACCAATGCCAAAGTAGTCGGCGGAGACGATGTTCACCAGGTTGGATACCACCAGCGGCAAGCTCGCGGTATCGGCGATGAAGCCCGCCGCCATGACGAATGCCAGCGTCGCCGCCGGGGAGAAGCGCAGGGCCAGCAGCATGGCGATGACGATCGGGGTCAGGATCAGTGCCGCACCGTCGTTAGCGAACAGCGCCGAGACGGCGGCGCCCAGCAGGATGATGAAGGCGAACAGCTTGCGGCTGCTGCCATTGCCCCAGCGGGCCACGTGCAATGCCGCCCACTCGAAGAACCCCGCCTCATCCAGCAGCAGGCTGATGATGATGACGGCGATGAAAGTGGCGGTAGCGTTCCAGACGATCTGCCAGACCACGGGGATATCGGAAAGGCTCACGACGCCCGCCAGCAGCGCCACGACGGCCCCCAGTGCGGCACTCCAGCCCACTCCCAGCCCTTTGGGCTGCCAGATGACGAGAACGATCGTCACCAGGAAAATCAAAAATGCGATCAGCATGACTACAACTCAATCAGCGAAGGGAAGTCTCAAGCACAAGCAACAGGGCTCTGCGGCCGCTCGCCCATTTCGGCAAGGCGCAACGCATCGGGGCTCAACCATTCCTGGTTGGCATCGACCACTCCCTTCAGCATCGCGTCCACCCACTGCGGCACTTCGGGGTGCAGTCGGTAGTACACCCACTGACCCTTGCGGCGATCCATCAGGATTCCAGCCTCGCGCAACTGGGCCAGATGCCGGGAGATCTTCGGCTGGCTCAGCTCCAGCGCATGGGTAAGTTCGCAGACACAGAGTTCGCCTTCACGGGCGATCAGCAGGGTCATCCGGGCCCGGGTGTCATCAGCCAGGCATTTAAAAACGATGGGGGGAGTCAGTATTTCTCGCATGTGACCTCCTGGGAATGCGCGTACGGCCAATATCTGGAAATCCGAATATATGACTATTCGAATATTCGGTAAAGCAGATATTTACAATCGCCTCGCGTTACGGGACGTCATAAAACTGGAAAAAGCCCGCGCTCTGGGTCCTATACTGGGCGTCGATACCACCCCCAGAGTCGCCAATGAACCAGTCTGATATCTCTGTCCGATTGCTTGGTACCGATCAAATCCTAGGCCTAGCTGCGCATCTGACTGCTGCGGGCTTGCCGATCCAAGACCTTTTGCAGCCCGGTCGAATGTTCTATTCCTTTCACCGGGGAGAAACGGAGCTGGGATACGGGGGCATTGAAGGAAGCGGTCGGACTCGTCTGATTCGCTCACTGGTTGTCGTACCGGCCCAGCGAAAGTCAGGGATCGGTAACCTGCTGCTCAGAGCACTTGAGCGAATAGCGGAAGCTGACGGAGCCCAAAGCCTTCATCTGCTGACCACAACAGCACCCGACTTCTTCGCGGCTCGGGGATATGAGCAGAGAGATCGATCCCAAGCCCCAAAGGCAATTTCCAGTTCGGAGGAGTTCAACAGCCTCTGCCCGACGTCTGCGGTTTACATGGTGAAGGAGCTTGGCGACATAAACTCGGTGTCACCACAGGTAACTCGCCTCCACGGACGTCAGTGAGTTCATTCTCAGGTGTCCCAGGAACGAGTCCTGCGCCCCCCGAAAGATGTGGAACTGAATCGACCTCGTTTTCGTAGACACCTCGAACGGCTGCAAAGGGTCGAAAGCGGCCACTCGCGAACGGCAGCTTACGACCCAAAGTTGCCGCTCATAGAGGACAGCTTCCGGCCAGAAACTGTCATTTAGTGCCTAAAAATCCAAATGTTATTCAACCAGCAGTTACCATATCAAAGAGAAATTGATCAGCAATCTTCCCAGTACTCAAAAGTGGCGATGAAAGCTCAATTAGAAGTGATTTGCTGTGAGTTGAAAAAAACTCATTGGCGATATCGTCTAGGTCGCCGCCGGCAGCTTGGACATGCGAGTCAATAAGTGATCGACGAGTTGACAGCAAAATAATCGGCCCCCTACCATCGCGTGAGTGAATATCCAGCATCCACGTGCCGTTCTGCTGTGCATTGAGCTTCTCGCACAACGCTAATAGGTAACTACGGGCTTCTTCTTGGACTTCCTCATTGAACCATAAGCCAATACCGACAGAGAGATCTGGAATTCCAGCGGTGAACGGACCAATGTATTCGTAAACTTTTCCAGCAAGTGTGCCACTCCACAGAATAATTTGAGCGTCATGACACTTAAAACCGTCATTGGTTAGCGTCAAACCACAAAAAGTAGGGCAGATGAAGTCTCCACCACTACCCCCGCGAGGGGTTCTAAGCTTCTCCAGTTGTGTCCTCTGAAGCTCGATTCTAAGGCAGTTATCCGCGACTCTACCCAGTTCTGACAAGCCTTGTGTGAGTCTTTGATAGGCGGGGTAGGCGGTAATATCTGACAATTCGATACGAGTTCCGTTCATGCCGTTGTCTCCAAGGAATTTTTTTAATTGTTTAGTTATGTAGTTCAGTGCGCTCGTCGACGAGCTATGGTCCGTAAAGGTGTGTAAGTACTTTTCAATAGCGCGCCAATGCAGCGTTCGATGGGTCCAGTCTGATGGAGCCAACGTGGAGTGCGTAATCAGAACAAGGCCACCAAACGTCTCTTTCCGGCTTCTACGGTATGACTGATACATAGACAGTTGATCGACTCGCCCTAGCTCATCTTGATATTGAGTGAATCCAGCCGCGATTTTGCTCTCAATGATCAGAAAAAAATTAGAGCATCGTCCAATCAAATCTGGGCGCTTACCCTCCGCCCCGTGATCGCCAGGACCAATGACGTGCTGAGTTTCCCAGACAATTGAGTTGAGATTGCTGAAATCTCCAAGTTGGGCCGGTGCCAGTTTGAAGAGGTCAGTCAGCACCTCTGGGACTCGACCAGCAAGCGTCACTTGACGTAGCCACTCGGCAAAGACCTCCGTGAGAAAATCCTCTAGGGGCGTCCGAAATTCGTTCTGTCGAAACGCGAACAATCGGTCGAAAAAACTCATACCTTTCCTTGGACGTTGGGTGCAAACGCAAATTCTGGCATATCCAGATGCTTTTTGGTCGGCCAAATACCATTACTGCCATTGAAAAGTTACTCATGCTGATAACCCTCCAGGGCACCACTCATGCCTGGTGCCCCTTGACCACGAGATACAATAGCGGCCCCAGCGAGATGAGTAAGGTCAACCGCAAGTAGGGCAGTACTGCGATGGGGGATCGCAAACGGTAGTCTTTCACCATCCATAGGCAGGTAAGCCTCGCCATCAGGTACATATCGATGACCACCTGAGCGGTGGCTGGCCGGGAAATTAGCTCTAGCCCAAAGGAGTTACAATTACGCTCCTCCAATATCGCAACCAGTGACAACCTGAACGTAGATGACTACCTCTGCTAGAGGGATTATGACTGCTGGAATGGGCAAGGCCTTGATACCCTGACGGACAAGTTTGTTGAGTCTAGAGAGGAACTGTACATCAACTGACATTCCTGTAGTTGAACGGCGCTAGCAAAATAAACTAAAGGAATACCGCACCAACTGATATAACCGTACGAACTTCGCTTGCGACATCCTCGCCGCCAATTTTTGAAAGTTTGTAAAAATTTTTATAGGCCTCAGGGTTTGGCACGATAATGGTTGCCTTGCTTATATCAAACCTAAAGTTATTTGGCATGCGCCACTCTCGCTCGTGCGTCCAGTCAATAATGCCATCTGAATTGGATAGATTAAAACTCACAATTCGCCACCATTGATCTTCTGGCAAAATGGTTTTTGCAAATTTGGTATTTTCATAGAGAACTGGGCGCCCTCCTTCATTGTAAATATAATCCTTCTGGAACATCAAGCCGTAGGCGGTGTATCTGGCTGCTCTTTCGTTTTCTGCTGCGTCCTTTGCTTCATATTGACAGTTTTGGCAGATTGAATACAAAGGCGCCTCTTGAAAGCAAACCGCTGGAGTATTGCCAACAATAAAGCCTGAAGCAGTTGTGCTGCCAATTAAAACTCTCGCTCTCAGAATTTTTATCAGCACCTCTATCGCGACTTCATCTTCCGTCCCTTTTGTTAGATGAGTTACCTGACCAGTAATATCACTTCTTGAGGCGCTTCGTTGAAGCCATTTCTTTTTATCGTAACGCACATTAGCATTCCATTCGTGTCTAATCGAAGCTATCAATTAATAGCGTATGTGGTGCCAAAAAAAATTCCAAAACTCTATGCTTGGATAGGAAATGAATAATTTGAATATAGGTAGATGGCAAGATAGCAAATTGCCATCCGCGCGTCTACTGTTGACTCCGCAGCCGTTAACCGCCTTTCACGAAATGCAGAATGGGGCGAAGCTGCCGATCGCGAATGACCTCTAACGACCCAAAGCTGCCTTACGAAGGTCCTCAATCGGCCAGAAGCGAACGCTACCAGTCCATGTTTACCGCTTGCTCAGCCATGTTGGAAAGATATTCAACCAAGTTCTCCATTTCCTCTAGTGAGGTCATAGCACGGGAGTAGGTTCCATCTGCGCAAAATGTCAAAATTGCAGGTAGGTTGCTGCCTTGAATGTACAACTGTGCCGGTGCTCTTTTACCTGACCAAATTAGCATGACGAAATTATCAACAACACCAAACGCCAACTCATAGTTGAATTCCAGATTACTACCGATAGAAAACCTTTTACTTCCAGCTTTTTCGGGAAGCAATACCGGGACGGCGCCTGCCGAGGAGTGAAATGAGAAAGCTTCGCCGCCTTTTCCAAACGCGCCATGAGCTATATAATTCCTAAGCTCTTGCCGCATGGAAAGCGCACTATCAAAAAGAGCCTTCTCTTTTTCATTTGTCATATCGAACACAGCTTTAAACTTTCGCGACCAATCTGCCGCTGCCAAATCCGCGATTTCACATGCCGATGTGACTCTACCAGATAGTATTGCTATATGTATTAACACGTGCTCAGTCCAGCTGAAAAATGCCTCTATAGCAGAGATCGCTAACCAGCTCGTCTCTTGTCTGATATTTGAAAACGTACCCCCGAAACTCCACACTCCCAATGGCAAGTTTCTCTGCTTAATTTTCAGGTCGTGCAGCTCGCTCTGAGCTACCAATTCAGCGCACTTAGATTGGTAGATTTCCCTCATGAATTCAAATCGGGATAAAAGCGGCATACTATTGTTAACCACGTTCACTTCAGAACGTTCTACCGCCTGACGGGCAATATAATCAAAAAATGGTGTCGCTGCTTTTACAGCCTTACGGACGCGGGTCGCAATTTCTTCTGCCGCAGCTCCCTCACTTTCAGGATCATGAGCATAAAGACCAAACCCAAATTTCCCATGCTCAAGCAAAAATGCTTGACCATGATAATCGATGGGAATGGACCATGCTATTTTCTCAAAACGGCCAAGATTCTTGAATCCCAGCAAATCAACCAGCAAAAAATAAACCAAATAATAAGATGGTAGATTCCGCTTCGTAATCACCTGTTTGCGGTTAAACAAAAAATGCTTATCCGCCCTTGTATTGCCGTCAGCAGCTTTAACTACACCAAGTGCTCTTAGCGCCGAGTGCCGAATCAGCTCAATATTCTCTGGTCGCATGTATAACCCCGACTATATTTTTTTGTAAGCCACAGCACTATGTTCTGCAATTTTATTTGGCATCAACCTTTGGCGATTTCATATTAATATGCTCTATCAGTAGCGCTACTCACAGGGCGTGTTCGCCAAGTGCTTTTACCATGAAATAACGTTATTCATATGTCGAGGCAGCCTGATCGACCGACGCGCTGAGGGCTCTGAGCACCGTTTCTGGTCGTTTTCGGACCTCCACGAAAGGCTGCTTCGGAAAGCAGACGATCACGTCTGACCGCTATCAAGCCAAAGCAGCCGCTCACGTACTTTCGGCCATGAGCAACTGCGCGTTGATATCAGCTCTAACCGAGTTGGGACTATACATCTCACCGATTGTGCTGAGGACATATATCTTCAATCAGTTATTGCCATGATATTTAAATTTTTTTGGCCGGAGGAAAGGCCCGAGGCAATTTTTCTCCGTTCGTGAAACTTTTATCGATTGGTAGATTTCAGATGGGGAGAGAGAGCCGTGTCGAAAATAAAATAGTCGCTCTTATTGTCGCTATCCATAGTTGTTACTCGATGAAGCAAGACATTACTGATGGCGTCAGACTTTTCAATCAGCTTCCTCAAGGCAGTGACATTATCACGCTGAGCTTGGCTCAAGTTGTTTTTAAAATGAATTAGACTATTGGTTGGCGTTTTTTCGATGAAAGAAAAGTATTTCCCTAAAAAGCCCGCAACCACGTCTGACAGTTGAATTTCAAAGTGATCTTTTGAGTCTACAAATTGATAAGGAATCTCCCTACCCACACTTAAAACCTTATATCTCTCAATATTCTCCCTGACTGTTTTTTCTTCGTCAAAAATGTGGCTAGCATTCTTGAATGCGCACAGGCGGTACAGGAAAAACGTGTCAATCCCCTTGATTAAAACATTTGACTCATTCCCTTCCAGGAAGCACAACTCCGGGACAACTCTTGCTCTGAGAATGATTTCTTTCAGTGCGTTGGTGGGCGGGAAAACGATATCTGGCCAATTAGCCACTAGGAAATAGTAAAGATCTTTAAGGAAATTAACGGTCTCACTTCTTTGGATATTCGGGTAATTGTATTTGTGGATTAACGTTAAAAAGTCAGGAAGATTCCTGCTGGCAATGTGGTGCAGTTCATTTTTGAGTTCGCGATGCATCACGAAGTAAGAGGAAAATTCCTCCTCAGCAAGAATTGAATCAACTATATCTAAGGTAAACCAGCTTATAATGTTCAAATTTGTATAGTGGATGCCAAGATCATGGTCAAGCAGCCAGTTGAGAACGTGGTTTAGCTTAGTGGACCCGAGTATCTTGTCGAACGTCCCATGGGCGACCATGTCAAATTTAATTTCTTTAGCACTTGCTTGCACCCTAATCTTTCGCATTAACTCAAGTGCATCTCCAGCAGACTGACCTGGCTTCAGCACTATACCACCCAGCACAAAGTTATCGCTCTTACTAACATTGAGTCCGCTCTCTAAAAGCTTGAGCTTACCAAAGTTATTTGTTTCATCGTAATAAAGAGCCAACTGCTGATCAGTCCCCCTTGTACCGGGAGCATCATAGAAAAAATGTGTGGCATCAACCTCGATTCTATCAAGGGGGTCTACGTGGCTGTTCATCTGTTAGTCCTTTTGAGATGTAAAAATGATAATTTTGCTAATTTACTGACTGAATGTCAGTACTGATTATCAGCCGAGTTCTATTGGTAAGAGCCTACAGCAGCCGAGCCATGATGGTGCTTGCGCTTCGCGAAAACCGTCAGGCAGCTTACCGCTGGAGCGGTTAATTCCGAGAGTGCCTACAGTACCGCGATACACCTTCGCACCTTCGCCAAACCCCCTTCCGCGATCCCCAGCTATCCCCAAGCATAGCAAATAGCCATTACGACATACCACCGGAAATGTCAAGCAGCATGAGCAAGGCTCCTTTGAAGTTGGTAGCACTATTTGTGTGTGGATGACTTTTCGAGCAGAAAATACTCGGAGCAGATGAATATAATTGCAGCCACCTAAACGCTAAGATAGAGTTGACCATAACCTAACTAGCGATGATGGCACATGAAAACCTATAGTTACTTACCCTACTACCAAGGCCCAACCCCGGCTAACCCAATGCGAGATGAACTCTCCACCGATGAGCTAGAGCAGAAGCTTGAGGCATTCTACTCAGATGTAGTAACCCACTTTGAAGACATAGGTTGCACAGTTAAAAGAAACAGCGCTGGCTTGATTAGCATAACAACAGAAATACCCGAAAAGGACTGCCACGACATTGTAAAAGGACTGCTAATTAGCCTAGACCTACGTGCTGATAAATCCTAAGACACTCAAAAAATTACTTGTGTTACAGGGGACGCTACCGCAAAGAAGTACAACACATCAAAAAACTGATTTTTTCAACCTTACCAGAATTATAACTTGCCTAGCCGTAACATACCGACCAACGCAAACTGCGGATTTCGAGTTAAGGTTGGTTGTAGCCATTGATCACTAGGTTCACTCTATGGAATTTGAACTCCCGAAAGCCGGCTTCCTCAGCTCAGAGGTTGAGGATGCAGTACCGGCCATCTTGCAAGCAAACCATGAGCTTTTCGGCTTTGCCAGAGACGTGAACCACCTAATCATGGCGATTGCTCAAGAGGCGGTGAATAACGTGCACACCAGCTCAATGAGTGAAGAAGCCGTTTTGGTGCGGCTGCTTATGCGAGCAGCAGGCTTTTATCAGGGAGCACTGCTGATGGCTGAGCGCGGGATGTTTGTCGAGTGCCGTTCTATGGCTCGATCAGTGATCGAAGTCAGTCTTGCAGTTTCTGCAATGGACGGCGACAAGGGCACATTCATACAGATGCTCAGGGATGACCATTTGAAAAGCCGACGCAATCGATACCAAACTCTTCACACTCAAAGCACGGACACCGAGGCACGGAAGGCCCTTCAGGCGGCGATAGATCAGCTCGAAAAGTCGCTCAGCCTCATCAGTCCGAAGGCGCTAGCGGCGCTTGGCCCTCTGGAGGGCTCTTACTTCGTTTATCAGGCTCTGTCTGACAACGCCGGGCACGTTTCCGCCTCATCCCTGGATCACTACATAGAACCCCAAGAAGGCCGAAAATACTGGAACTATAAGGTCGGCGCAGGAACCCCAGACGAAGTTGCCGCCTCACTCTACTACTGCCTATACGGTGTGATTCCCGTAGCCGTGGGTGTGGCTGATCTCCTCAGTCTTGAGCAATTTGCTACGCAGATACACGAGGTGGTCGACCGCTTCGACAAAACCTCCGCCCCATTATTGGCATAACACTACGCCCCTCGTTTGCCTTAAGGATGACCTGCGGGCGGGCAGATCGCGGCACCCGAAATGTGGATGCTGCCCAGGATCGGCCGGTGTTTTCGGCAGTCCTGAGCAGGCAGAAGCCTGAATCTATATTCACTCTATAATCGTCTATAAAAGCCTATAAACCCCATGTTACGGGACCTACAGACGAATAGAGTACAAATGTACTCCTCCGTCGTGGTGTTCATTTGGAACCATCCGACCAAGTCATCTTCCGAACTCCATCATCAAAGGGCGATGGTGTTCCCGAATTTTCAAACGGACGAGATCACCCTTATCGCCAGGATTTCCATGTTCCAGCTCTGGGCTAGGCCGTGCTCCCCCAAGAAACGGTTCAAGTATCGGCTTTTGGCCTCCGGTGTGACGGGACAGGCCCACTATCCGCTCTCGGCGTCACCGACAAAATCATCCTTTGCGACCAGACCGAGATTGTCGGTGAGATCCAAGCCATCCTCGCTGAACAGATGCTGAGTTCGTCGCTCCTGCTTGAGATAAGCCAATGTTTGGAAGAAGCAATGCTCACATAGGTGCAGTTCATAGCGCTCCCCATGATGGGCAGTGTCACAACCCCAGTGTGCCTGTAGGGTCCCGAACTGATGCCCACCAGTATCCAAGCGGGTGGAACAACGGCAAATATCGCAGATGACGTCCGTAACCGCCTCGACTTCGACTCGTCCGATTATTTTCATCGCAGACTCCTACAAACGCCTCTGACTTTCGCCTTCAGCAAAAGCCTCCAGCTCAGGTGCGGGCGCGCCTGCCGGTTTAATCCAGCAGTACAAGAGTGCGCCTGAAGAGCTTTTCCAAGTCGTTTCTGACTACTATCAGCGCTCAATGAGTCGCCCACCCGGCACACTACACCAACCTGAGATCGGCACACCCATGGGCCCTTCCGCAGCAAGCGGTATGCGCATTCCTTGTGGAATCCTAGGCTCCAGAATATGGTTCGATATGGTAATCGATCAGCAGATCCCTCACTGCGCCACAGATCCGCGGTTCATAGTCCAACTCCAAATCAGTAATCGAGAGCGCCACGGCAATTTTCATAGCCTCTAGATCCAACTTAGACGGATCGAAAGGCCAGACCTGGACTCTGCTCACGGTAGTGTCCATGAAGTGGAATTCATCGACCAATTCAACCTTGTCTTTCATCTCCGCCCAAGCCTCTAGCGATACTCCATAGCTGCGCTGAGGGTGATCACCAAGCATTGTGTGCTCTGAAAGAAAGCTGTCTGCGACAAGGACTAGGTCTCTCGAATCCAGATGGCGGACGAAGTGGTCCGACAGTCTCGGGCTTGAAACCAAAGACCTTAGATACACTATCTTATGAGGCGGGTCGAACTGATTGAGATACTCTTTGACCTTCTGTACAAGGTCAGGCCTGTTAGGCATCAGGAGATTTGGACACTCAAACATGGACGCTAACCTCATCAGCCATCGATTGCTCAAGCCGGCTAACGACGCCCTCAAGCAAGCGCTCATCATCGGCGGTAGCCATGTCACACGGAGCACGATTCCCCAGTTCGGGTAAAGGGTTGTGAAGCCACTGCGCAGCGGCTCGGAGATCTCCAGAGAAAAGCTCGCAGGCCCAGTTGATTGCCTGCTTTGCGTAGCGAACGTTTCGCTCCACCTGACGCTCGGTGATCAGTTGTGATTTTCTGTAGATGTCTGGATGCTGATAAACCAGCTCTCCTCCATCTGCGGCCCACCATCCATCCGGAGACGCTGAAAACCGTGAGCCGAACTCGGTCAAATAAAAGTAGCGTGCGCGATCATCATCACCAGGAGAAAAGCGCTTCATCTCCAGCAATAATTCGCACCGCCATGTCAGAACTCGGCTTCCATCCGAGGTCTTCACAGGGCTCATCAAGTAGATTTCACCGATACTAGTATTCGACCATGCGGTGTTAACAAATCGTTGAAATTCATTTCCATCATCGATTTGCACCATTCTCGGCTCAGGACAGCTAGCGTTTTCATTCACTTGCAGATGTGTAATCCAGAACCATTCTGTCATAGAGATTCGCGTAACAATCTTCCACGCCTGGGTAACACTGCCAGGGGCAGTCCCCAAGCTAGATCGCTCAAGCGCTGGATGCGTATAAAACATAGACGTATTCTCCCGCATTTATTGAGTTCGACATGCAGTGTTTTATCAACCTGGGTTGGCTGATCTACAGGCAGGGCATAGAACTCGAACCCATCCCTGCCTATCCGGCGCAATACGACCTTGCCCGCCACAAATCTCACAGGTCACATAGGACATCCAGAACGCAACGTCTACTGCCCCTCGGGTGTACTCATCAAAGCCAGTGAGCGTGCACTGAAGAATACCCATTTTCTGTTTGATGTAATTGAAGGTGATAGGACGCCCAGTATGATTGGCTCGATTTTGTAGTGCGTAGCACATGGAGGCAATTAGCGATTTCCATCCATTGCCGCACTCGATACCCCAGACGGCATCATCAGGAACACCTTCATTGAAACCAAACAGAGAAGGAAAACGGGTGAGCAATTCGTGTTCCACATCAAAATCCATGCAGCCTCCTACCGCCTCGTCGTCAGAGGTAAATGACATTGACACGCATACTATTCATATAATTATATGCCGGACTTCATATCTCACTAAGCAGCGCTCGAAGCCATGACAATGGCCATTCGAGCGGTACATCAGCAGAGGTCGTTTTTCTAGGCTAACAGATTGCTAGTGATATGCAAATTAAGAAACAGCCTATTGGCCGTCGTCAAAATTTACTCGATCTGGCTCTATGCTGCCTTTTGAGCACAAGGGTCAACGATGACACCCGATGAGGAAGGTCTGGCGAAAGCCTTTGGACTCGCCCTAAACCAGGTAAGGCTTCGGCACAACCTCTCGCTGCTTGAGCTATCCAAGCTCGTCAGTGGCCGCACGTACCTGAGTGACTTGGAGCGAGGCCTGAAGCTGCCCACGCTGGGTAAAATTGACTCCATCGCTCGGGCGCTGGATGTCCATCCTCTGTCTCTTCTTGCGCTCGCATATCAAGAGTACGACCTGATTGAGCCTGATAGATTGCTGGCAAGAATCGAGAACGATTATAGGTATTTGAAGCTCTGGCCCACCACCACGAGTGAGCAGATTGAGCAAATTCAGCAGAACGCAGAGAGTGAAGATCAGTTGGCGCCTAAGTCCACCTGAGAATGTTTCAACTCGGGCGTTTGGCACCTTGGGAAACTCACTTCACGATTAAGAGAAAAGAGGGATGCATTAGCTTATGGCATCCTATATTACGCCTTGTAAAGCCATATTTGCGAACACCCAATTAAGCTCTCAGGAGCCGCATCTCGCGGACCGACGATAACTGCCCGACAGTATAAAGTCCTCATGGAAACACGAGTCAACACCGAGAAATTCGATATCAATTAATAGTCTCGGAAAAATCTTCACCCCCCAGCTCACCACCGTTCTCCTCCAGAGATTCCTCAATGACGTGACAATCTTCAATTCCTCTAGCCAAAGTCTTAAGAAGCTGAAGATTTGCCCTGACATAGAGGCCAACCTCCACATCAGGGTATAAATCATCCTGCTTAATTATGCACTGCTCAATTCGAAAGCTCTCACCAACTTTGGCTAAGTACCTGCACACATCGCCAACACACTCCGCCCTAAACGAAAATCTCGTCATCACTCATCTCTCACTTAAATTCTCATCCATCCAGCCATCCGCAAACCACCCAAGCTTCTCAGCTATTCGCTCGGAAAATATTAACTTTCTCACTCCACCCCTCATAAAATTAGCACCTTAGATTTTCTTCTTTTACAAGATGATTAAAAAGGATCTCTGTAACGTTGGAGGAATGTCCGTCCATGTAGAGTTGGTGCTAGTGCGTCCGTAGGCCGTGACAGACCTGTGAACGAGGACTTGCTCAAGCTTGGCAAGCGGGTTGCCGAACTGGCCGAGAGCAAAGACGTCGACGGTATCGTCATTACCCACGGCACCGACACCCTCGAAGAAACCGCCTACTTCCTCAACCTGGTGGAAAAGACCGACAAGCCAATCGTGGTGGTCGGCTCGATGCGCCCGGGCACCGCCATGTCTGCCGACGGCATGCTCAACCTGTACAACGCCGTGGCCGTGGCCGGCGACAAGCAGTCGCGCGGCAAGGGCGTGCTGGTGACCATGAACGACGAGATCCAGTCTGGGCGTGACGTGAGCAAGTCGGTCAACATCAAGACCGAAGCCTTCAAGAGCGCCTGGGGCCCAATGGGCATGGTGGTAGAAGGCAAGTCCTACTGGTTCCGCCTGCCGGCCAAGCGCCACACGGTCAATTCCGAGTTCGACATCAAGCAGATCAGCAGCCTGCCACAGGTGGACATTGCCTATGGCTATGGCAACGTGACCGACACCGCTTACAAGGCACTGGCGCAGAACGGTGCCAAGGCGCTGATCCACGCCGGTACCGGCAACGGTTCGGTGTCGTCGCGGGTGGTGCCGGCGTTGCAGGAGCTGCGCAAGAACGGCGTGCAGATCATCCGTTCGTCGCACGTCAACCAGGGTGGCTTTGTGCTGCGCAACGCCGAACAGCCGGATGACAAGAACGACTGGGTAGTAGCCCACGACCTGAACCCGCAGAAGGCGCGGATTCTGGCGATGGTCGCCATGACCAAGACCCAGGACAGCAAAGAGCTGCAGCGGATCTTCTGGGAATACTGAGTACCTCGCGCCCCACTGTGGGAGCGGCCTTGCGTCGGGCAAGCCTGCTCCCACAAACCCCCTGCCAAGGCACCGAGTTAGCGTTTATTCCATGAGATCGGGTTCACCCCGCCATTCACCGCACTGCATGCTTCGTCAGGATGTTGCCAGCTACCTGAACCGGTACTCCAACCCCGCCCCCACATACCACGACCGCCCGGGCGCTGCCTCGTAGTAACGCCCGTTGCCGTCGCCGACAATGACCGAGCCTACATACTGCCGGTCAAACAGGTTGTCCAGCCGCACCAGCTGGTGGAACGTCCAAGGCCCCACATGTTGCTCGAACCGGGTCCGCCAGTTGAATACCGCATACGCAGGTGCGGCCTTGGCGTTGTTGCTGTCGTCCACATACACCTTACTGCGGTACTGCCCTTCAACCCCCATGCTGATGGACGACACTGGCTTCCAGACCAGCTCGCCATACAGGTTGTCCAGCGGCACACCTGGCAGGCGGTTGCCACTTTGGATGGTCTGGCTGATGTCATCGGCATAGCGGGCATCAGTGCGGGTATACACCAAGGTGGTCTGCCACTGCTGGCTCAAGTCACTTTGCAGGCTCGCCTCAAAGCCGCGTCGTACAGTACGCCCCGCATTGCGATAGCTGGTTCGACCATCCGTAGCGCTGGCGACGACGATTTCGTCATCGGTATGAATCTCGTACACCGCTGCATTCAGGCGCGTGCGCTCGCCAAGCCGGTACTTCACACCCAATTCGTACTGCATGCTGGTGGCGGGCTTGAGGCCGAAGTTAAAGCTTTCGAGCACACCCGGCGCATAGGCCATTTCGGCCTGCGTGGGGGTTTCGAAGCCTTTGCCGACGCTCACGTAACCGCGCAGATCAGGCGTGAACGCGTACATCACCGACAGCGATGGCGTGGCCTGCTGATACTTCTTCGAGCCGCTGGAGTCACCGTTGGCCAAGTAGTGGTCGTCGACACGCATTTCCATGGTGCTGTAGCGCAGCCCCAGCTCACTGGTCCAGTTGCCGATTTCCCAATGCGCCTGAAGGTAAGGGTCCAGGCTGGTAGCGGTGTCTTTCTCGTCGCGGCGCAACTCACCTTTAAGGCCCAGTTGGTCACCGCTGAAATTCTGATAACCGCGTCGGTCGTCCTTGCTCTGGTCGTAATCGGCGCCGACCGTGAAGGTTAGGTTGCCGGGCACATTCGCAACCGGCTGTATCCAGCGCAGGGTGCCGCCGTGGAACTCGCGGTCGAAGTCAACGACCCCGCCGCCACGCTGGCTGTTGGAGGCCACCGATTTGGGGATGGACAAATACTGCACCACGCTGCGTCGCCCCGCGTACAGGTTGAACTGCAGCGTGGCATCGCCAAAGTAGCGTTCGTAGTTCATGCCCAGTTGCTGGTGGTCGATGCTTTTGCGGGTGTTGTAGGTTTCGGCCACTGCTGCCGTGGAACGTGGGTCATGCTTGTAGGCATCCCAGGTCTGCCCCAGCGGGTCCTGCGTGTTGTTCTGCTCCAGGCTGCTGTAGATCAGCGCCATGCGCGAGTCGTCGTCGGGCTTGAAGTTGACCTTGGCGAAGGTCTGGTCACGGCGCGCGGCACTGTGGTCGCGATAGCCATCGGTATCCAGGCGCGAGGCATCCAGCACGAACCCTGCGGTGTCGTTCCCGCCCTCTGCCGACAGGTGATTCTTGTTGAAGCCGTCGCTGCCGAAGGTGGTTTCGGCCCCCACGCGCGCAGGCCCCTGCCCGTCCCGGGTAAACATCTGGATCACACCACCGGCGTTGCTGCCATACAGTGTCGCTGCCGGGCCGCGCAGCACTTCAATACGGTCGGCCACATCCAGGTTCAGCGTGGCGGCCTGCCCTTGCCCGTCGGGCGTGCTGGCCGGTATGCCGTCGCTTAGCAGCTTGATGCCACGCACGCCGAAGGCCGAGCGTGCACCGTAGCCCCGCGACGAAATCTGCAGGTCTTGCGCATAGTTCTGACGGTTCTGCACCACCAGCCCAGGGACTTTGCTCAGCACTTCTGACAGGTTGACGCCAAGTTGGCCATCGGTGCCGTGGGACAGGTCAACGGTATCCACCGAAAACGGCAGGTCGAATGTGCTGGTGGGGGCATAGGCACCGGTCACCACCAGCGGTGCCATGACGACGACATCGGGTGAACTGGCCTTGGCACTGCCATTAACGCTCATGCCACCTGCAAACAGCAGGACCAGACTTGTAGATGAAGGAAAACGAGAAAGAAATCGATACATGCGCAGCTTCCGGAAATTGCCGGTATTACACCAGACCGGCAGCGCCAGCGCGAACGGTGGTTTTTTTCCTGACAAGCTGTTGCGAATTTACTTACGCTGAAATACTGTATGCACATACAGCAAAAATAAGGAATTTCCTGTGTCCAGCACCGCCTCCGCCACTCCGAGCAGCTATGAACAGCTGGGTGTACGCATCCAGAAGATCATCAACAGCCCCACCGCCCAGCGCAGCCGTGCGGCGCTGATCTTCCGCCTGGAACAGGAAAGCCCGGAAGACTGGGAAAGCTTGCTGGAGGAGATCGCAGAAAACGACAACGTGACCCTCGCCCACCGCGACGATGGCGGTGTGCAGATTTTCTGGACTGTGCCGAAGGAAGACTGACCGCGCATGAGAGTTTCGCTTTTCGCGGCAGCCTGCCTGTTACTGACCACGCCGCTTGTTCAAGCCGATGCCCCACGCACCTTCCAGGAGGCCAAGAAGGTCGCCTGGAAGCTCTATGCCCCGCAATCGACCGAGTTTTATTGCGGGTGCAAATACAAGGGCAACAAGGTCGACCTGGCGTCCTGCGGCTATGCCCCACGCAAGAATGCCCAGCGCGCGTCGCGCATCGAGTGGGAACACATCGTGCCTGCCTGGCAAATTGGCCATCAGCGCCAATGCTGGCAGAGCGGCGGTCGCAAGCAGTGCGCGCAGCATGACGAAGTGTACAAACGCGCCGAAGCCGACCTGCACAACCTGGTGCCCAGCATCGGTGAGGTCAACGGCGACCGCAGCAACTTCAGTTTCGGCTGGTTGCCGGAACAACGCGGCCAGTACGGTAGCTGCCTGACCCAGGTCGACTTCAAAGCCAGGAAGGTGATGCCGCGCCCGTCGATTCGCGGCATGATCGCCCGCACCTACTTCTACATGAGCAAGCAGTACAACCTGCGCCTGTCCAAACAGGACCGCCAGTTGTTCGAGGCCTGGAACAAGACCTACCCGCCGCAGGTTTGGGAGCAGCAACGCAACCAACAGGTCGCCTGCGTGATGGGGCGGGGAAACGAGTTTGTCGGGCCAGTCAACCTCAAGGCGTGCGGTTGAGCCTCAGGCCAGTGCCTGGAGATAGGCGCTGGCTTCCCGGTAACGGGCCAGCCGCGCCAGGTCGGCGGGGCCAGGGCAAGGAATGCGTGAAAGGTCACTGTTATCGGCCAGGTCGGCCAGCTTGACGGTTCGCGCCAACGGGTCATCGCCCAGGCGTACCACGAAATCCTGGTACGGCTCGCCCTCACGGCGACTGAGTGCCAGCAAGGCGGCAAGGATTTTCAGGGTAAAACCCTCGCGGGCCAGGTCGGACACGGTCAGCGGGGTGTCCTCGATCACATCGTGAAGGACTGCGACAATACGTTGCTCGGGTGTGGACACCCGCATCATCACGCGTAGCGGGTGGAGAATATACGCCACCCCGCCCTTGTCGTATTGCCCTTCATGCGCCCTGGCGGCCACGGCAATGGCCCGCTCCAGTGTAGACATGAGGCCCCTCCCCCGTTCGGCATCTTCCACCCAAGCATAGCCAAACTTGTGTGAACAATGTCTAACACACGCCTCACAAAGCTGCACACACCCAGTTGGCGGGGCCTTATGACGGCAACAGTTGTGGGGGGGGGGGGGGCCGC
>NZ_JBNRIK010000006.1:83776-108245 GCF_053557975.1 Pseudomonas sp. XP2
GGTTGCGCCATGCTGGATGACCACCGAATCGGTGCCCAGCTTGGCCATCACTTCGTCCTTGCGCGCTTGAGCTTCTTCACGGGTTGGGAACGGCCCCATCAGCACCACCGGCTTGCCGTTGCGGTATTCCACCGAAGACGGGATACCCTTCTCGATGAGCCGCGCGGTCATGTCGCTCAGCGCGCCCATGTTGGCACCCTGGATCACTTCCACGTCCCAGCCCTCGGGTGCCGGCTGGCCAGCCAGTGCATCGGCACGGCGCTGCAGATCGGCGCCGCCGCACACCTCGCGGATACGCAGGTTGTTGCCGGTGTCGTCGACGATGATGTCGTACTGGCCGTCACGCTTGATCGCCACATAGCTGCGGTAGGCTTCGTACTGCCCGGCATCGTCCTTGCCGCGAACCTGGCCGCAGATGGTGCCCTGTGTGTCGATCCGCACGTTGCCGAACTTGGCGGTTTTGGGGTTATGCAGGTGTTCGGCCACCTGCTTGTGCACGCCTTCGACCTCGTTTTCACAGCCCGCCAGGGCAAGCACTGCCATTACCACAGCCAGTTTGCGCACGCGTGTACCTCCAGATTCGAAGGGGCGGATTCTAGCACGAGGGCCATGCGCAAGAACCGCGACCATACGTTACACCTTGCAACCAAGTCATAGGACAACTACCCGTGGCGTCTGCGCTGATCGCCATTTCTTATCCCGCTGATAAAAAACTTGAGGCAGCGCAAGCCGGGCGTTTCGTAGAAGAATCGGGGCAGTCATACGACGACGTATGTCGAATAATAATAAAGGTGAACCCATGTCCCGCTCATACATACAGGTGGATGCTCGCGTCCGCATGATCGCACCGGGCGCTTTTGGCGCTTCCTGGGCAGCTCTGCCTCAGGAGGCGCCATGAAAACCCTGGTCGATGGTTACTTCATCATCCTCAAGACGCTGGTGGTAGGTTGTCTGGTCGGCATCACCTGCCTGATCTTCACCAACGTCGTGCTGCGCTATGGCTTCAACTCAGGGTTGTTCTTCAGCGAAGAGATTTCCCGCCTGGCGTTTGTATGGCTGGTGTTTGCTGGCGCGCAGCTGATGCTGCACGAACACGGCCACATCGGCGTCGACATCGTCACCCGCCGCGTCTCGCCTGGCGTGGCCCGCTGGCTGCTGGCACTGACACAACTGCTGATGCTGTATGTGACCTGGCTGTTTCTCGACGGCAGCTGGAAGCAGACCCTGATCAACCTGCATGTCGGTGCTCCCTCCACGGGTATTTCCATGGCGCTGTTCTACGGCGCGGGCCTGGTCTTCTGCATCCTCAGCGCGCTGCTGATCTGCACCCAGCTGGTCAGGAACCTGACGGGCACCCTCCCGGCGCCCGCCCAGACCGAAACTTCGCTCAAAGATGGAGCAGTCGAATAATGGCCCTGTCTGTTTTCGTCGGCGTGCTGATGGCCGCCATCCTGATCGGCGCCCCCATCGCCTATGCCCTGATCCTTTGCGGCGTGGCGTTGATGTGGCTGCTGGGCCTGTTCGATGGCCAGATCATCGCGCAGAACATCATCAACTCGGCCGGCAGCTTCCCGCTGCTGGCAATTCCGCTGTTCATCATCGCTGGCGAGGTAATGAACAGCGGCGGCTTGTCCAAGCGCATCATCAAGCTGGCCATCACCCTGGTCGGCCATCTGCGCGGCGGGCTTGGCTACGTCACCATTTTTGCCGGCGTGCTGCTGTCGAGCCTGTCCGGTTCGGCCTTGGCCGACGCCGCCTCGCTGACCGCCCTGTTGCTGCCGATGATGGTCATCGCCGGCTACAACCGTAACCGCTCCGGGGGCCTGATCGCATCGGTGTCGGTGCTGGGTTCAATCATTCCACCCAGCATCGGTTTCGTTGTGCTTGGCGTCGCTTCGGGGCTGTCGATCACCAAGCTGTTCCTCGCCGGCATCGCCCCGGGGCTGATGATCGCCGCCGCACTGGTGGTGGCCTGGTGGCTGATGTCGCGGCGTAACAACGATGTGCAACTGAGCCCCAAGGCCAGCGGCAAGGAGCGCCTCAAGGCCCTGGTGGACAGCTTCTGGGCGCTGATGCTGCCGGTGATCATCGTCGTCGGCCTGCGTTTTGGCGTGGTCACCCCGACCGAGGCCGGTGCGGTGGCCAGTGTCTATGCCCTGCTGGTGTCGTCGCTGATCTACCGCGAGCTCAGCCTCAAGTCGCTCAACCAACTGCTGCTGCGCGCCGGCAAGACCACCGCTGCCGTGATGTTCCTGGTAGCTGCCGCTTCGATCCCGGCCTGGATGATTACCATCGCCGACATCCCCGGGCAAATCATCGACCTGATCCAGCCAGTGATGGACAACCCCCGGCTGCTGATCGTAGTGCTGATGCTGCTGATCCTGGTGATTTCCATGGTCATGGACCTCACCCCCACCATTTTGCTGCTCGCACCAATCCTGGTACCGGTGGTGACCGCTGCGAACATCGACCCAATCTATTTCGGGGTGCTGTTCATGATCAATTGCTCGATCGGCCTGATCACCCCGCCGGTGGGCACGGTGCTCAACGTGGTCTGCGGCATCGGTCGCATGCGTTACGAGGCACTGCTCAAAGGCACGTTCCCGTTCCTGATCGCGGAAATCATCGTGCTGTTCCTGCTGGTCATCTTCCCCGAACTGGTCACCGTTCCCGCCCAGTGGTTCGGGCATTGATCCCCCCTATAACAATAAAGGTACTGTCCATGAAGAAACTCGCCCTCATCGCCGCCCTGTTGCTGTCCAGCAGCTTGAGCATGGCCGCCGACTACAACGCCCGCGTCATCAAGTTCGCCGCCACCAGCCCCAAAGGCACGCCACCGGCCATCGGCATGGAACTGTTCGCCAAGAAGGTTCAGGAGCGCAGCGAAGGCAAGATCAAGGTGCGCACCTTCCCCAACGGTGTCCTGGGCGGCGACGTACAGGTGCTGTCTTCCTTGCAGGGTGGCGTGGTGGAAATGATGACCTGGAACGCCGGGCTGATGCTTAACCACATCACCGACTTCGGCATCCTCGACTTCCCGTTCCTGTACACCGACACCGCCAAGGTCGATGCCATGCTCGACGGCGAGGTAGGCAAGATGCTCACCGACCAGTTGCCAGCGAAAAATCTGGTAGGCCTGGCGTTCTGGGAGCTGGGCGAGCGCAACCTGACCAACAATGTGCGGCCGGTGCAAAAGCTTGAAGACATTGCCGGGCTGAAGATTCGCGCCCAGCAATCGCCGCTGTTCCTGGACGTGTGGGCGGCACTCGGTGCCAACCCGACGC
The DNA here is from genome assembly GCF_053557975.1 of Pseudomonas sp. XP2. Classification (NCBI taxonomy): domain Bacteria; kingdom Pseudomonadati; phylum Pseudomonadota; class Gammaproteobacteria; order Pseudomonadales; family Pseudomonadaceae; genus Pseudomonas; species Pseudomonas sp. XP2. The sequence goes on from NZ_JBNRIK010000006.1 coordinate 87,061, forward strand.
CGCTGCCTTTCACCGAGGTGCACACGGCACTGGAGACCGGCACCGTGGACGGCCAGGAAAACCCGGCGGCGCTGATCCTCGCCTCACGCTTCAACGAGGTGCAGAAGTACCTGAGCCTGACCCGGCACAACTACAACCCACAGATTGTGCTGATCGGCAAGACGTTCTGGGACAGCCTCAACAAGGACGAGCAGCAACTGCTGACCGAGGTTGCCCAGGAAGTGCGCCTGGAACAACGGCGCATCTCCCGGGAGGCGGACAGCAAGGCCATCGCCGACCTGCAGGGCGCGGGCATGCAAGTCAACCAACTGCCGCCCGAGGAGGTGGCGCGCATCCAGGCCAAGATCCGCCCCGTGGTCGACAAGTACGCCGCACAGATCAATCCCCAACTGGTCAGCAAGGTCTACCAGGCCATGGGCTACCAGCCACAGTGACGCCCTCGCGCCGCGCATTGCGGCGCCTTTCAACTGCCATCAAGGAACAGCATGAAAATCTCCGTAGCCCAGATTCACCCGGTGGCCGGCAACCCGGCCCTGACCGTCGACAAGGTTGCCACGCTGGCACGCCAGACCGCTGCAGAAGGCTCGCGGCTGATCGCCTTTGCCGAATGCCTGCTCACCGGCGGCGCGTTCGACAGCCGTGAAGACCTCGAGCGCGGCGCCATCAGCCTCGACGCCCTGGCGCCGCTGCTGGAGGTATCGGCGCAGACCGGCATCCTGATCGTGGTCGGTTTCTACGAGCGGCACGCCAGCTCGGTGTACAACACCGCCGCGCTGATCGGCGCGCAAGGCATCATCGGCCTGCACCGCAAGCGCCACTTGCCATTCATGATCGGCGACCGCTTCACCGACCGCCCCAGCGATTGGGCAACACCTGTGTTCGATACCGACATCGGCCGCATCGGCCTGGCCATCTGCTACGAAATCCGCTTCCCCGAAGTGGTACGCACTCTGGCCCTGGAAGGTGCCGACATCGTCGTACTGCCTGCTGCCTGGCCAGAACAGGCACGCATGCTGCCGGACATTTTCAGCACCGTGCGCGCCGCTGAAAACATGGTGTACTTCGTTGCTCCCAACCGCAACGACATGGACGAGGGCATGCAGTTCATCGGCACCAGCCATATCATCGAACCGTCCGGCAAGACCCTGGTGCGCGCCGGCCTGGAAGACGGCGTGTACACCGCCGAGATCGACCTGGCCAAGGCCCGCAACAAATCGCTGATCCGTGACCCGGGCATATTCGAAGTGCACCCGTTCCGCGACCGGCTGCCTGAAACCTACCGCATCTGACCCAAGGCGGCCTCGAACATGAACCAAAGCACTACACACACCTTGCTGAAGGTCCGCATGGCGCGCGGTGCCACGTTCGGCATGAACATCTACAGCACCGCCTGCATGGCCATCGAGGTGGCCGGCAACTGGGGCCTGGACTTCGTCTTCATTGACGCCGAGCACACCGCGCTGGGCGTGGACCGCGACATGGAAAAACTGCTGCTGGCCGCCAGCAGCGCTGCAATCCCCAGCCTGGTACGGGTGCGGGGCACGCTGGAGTGGGATATACGCAAGGCCCTGGAAATGGGCGCTGCCGGGGTGATCGTGCCGCAAGTGCACAACGCCGCGCAGATGCGCCAGATCATCCATTACAGCAAGTTCCCGCCCTTGGGACGGCGCGGTGGCGACAGCTCGGTGCGCTCGGCCGGGTTCGCCGGGCCAGGTTTCGACTGGGCGCGCTATACGCAGGCAGAAAACGACCGCAGCGTGATCGTGCCCATGGCCGAAAGCTATGAGTTTTTTGACAACATCGATGAGATTCTCGATGTGGAAGGGATCGATGCAGTGCACTTCGGGCCGGCGGACTACTCACTTTCACGCGGGCTACCGGTCGACTACCGCCTGGGCAACCCCGAGGTGCGGCAACGCCTGCAGGTGCTGATCGAAAAATGCCACGCCCGCTCGATCAAGGTGATGGTGCCGTGCTTTCCGGCCGACCGGGTCACCGCCGGGCGTTTGCTGGACATGGGCAGCGACATGCTGCTGATGGGCAGTGATCTGTCATGGCTCAACCAGGCCGGGCAACATATCGCTGCAGTAAAACAGGCGCTCACCTGACCGGCTGACACGCCACACAACCGGCGCCTGCAGGCACCGCGCAGTTTTCGGGCTGCTACGGTGCCTGCGGGCTCGGGACTAATCAATCTACCAGAAAGTTCTGCTTTACCAGTGTCGCCCGAATGATCGATACCAGTTCACCCAGTTGCATGTCTGGCCGTTCAGTCAAATAGGAAAGGCAGAACTTTGCCGCAGGAATCGCCGGGTCGCACGGTAATGTCTTCAGCATGTCCACCGCCAACATGTCGCGAATCAGTGGCACCGGCAATATGCCAATGGCATGCCCCGCTGATACCATCTTGGCAATAAACGCCAGCGAGTTGCTGGAATGAAAAGCGTGGCTCGCCGAGCCGCTTTCCTGCAACCAGCGGTCCACCACCGAATACAGTGTCGACGGCGCGCTGTGGGTAACGATCGAATACTGCCGCGCCTGCTGCGGCAGAAACGGCCCGTCGGCAATCTCCAGGTGCCGCGCCGCCACCCACTGAAACGTCATCCAGCCAAGGAACACATCGGTCACATCCTCGCGTGTGGCCGGGTTGGTCAGCAGGGCGATGTCCAGTTCGTGATCGTTCAGTTTGCGGTTGAGCGCGGCGCCCACATCGATGGTGATTTCCAGGGTGATTTCCGGGAAGTGCGCCTTGATTTCGCTTATCACCGCAGTCAGCCCGACCATGGCCGAGCACTCGTCTGCCCCCAGGCGCAGGCGCCGGTGTTGCTTCTGCTGGGCCGCGAACTGCTCCAGCTGCGTGCTGTTGTTCAGTACCAGTTCGGCATGGCGCAGCGCCGTGTGGCCGTCGGCGGTGAGGCTCATGCGCTGCTTGCTGCGGTCGAACAGCTTGACGCTGAGCAACGACTCCATTTCCTTGATGCGCGCCGACACCGCAGGTTGCGTCAGGTGAAGATGCCGTGAGGCCGCGTGCACACCGCCCAGGCGAGCGGTCCAGTAGAATGCCTCGATCTGCATCAGCGTGATACGCATGATAAAAACTGCTCCGGCTACTGCTTACGGATTTTTATTATCGACCGTTCAGGGCGCTTGTTAGGATGACCGAAACCCTTCGAAAAAGCATCCGGCATAACAACAACTCCCTATGTATATCATCGAAGCTCTACCTACCCCGGTTAACGCCCACGAACTTGAAATACTGATCAATGCCGAACCGGCAACTATCGGTCATTTCATTACCCACGGCATACCCCACCCAGACATCAAGGCACACTTGCAGAATGTACGCGCGGTGGGCACTGCCGTAACCGTACGCATGCCCGGCAATGACGGTGGCATCCTGCACTACGCCATGGGCTGCGCACGCCCCGGCGATTTCCTGATCGTGGACCGCTGCGGCGAGCGCATCACCGCCGCGCTGGGTGGGGCCATGGCCTACGCCGCCAAGCAGGCCGGGGTAGCCGGGATCATTGTCGACGGCTATGTCACCGACCTTGGCGAATTGCGCGAGCACGGCGTGCCGGTATGGTCGCGCGGTGCCAGTGCCATCACCACGCGAGTGATCGGCCACGAAGGCGAGTTCTGCACTGCCATCCAGTGCGGCGGGGTCATCGTGTACCCGGGCGACGCCGTGGTGGCAGACGAGAACGGCATCGTGTTCCTGCGCCCAGGCAGGGTGGTAGAACTGGCGCAACGGGCAATCGACTTCCAGCACAACGAAAAGCACACCCTCGCACGGCTGGCCAAGGGCGAGAAGTTTCCCGACATCGTCGGGTCGCGGTCGACCATCGAGGCGGCGACCCGCCCTCGCGGATAGCGTCACACCGCACCCGAAGTAGCCCCCGAACAACAACAAGAGGCCTACCGTGAAGCTCATCTCCCTGCTCATACCGCTGGCGCTTGGCGTGCTGATGGGCAGCCCGGCCGCCCAGGCGCAGGACTACCCGCAAATCCGTTTCAACGTGATCGGTGGTGGTAGCCACAACTACACGTTCCGCGCCGTTGAACAGCCGTTCTGGAACGGCTCCTTGCCCAGCGCCTCCCACGGCAAGGTCACCGCCCAGCTGCTGGGGCTGTCGGAGAGCGGCCTCAAGGGCCCGGAAATCATTCGCCTGATGCGCTTTGGCGCGGTTGACATTGGCATGGGCGTGTTCGCATTCGTCGCCGGTGACGATGCTACCTTCGAAGGCATCGACCTGCCGGGCATGGCCGCCGACATCGGCAGGGCCCGCCGCATCGCCGACGCCTACAAGCCGGTGCTGGAACAGCGTATGGCCGAGCGCCATGGCATAAAGCTGCTGGCCACCGTGCCGTACACTGCGCAGGTGTTTTTCTGCCGCGCGCCCGTGCAATCGCTGGCCGACCTCAAAGGCCGAAAAATCCGCACCCGCGGGCGCAACATGGCCGAGCTGGTCAAAGCGATTGGCGCTGCGCCGGTCACCCTGCCCTTTGCCGAAGTGGTGACCGCCATGCAGACCGGCGTCATCGACTGCGCCATTACCGGTATCGGCTCGGGTAACGCGGCCAAATGGTACGACGTGGCCGGGTACCTGTACGACCTGCCGGTGGACTGGTCGGTTGGCTTCTATGGTATCGGCCTCAAGCGCTGGCAACAGTTGCCGCCTGAGGTGCAGCAACTGCTGCAGGCGCAGTCGAAGGTGCTGGAAGATGCCCTTTGGCAGGAGACGGCCAGGGAAAACCGGTACGCCAAGGCATGCAATGTCGGCAGCCCTGACTGCCAGATCCACCATCTGGCGCACATGAGTGCGTCGGCACCCGACCCGCAAGAACAGCAGCGCGTGCGCCAAATGGCGCTGGAAATCGCCAACGACTGGGGCAGGCGTTGTGGCCCCAGTTGTGTCGAACAATGGAATGCCAGCGCAGGCCGCGCCACCGGCATGCGCCTGGCCCCATAAACCCTTTCCCTCGGAGCATACAGAGATGAAGACGGCCCGTTCCAGCCTGGCGGCCATCACCGCCATCGCCAAGGCCAGCACCTGGGTGGGTGGCTTTGCCCTGCTCGGCTGCGCCCTGCTGATTGGCATCGACCTGATCTTGCGCAAGACCGTGGGCATCTCCATGGGCGGCGCTGATGAAATTGCCGGCTATGTTCTGGCAGTCACCAGCGCCTGGGCGTTACCGGTCACTTTGCTCAAGCGTTCGCACATCCGCGTCGACATCCTCTACGCTCGCCTTGGCTTGAAACCACGGGTGGCGCTCGACCTGTTCGCCCTGGCTTGCATGGCCGCGCTGGCCAGCACCTTGGTCTTTCACGCCTGGCATGTATTGTGGGACTCCATCGAATACCGTTCAGTGTCCAACACCCCCTTGCAAGTACCGCAATGGATACCGCAATCCCTCTGGTTTGCCGGCTACCTGTTCTTCGCCCTGACCCTCCTCAACCTGGCGCTGGTGAGCCTGGGGCATTTATTGCGCGGGCGCTGGGGGGCAGTCAGTGCACTGATCGGTATCAACACGGTCGAGCAGGAAATCGAGCAAGCGCTACACCCCGCCGCCACCCCTCCCCAGGAGCACCCGCCATGCTGAGCATCACCTTGTTGCTGCTGCTGACCCTGTTGGCGCTGAGCGTGGCCGCGGCCGTCAGTGTCGGCTTGCTGGGGATGTCGCTGTCGCAGTTGTTCTCGACCCTGCCGCTGAGCAATGCCATGGGCGAAATCGCCTGGAACATCAGCGCCGAGTTCCTGCTGGTGGCCATCCCCCTCTACGTACTAATGGGTGAACTGCTGGTGTGTTCGGGAGTGGCCGGGCGCATGTACCAGGCGGTCGAGAAATGGCTATCCTGGCTGCCGGGCGGGCTGATGAACGCCAACATCGGCGCCAGCGCGCTGTTTGCCACCACCAGCGGCTCCAGCGTGGCAACCGCCGCTACCATTTCCACCCTGGCCATCGCAGAGCAGGAACGCAAAGGTTACAACGCACCGCTGTTCCTTGGCTCCATCGCCGCTGGCGGCACGCTGGGTATCCTGATTCCGCCATCGATCAACATGATCCTGTTCGCCCTGATTGCCAACGTGTCGGTGCCCAAGCTATACTTGGCCGCGACCATCCCCAGCATCATCCTCAGCCTGTTGTTCGTCGCACTGATCGTGCTGGCCTGCCTGGTGCGCCCACCATTGGGTGGGCGCATAGAACACACCCGCTGGGCAGAACGCCTGGCCTGCATCCCCGACCTGCTGCCGCCACTGGCCATCTTCGTTCTGGTGATCGGCTCGATCTACAGCGGCTTTGCAACGGCCAGCGAGTCGGCGGCACTTGGGGTACTCAGCGCCTTGGGCTTGGGCCTGTGGCGTCGGGCTTTCACCTGGCAAAGCCTGGGCCAGGCCTTCGAAGCCACGTTGCGCACCACCGGCATGATCATCTTCATCACCTTGTCGGCGTTCTTCCTCAACTTCGTGCTGGCGTCCATCGGGCTGACCGCCACCCTGGTCAGCTTCGTCACCGACCTGAACCTGCCACCCACGACCGCGCTGCTGGCGATCATCGTGTTCTATATCGTGCTCGGCTGTTTCATGGACACCCTGGCGATGCTCATCACCACGGCGCCGCTGATCGTGCCAATCGTCGTCAACCTGGGCTTTGACCCGCTGTGGTTCGGGGTGGTGCTGATCGTGCTGTGCGAGATGGGCCAGATCACCCCGCCGTTCGGCATGAACCTTTTCGTGGTGCAGAGCATCCGTGGTCGCGGCAACTTCATGGACGTGGTGTACGGCGCCCTGCCGTTCTGCCTGGCTTTGCTCGCGCTGATCGGTTTGCTGATTGCCTTCCCACAACTGGCGCTGTGGCTGCCAAAGGCGTTCTAGCGGCAGAATGCAAAAAGGGCGATCATCTCTGATCGCCCTTTTTGGGATTTGGTAGGCACAATTGGACTCGAACCAACGACCCCCACCATGTCAAGGTGGTGCTCTAACCAACTGAGCTATGTGCCTGTCGTGTGGTGCGCATATTAGTGATCCGATGCGTACCTGTAAAGCTTTTTTTTGAGAAAAATCAAAAACTTTCGAATGTGAGCACTGGGTGCCCTTACCGCAGTTTGCGGTACCCACAGCAATGGCTAATGAAAAAAGGGGTGACCCTTTCGGATCACCCCTTCTTCGATTTGGTAGGCACAATTGGACTCGAACCAACGACCCCCACCATGTCAAGGTGGTCTTGTGAAGACGCGCGCTACAGAATGGCAAATCTGACGTTCGTGGCGCGGGTGCCGCGTGGAATATTTTTTACGCCGGTCAATTTGCAAAACCGCGTGCTAACTTATTGATTGTTATGGAACCTGAGATTATCCACATCCCTGAGCTGGCAAAACTACTCGGCCGATCCTAATCCGCCATACGACGCGCCATGCAAACCCGTGCATCATGGCTACCCCCGTTCTTCAGGCAGGGACAGCGGATCTGTTGGCGGCTGGAATCTGTTAGGGCGTGTCTCAAAGATTGGGAGCAACGCGGCGGGCGGTAATCGAAGCCTGGACGCAAGCGGAAACCACCTCCAACGCTTACCAAGTTGAGATAGCCAATTGGGGCCCGGAGGTCAGTATGATTTCAGCCGCGACTGATCGGTTCATACGAATTGATGAGGTGATATCCGTGACGGGCCGGGAAGGAACACTATCTATCGACGGATGCGCGAAGGCACATTTCCACGGCAGGTTCGACTGGGTCCCAATTCCGTTGCATGGCTTCAGTCGACCATCTCGGAATGGATGACATCCGTCGTAGAAAGCACCTCGTCGGTCCACAAAATGATCAGCAGAGCTAGGGTATGCTTAATCTGGTCGCCGCGAGAATACTCAATCGAACCGGACGCGCTCGCTGCACGAACGTAACGGCCTCGCGGCGACCTCCACTACATAGTGTACGTGGCCTCTGCACGGCTAGCATCCATGTACGCGGCCAGATCAGCCAAATGAATACCGCGAGCTCACTTTAGCTGCGCTCCATCGCAATGAGTGGAAGGCGTATCTCGCCCTTGGCGATATTGAGCCTCTGTTTTTCTGGGCTCCGGTGAGAAAAGTAGTCGGCGCACACCTAGTCCAGCGGAATTACTGCCAGTCCATCGTACTGAGCTAGCAGGAGAAATTCTGTTCTCATGACATTCACCTCTTGCGCCGCACCAACTCCAGTGCCGGCTCAAGATCCATCCCTGACTGCTCAGATCGTTTTCCTTCAGCTCGAATAACAGAACTACCTGACAAAAGCATCCGACCGGGAGTCTTGTCTACTGCGTGCTCAGCTATGTAAGTGTCTGCCCACTCATCGAGTTCATACCGATCAAATCCTACGCCTCGCGCGCCAATCGGGAACTCCTTTACGAGTGGCCGTACTGCCTTATCGAACTCTGTCCTGCACATCCCTAGGTAACCAGGTGCAGATCGATACCTCAAAATACGAGGGAGAACCTGATGCTCTTTGCTCATCACAGAGGCGCTCGCTGCAGATTGGTAGATGACTATCAGTCATGAGTGTGGAGCTGGCCAGAGCATTCTGTCGGTCGGTGTTAGCGTCTAAATGTTCAATGGGTAGGTGGCAGGTTCTTGCCCCTGGCTCTCGCAACGACCCGCAATTGGTAGTCGGATACCGCCTGAAATAACGACTCGGCCAGCAGGCGCTCGACCTCCTCCGCCGGCGCGCCGCGACCCTGCGCCTGGTGATACTCACGGACGGCGTCGACAGCCTGCTGAATCAGCGGCTCGCCGGCCTCGACCATTCCGATAAAGGTGCGCTTGTCCAAAATGCGATGCCCTGCCCAATTGACCAGCAGAGTATAGGGCGGATTGGTGGCACCCAGAACGGGAACAGCTGATGACTCTAAAGCCTCTCGCTGATACCATTTGGCCACGCTGGCTTGCCATTCATAGGGACCAAGGTAGCTAGAAGCCCTGGACACCAGCATCCAGGGCTTCGTTTTTTGTTTGCCCAGTCCATCCAGGCCGCATAAATTTACTGCTGATCCTTAGAGATTTGCTGGATCGCTGATAACTCTGACAGAAGGCGTGCTTTTTCCAGAGATGATCTCATGCTCATTGAACTTGGCGATGCGAATCTGTTTGTGAGAATCACGACCGTTATCGTAGATGATAAGTATCTCACCATCATCACCGAAACTGACTACCGGATACGAAACCTGAATAGAAGAATCTGGCTCGATAATTTTTTTATACCGGTATGTAGCTCCGTCGTCATCGGAGAGACCAACTGTCAGTGTTCCTCGCACAAGATCATTGTTCCAGCAAAGTAGAAGGAGTCCGGAAGGAGTCCTGCCTAGCCACGCACGCGACGAAGAGCTCGGAGCGGTAACCGTGTAAGCCTGCCAAGGCGTCCAGGTCCTCATTAGGTCGCGACTGACGGAATACTGCATTTGTGAGTTGGAACCCAACGATCTTAGCAGAGCTAAAACACTTCCATCGGACCGCTGCACGAACTCAGTTTCAAAGAAACCACTGTACTGGCCGTTATTGTTAGGTGGAAGCTGAGAAACATGTTTAATTTTCTGGCTTTCCCAATCCAGCTCGTAAATATGCGGCCCTACATGATCCATGTATGCTGGAGGATATTCAGCAGAGAAGCGCCAGCCATCTACTGCTAGATACCACTTATCTTCGATCTTGACTGGACGTCGCGGATCACCGTAGTAAGACAAACGGAATGGCTCGCCCCATTTGGGGTCCTCAGCATTGGGATCGTCACAAATAACTGCCCATGCTCCACCAATACCATCGTAGAGCTTGTTGTCTCCCAGGACGCCATAGAAAAGCCAGAGACGGCCCTTGGGATCTGTCCAGAGCATTGGATCTACAATCTGGTTTCCTGGATGGCTAGGTGAGTACGTCAGGTATCCGTACTCTTTAACGCTCTCGCCGCCGTTATCCGAGTAGGCCAGCACCGCGAAGTTTCCTGGTCCTTCGGCTGCATGGGTATTGTCAGCACGCCATGCGGTCCAGTATCGGATTGGACCGGTTCTGGCGATTGTGGCCGTGGCCTGGTACGCACGATTGGCCAGACGGTAGGAAGGGTCGTCGGTGTCTCGCTCGATACGCGCCGGGGAATCCACAAAGACGCGTGCCGGCCGCTGATCGAAGCTGGAAACGATATCGGATTTTGTCGTGCCCTGACGCTTGGCCCTATCCCCTCCCGGCGCAAGCGGGTCATTTTTCGCTAAATACAATGGAGCGCTCCCGTTGGCAGGCGAGCTATGGACATCGGGGGTATTCCGATGGTCTGGACGACCTATAGCCCCTTCGAAAACATCTGCGTTTTTTCGAGGCTCCACATTCAACACCCAGTGGCTGAGCTCGGTATCGAATCGCGCAAGCTCCTTATCACCCACGATAACAGCTGATGATTCCGATACCGCTTTCGACACCTGAGTGATAGGCAGTCCGTCCATCAGTTTCTTCCTCTTCCTAGGATCCGAGTATTTCCAAGATAGTACGTAACATCACCCTGCTGCCTAATACGCATGCGGAAACTGGCGCTAGGAAGCTGATGAAGACGTAGCACAGGTTGTAGTACTTCTATGGCACCGCTTAATCAGACTGGTTCCGCGACTGTCGCCCGCTCACATAGTCGTACTCCTTGGCGCACTGGTCTCCCGCTATCTTGGCTCGGTCATACGCCTTCGCCAACTGTCCGGCTCGAGCATCAGCCCGTGCGAGCAGGTCGGAGAGCACCAAGGTGGCGCGGGTGGCTGTCTCGCCTCTGGCGACAGCAGCGGTGTCCGTGCCGGGGCAACTGCCGGTCTGCGGCCAAAAATTTCACGGAGGTTTGTCCTATCCCAATCCAGTGCGAGATATCATTCGCCTACTGGAACCAGTCAGGCTGTGATATCAAGAAACCATCAGTCACAGGAAAGAGGCCTGGTGGAATGATACTGAAGCTTTCAGATGTGGACATAATAGGTTTCAAGACCGCCATTTCTGTTTCGCATGGAACGGACGTGGAGTACACCAGAGGAAAGATTATTGGTTCGGAGAACGGCGTTATTGAGCGTGATCCGCCTTCTTTTCTTGAAATGCTTGGCCTTCCAGCAGATACGCCGTTTGATGCCCTGCTGATAGCTCTGATGACCCTGCGGGACAGGCCAGAAGCGCCACTTGAAGAGAAAACACAGGCCCTAAAAACCTCGAAGATCGGGCCGTATCTTCAACACTCAGCCAATGCTGCAACAGTGGTACAAGGTCTCGCATTGCTTGCAACGAGCCCAGAAGGGACTCAAGTGATCACTTGGCTCAAAGGCGTTGTAGGTTTCTAGGGCCTAGAGAGGATAGAGGTGGGTGGTTTTGCAAAAGTTTTGCAAAAACAAAAAGGGCGACCCTTTCGGATCGCCCTTCAAGCGCCCGGAAACCGGGGCTTTTGTTTGGTAGGCACAATTGGACTCGAACCAACGACCCCCACCATGTCAAGGTGGTGCTCTAACCAACTGAGCTATGTGCCTGTCGTGTGGTGCGCATTCTACGCATTCCAAAAACCCTGTCAACACTTTTTTTTGCGCTAACCTACTGAATCTTAACCCCTTTATATAAAGGCTGCTGGCGGGTCCCCCGTAAAGGATTTTCACCAGACGACTAGCGGGTGTTTATTATTATTGATAGCATCGGTACATTCGTTAAAAATATAAAACACGAGGTTCCTGCAGCATGGCTAACACCCCCTACCCCCAGTCCTACTACGCCGCCTCGGCCAACCCGGTGCCGCCACGTCCGGCGCTGCAGGGTGAGGTGGAAACCGATGTGTGCATCATCGGTGCCGGCTACACCGGCCTGTCCAGCGCCCTGTTCCTGCTGGAGAACGGCTTCAAGGTGAGCATCGTCGAAGCGGCCAAGGTCGGTTTCGGCGCATCGGGCCGCAACGGCGGCCAGATCGTCAACAGCTACAGCCGCGACATTGACGTCATCGAACGCACCGTCGGCCCCAAGCAGGCACAACTGCTGGGCCACATGGCCTTCGAAGGCGGGCGCATCATTCGTGAGCGCGTGGCCAAATACAACATCCAGTGCGACCTGAAAGACGGTGGCGTGTTCGCCGCCCTCACCAGCAAGCAGATGGGCCACCTGGAGTCGCAAAAGCGCCTGTGGGAACGCTTCGGCCACAACCAGCTCGAGCTGATGGACCAGAAGCGCATCCGTGAAGTGGTTGCGTGCGACAGCTATATCGGTGGCATGCTCGACATGAGCGGCGGCCATATCCACCCGCTGAACCTGGCCTTGGGCGAAGCAGCTGCGGTCGAGTCGCTGGGGGGCATCATCTATGAGCAAACCCCGGCCGTGCGTATCGAGCGCGGTGCCAACCCAGTGGTGCACACCCCGCAAGGCAAAGTGCGCGCCAAGTTCATCATCGTCGCCGGCAACGCCTACCTGGGCAACCTGGTGCCGGAACTGGCCGCCAAGTCCATGCCATGCGGTACCCAGGTGATCACCACCGAACCCCTGGGCGAAGAACTGGCGCGCACCCTGCTGCCGCAGGATTACTGCGTCGAGGACTGCAACTACCTGCTCGACTACTACCGCCTGACCAGCGACAAGCGCCTGATCTTCGGCGGTGGCGTGGTGTACGGCGCACGTGACCCGGCCAACATCGAGGCGATCATCCGTCCGAAAATGCTCAAGGCCTTCCCGCAGCTGAAAAACGTGAAGATCGACTACGCCTGGACCGGCAACTTCCTGCTGACCCTGTCGCGCCTGCCCCAGGTTGGCCGGATCGGCGACAACATCTATTACTCGCAGGGTTGCTCGGGCCACGGCGTGACCTACACCCACCTGGCGGGCAAAGTGCTGGCCGAGGCCTTGCGCGGCCAGGCTGAGCGTTTCGACGCCTTCGCCGGCCTGCCGCACTACCCGTTCCCGGGTGGCCAGATGCTGCGCGTGCCGTTCAGCGCCATTGGCGCCTGGTACTACAGCCTGCGCGATCGCCTGGGCTTCTGATGTAAGCCGGCCTGGCGCTATCGCCGGCAAGCCAGCTCCCACAGGTACCGCACAGGCGTCGAACCCAGTGCGCTACCTGTGGGAGCTGGCACCGCTATTTGTTCAGGCTGCTGATGGCCTGCTTCGCCGCAATTTCCTGCCCCGCCCGTGCCAGCTCATCCGCAGCCTGCAACCAGCGCTGGCGATCCACCTGGGCCGGCAGTTGCCGCGGTGGCTGCACCAGCACCGCCCAACTCCCCTGCTTTGCCCACGCCGAGGCAAAGTCATCAAACGCCATCACCTGCCGCCGGTGCATGCCCGAGCGCAGCAGCACACGCTGCTTGTAGCGGTCATAGCCGATCAGCACCGCATAACGTGGCTCACCCCACCAGGCCGAACCCTCTTCGTAACGCAGCAGCACCGGGTTGCCCGCCGCCACCTGGGTCAATAGCGCGTCCAGTTGCTTGTCCAGTGGGTATACCACCATGCCGTAGTCCCGTGCCACGCGAGGGATAGCCGTGTCCAGCGCATCTGCGCCTTGGGGCAGGTTCAGCGGCTTGTCCAGCAAACCAGGCGTAATCGGCGCGCCCTGTTGCGACAGCACCGCTGCCAGCGCCATGGCACCGCTGTGGTTGGCGTTGCCACGGTAGAACGGCACGCTGCTGATCTCGACCCGCTGCGCCAGGCCTTTGAGATTGGCGGGCGGTGCGCTGGCACAGCCAGCCAGGGTGGCTGCCATCAGACAGACGGCCAGCAGCCGCCGGGGGGCAGTTTTGACGGAATGTTGCTGCATGGACACTCGCTTGTTCCAACGCCAGGCAGGCAGCGCCCGGCTCTGGCACCGATCATAGGTCCGACAGCGGCGCGGGTATAGTCCGACAGCGGCTTGGAGCGAATCGGACTCAGGGATAGACCTTTGTTCGATGGAACGTCACAGGCGAAGGGCTAGACTAAAGCAGTATCTGGAAGGCAAGCGCTGGCTGACCGAGCGCTGCCCTTGGAGAGGGAGGCACAGATGAGCCTGACTATGGCAATCCTCATGCTGGTGGGCATGTGGCTGAGCGTTGCAGCCGCCATGCTGTGGGGTGTGCTGCGTATCGTGCGGCGCCATTCCCACCACCACCGGCCACCGCTGGTACCTGCCAAGCCGCAACCTGTGCGACGGCCACGACGGCCAGCCGGGGTGCACTAAGATTTCAGAACCCGCGAACGGGGCGCAATGCGCCCCGTCTTTTTTTCATCAACCTTCAGCAGCCTCACGCTTCAAGCGCGCCCGGCGAGCCAGAATGTTGAGGATCTCGATCGCGGTCGAGAACGCCATGGCCGCATACACATACCCCTTCGGCACATGAGCGCCAAAGCCTTCGGCGATCAGTGTCATGCCGATCATGATCAGGAAGCCCAAGGCCAGCATGACCACGGTCGGGTTGTCATTGATGAAGTTGGCCAGCGGGTCAGCGGCCACCATCATCACGATGACTGCCGTGATCACGGCAATGATCATGATCGGCAAGTGCTCGGTCATGCCCACAGCGGTGATGATGCTGTCAACCGAGAAGACGATGTCCAGCAGCAGGATCTGGAAGATTGCCGCAGCAAAGCCCAGGGTTACAGTCGAACCGACCTTGGCTTCTTCCTTGGCACCGTGCGGGTCAACGCTTTCGTGAATTTCCTTGGTCGCCTTCCACAGCAGGAACAGGCCACCGGCAATCAGGATCATGTCCTTCCACGAGAAGGCGTTACCGAACACTTCGACCACAGGGTCGGTGAGCTGTACGATCCAGGCCACCGTGCTGAGCAAGGCCAGGCGCATGACCAAGGCCATGCTGATCCCGATCCGCCGTGCCTTGGAGCGGTACTCCACCGGCAGTTTATTGGTCAGGATGGAGATGAAGATCAGGTTGTCGATGCCCAGCACAACTTCCATGGCCACCAATGTAGCCAGGGCAACCCAGGCAGTAGGGCTAGCGGCGAGTTCCAGCAAGTATTCCATTGTTCAAATCCTGCAGCGGCGGTTTAGGGTCAGATTTCCTGGGTGTCTTTTTTCTTGTCGGCATCTTCAGGCTGTTGCGCTTCGCCGCCGATAGCCTCGTTCAACGCCTGCTGGGCGGCCTTGTTGGTATCGTCAATGGCCTGCTTGGCCGACTGCGCGGCCTGGTCGAGCATCTGCTGGGCGGATTTCTCGGCTTGGTCGCAGCCTGCCAGGGTGAACAGGACCAACGCCAGCACCAATGGGGTACCGATGGATTTGAATTGCAGCATGGTGTCCTCGCTTGAAATATCCCGGCGGCGCATGGCGCCTGATGCGGTGCATTCTAGAGATGCCGACAGTTCAGGAAAATTCGTATTTTCATGGCGTATACTTCGGGCTTTACGAATCGGGACGACCGACGGTGCTCAACTATCGCCAGCTGCATTACTTCTGGGCCGTGGCCAAGACGGGCAGCATCACCCGCGCCAGCGAACAGCTGAACCTCACACCACAGACCATCAGCGGGCAAATCAGCCTGTTCGAGCAAACCTACGGCCTGGAACTGTTCCAGCGCGTCGGCCGCCAACTGGAGCTGACCGAGACCGGCCGCCAGGCGCTGGTGTACGCAGAACAGATGTTCCAGATTGGCGGCGAACTGGAGGCCATGCTGCGCGCCGGCCCGCAGGAGCAGATCCTGTTCCGTGTGGGGGTGGCCGATGTGGTGCCCAAATCCATCGTCTACCGCCTGCTGGCACCGACCATGGAGCTGGATGAGGTGCTGCGCATCAACTGCCGCGAAGACAAACTTGAGCGGTTGCTGGCAGACCTGGCCATCCAGCGCCTGGACCTGGTGATTTCCGACAGCCCCATGCCCAGCAATCTGGACATCAAGGGCTACAGCCAGAAGCTGGGCGAGTGCGGGCTGAGCTTTTTCGCCACGCCGGCACTGGCACAACGCCTGAACGGCCCCTTCCCCGCCTGCCTGCAGGATGCTCCGCTGCTGGTGCCCGGGCAGGAAACCGTGGTGCGCAGCCGTTTGCTGCGGTGGCTGGGCGAGCAACAGCTGCAGCCCCGCATCGTGGGCGAGTTCGATGACAGTGCCCTGATGCAGGCGTTCGGCCAGTCGGGCAGCGGCATTTTTGTCGCCCCCAGCGTGATCGCCGACGAGGTGTGCCGCCAATATGGTGTGGCGCTGATCGGCCAGACCGAGGCCGTGCACGAATCGTTCTATGCCATTTCGGTAGAGCGCAAGGTCAAGCACCCGGGGATTGTCGCGATTACCGAGGGGGCGCGGCGGGAATTGTTTCATTGGTGATCGTGGTGGCGTCTTTGTCCGTGAAACCGCTTCCACCGGTACTGCACACGTCTCGGTACACGGCGAAGACGCCAGAACAGCCGTACACGTGGTCTATGGTAAAGTCTCGCCCTTTCCAGATTCCGAGATGCCGCTGCACATGACCCCTGTCTTCCGCCTCCTCAACCGCACCAGCCTGGTGACACAGATCGTCATCGGCCTGCTCGCGGGCATCGCCGTTGCCCTGCTCGCGCCTGCCATCGCCCGCGACCTGGCCTTCCTGGGCAAGGTGTTCGTCAGCGCCCTCAAGGCCGTGGCGCCCGTGTTGGTGTTCATCCTGGTCATGGCCTCGATCGCCAACCACCGTCACGGCCAGGAAACCCATATCCGGCCGATCCTCTGGCTGTACCTGCTAGGTACCTTCGCCGCAGCGGTCGTAGCCGTGGTCGCCAGCATGCTATTCCCCTCCGACCTGGTGCTGAGCAGCGGTGAGGCAACGTTGAGCGCCCCGGGTGGCATCTCCGAGGTGATGCAGAACTTGCTGCTGAGCGCGGTCGACAACCCGATCAATGCCCTGCTCAACGCCAACTTCATCGGCGTGCTGACCTGGGCCATCGGCCTGGGCGTGGCCCTGCGCCATGCGGGTGAAACCACCCGCACCGTGGTCGAAGACCTGTCCAATGGCGTGACCCTTATCGTGCGCGTGGTTATTCGCTTCGCCCCGCTGGGCATCTTTGGCCTGGTCAGCTCCACCCTCGCCCAGTCGGGCCTGCAGGCCCTGCTCGGCTACCTGCACTTGCTGGCTGTGCTGATCGGCTGCATGCTGTTCGTGGCGCTGGTGATGAACCCGCTGATCGTGTTCTGGAAAATCCGCCGCAACCCCTACCCGTTGACCCTGCTGTGCCTGCGCGAAAGCGGCATTACCGCGTTCTTCACTCGCAGCTCGGCGGCCAACATCCCGGTGAACCTGGCACTGTCAGAGCGCCTTGGCCTGCATGAAGACACCTACTCGGTGTCGATCCCGTTGGGCGCAACCATCAACATGGCCGGTGCGGCAATCACCATTACCGTACTGACCCTGGCCGCGGTGCATACCCTGGGTATTCCGGTAGACCTGCCAACGGCCGTGCTGCTCAGCGTGGTGGCGGCGGTGTGCGCCTGTGGCGCCTCGGGTGTGGCCGGGGGCTCGCTGCTGCTGATTCCACTGGCGTGCAGCCTGTTTGGCATCCCCAGCGAAATTGCCATGCAGGTAGTGGCGGTGGGCTTCATTATCGGCGTGCTGCAGGATTCGGCCGAGACAGCGCTGAATTCGTCGACCGATGTGCTGTTCACAGCGGCGGCGTGCCAAGCCGAAGAGGGGCGTAGCGCCTGAGCAGACCAAAGGGCCGCTTTGCGGCCCATCGAAGGCAAGCCTGCGCCTGCTAGCGATGATGCCAGTGATTGCTTAAGCCAGGCGCATTACCTAGGCTAGTGGCCTTTCCCCAGCAATTGAGACAGGGCCATGTCAGAACAAGAAACCGCCGATGAAGGCCGCTTCAGCAGCGTTGAAATCCGTATTCTCGGTTCGCTGATCGAGAAGCAGGCCACCAGCCCGGAAAGCTACCCGCTGACCCTTAATGCCCTGGTCCTGGCCTGCAACCAGAAGACCAGCCGCGAGCCGGTGATGAACCTTACCCAGGGCCAGGTTGGGCAGGCCCTTCGCGCACTCGAAGGGCAAGGGATGACCCGCCTGCAGATGGGCAGCCGTGCCGACCGCTGGGAACAACGGGTGGACAAGGCCCTGGAGCTGGTGCCGGCACAGCTGATTTTGATGGGCCTGATGTTCCTGCGCGGCCCGCAAACCCTCAACGAACTGCTCACCCGCAGCAACCGCCTGCACGACTTTGACGACACCGAGCAGATCCAGCACCAGCTGGAGCGCCTGATCTCGCGCGGCCTGGCCTTGCACCTGCCACGCCAGGCCGGCCAGCGTGAAGACCGCTACACCCATGCGTTGGGCGACCCGGCAGAGATCGAGACGATCCTCGCTGCACGTCAACAGGAAGGTGGCGCGCGCAGCAGTGGCGGCAGCGTTTCGGAAGACCGCATCGAAGCACTCGAGGCCCGCATCGCGGCGCTGGAAGCGCGGCTGGCCGAGCTGGAAGGCTAAGCCGTCACGGCTCGCGTTCGGGGAAGTTGCGGCAGCTCTTGCGTTCGGCCAGCTCCCGGTCACTGGGGCGCTGGTCGACAAACACGGCGCGGCCGTCGGCGTAGATTTCCAGGTAGCCCCAGTGCAGGTCCTGTTCTTGCTGGCCGGGCTTTGGGGGTACTAGCCACCAGGGTTCGCGGCTGATCAGGGTCATAGGCGTGATTCCTGAGGGGATCTGCACTAATCATAGACACCCTCAGCCTTCGAAGGCCCTACCGCCGGCAAACCAGCTCCCCCAGGTGCACCACAGTTTCGAATGCTGTGATCACCTGTGGGAGCTGGCTTGCCGGCGATAGGGCCAGCGCAGGCTTATGCCGGTGCCGAAGTACGAATCAGGTGGTCGAAGGCTGCCAGCGAAGCCTTGGCCCCTTCACCCACTGCAATCACGATCTGCTTGTACGGCACGGTGGTCACGTCACCTGCGGCAAACACACCTGGGATGCTGGTCTGGCCCTTGGCATCGACGATGATCTCGCCGCGCGGCGACAGCTCGACCGTGCCTTTCAGCCAATCGGTATTCGGCAGCAGGCCGATCTGCACGAAGATGCCTTCCAGCGCCACCTCGTGCTGCTGATCGGTCGTGCGGTCCTTGTAGCGCAGGCCGGTCACTTTCTCACCATTGCCCAGCACTTCGGTGGTCAGCGCGCTGGTGATCACTTTCACGTTCGGCAGGCTGTGCAGCTTGCGTTGCAATACCGCATCGGCACGCAGTTGGCTGTCGAACTCGATCAGCGTCACCTGGGCAACGATACCGGCCAGGTCGATGGCCGCTTCCACGCCTGAGTTACCGCCGCCAATCACCGCCACGCGCTTGCCTTTGAACAGCGGGCCGTCACAGTGCGGGCAGTAGGCCACGCCGCGACCGCGGTATTCCTGCTCGCCCGGCACGTTCATTTCGCGCCAGCGGGCGCCCGTGGCCAGGATCACGGTCTTGGCCTTGAGCGAGGCGCCGCCGGCCAGGCGTACTTCATGCAGGCCGCCATCGGTGGCCGGAATCAGCGCCTCGCCGCGCTGCAGGTTCATGATGTCCACATCGTATTGCTTGACGTGTTCTTCCAGTGCAGTGGCAAGCTTCGGCCCTTCGGTTTCCTGCACCGAGATGAAGTTCTCGATGGCCAGCGTATCGAGCACCTGGCCACCGAAACGCTCGGCGGCGATACCGGTGCGGATGCCTTTGCGTGCGGCGTAGATGGCCGCTGCAGCCCCGGCTGGGCCACCCCCGACCACCAGCACGTCAAAGGCATCCTTGGCGTTGATCTTTTCGGCCTGGCGAGCGCCGGCATTGGTGTCGATCTTGCCTAGGATTTCTTCCAGCCCCATGCGGCCCTGGCCGAACACTTCGCCGTTCAGGTACACGCTGGGCACCGCCATGATCTTGCGCGCTTCCACTTCATCCTGGAACAGCGCACCATCAATGGCCACGTGGCGCACATTGGGGTTGAGCACCGCCATCAGGTTAAGTGCCTGAACCACGTCCGGGCAGTTCTGGCACGACAGCGAGAAGTAGGTTTCGAAGGTGAACTCGCCTTCCAGCGCCTGGATCTGCTCGATCACCTCGGCACTGGCCTTGGACGGGTGGCCGCCCACTTGCAGCAGCGCCAGCACCAGCGAGGTGAATTCGTGGCCCATGGGTATACCGGCGAAGCGCAGGCTGATATCGCTACCCGGGCGGTTCAGTGAGAACGACGGGCGACGGGCATCTGTACCGTCCGCGCTGAAGGTAATGAGGTTCGACAAACCGGCAATTTCCACCAGCAGGTCGTGCAATTCGCGGGACTTCGCGCCGTCGTCGAGGGAGGCTACGATCTCGATCGGCTGGGTGACCCGCTCCAGGTAGGTTTTCAGTTGCGATTTAAGCGTGGCGTCCAACATACGGGCGATTCCTTTTTTTCAAAACTCGGATACAAAAACGCCCAGGCGATGTCGCCCGGGCGTTTGACGGGGCGGTAGGTATTTCAGCTTTGGCGGCTGCTTACCGCCCGCGTTATGGGCATGACCTTAGATCTTGCCTACCAGGTCCAGCGATGGCGCCAGAGTGGCTTCGCCTTCTTTCCACTTGGCCGGGCACACTTCGCCTGGGTGGGCGGCAACGTACTGGGCAGCCTTCACTTTACGCAGCAGTTCGGCAGCATCGCGGCCTACACCACCGTCGTTCAGTTCGACGATCTTGATCTGGCCTTCCGGGTTGATCACGAAGGTACCGCGATCCGCCAGGCCGGCTTCTTCGATCAGCACGTCGAAGTTGCGCGAAATGACGTGGGTCGGGTCACCGATCAGCGGGTATTGGATCTTGCCGATGGTGTCCGAGGTGTCGTGCCAGGCTTTGTGGGTGAAGTGGGTGTCGGTGGACACGCCGTAGATTTCCACACCCAGTTTCTGGAACTCGGCGTAGTTGTCGGCAAGGTCACCCAGCTCGGTCGGGCAGACGAAGGTGAAGTCAGCCGGGTAGAAGAACACGACAGACCACTTGCCTTTCAGGTCGGCTTCGCTGACCTGGACGAACTCGCCCTTGTGGTAGGCGGTGGCGTTGAACGGTTTGACTTGGCTGTTGATGATTGGCATGAGAGACGCTCCTTCATGGGGTTGGAATCAGTTGATGGATAGAATCCTAACTAATCATCCCGCTGAAGGCTCATTGGCAAAGCTCATGCTTGTGATTGGTTTTGGCTATAACCGGGGTTAATTAATAGAAGGGAATGGGCTGAGCAAAGGATTGCGCTGCATTCATTGGCCCCATCGCCGGGGAAACACCAACCCC
>NZ_JBNRIK010000006.1:108380-114741 GCF_053557975.1 Pseudomonas sp. XP2
TCGGCCGCCGTCGGGTGCACGCCGATGGTTTCGTCGAATTGCTGCTTGGTCGCACCGGCCTTCAGGGCAATGCCCAGGCCCTGGATGATTTCGCCAGCGTCAGGGCCAACCATGTGGCAACCCAGCACCTTGTCAGTCTCGGCATCCACCACCAACTTCATCAGGGTCTTTTCCTGAATGTCGGTCAGGGTCAGCTTCATGGCGCGGAAACGGCTTTCGAACACCTGCACCTTGTGCCCGGCCTCCAGCGCCTGCTCCTCGGTCAGGCCAACAGTACCGATAGGCGGCTGGCTGAACACCGCCGTCGGGATGTTCTGGTAGTCCACCGGGTGGTACTGCTCCGGCTTGAACAGGCGCCGCGCCACGGCCATGCCTTCGGCCAAGGCCACCGGGGTAAGCTGCACACGGCCGATCACATCGCCAATGGCCAGGATCGAAGGCGCAGTCGTCTGGTACTGCTCGTCGACACGAATGTAACCACGCGCATCCAGCTCGACACCGGTGTTTTCCAGGCCCAGGTTGTCCAGCATCGGGCGCCGGCCTGTAGCGTAGAAAACACAGTCTGCAACCAGCTCGCGGCCGTCCTTCAGGGTGGCCTTGAGGCTGCCATCTTCAAGCTTGTCGATACGCTGGATGTCGGCATTGAATTGCAGATCGAGGCCACGCTTTTCCAGTTCTTCCTTCAGGTGCGTGCGCACCGAGCCATCGAAGCCGCGCAGGAACAGGTCGCCACGGTACAGCAGCGTGGTGTCGGCCCCCAGGCCCTGGAAGATACCGGCGAACTCGACGGCAATGTAGCCACCGCCGACCACCAGCACCCGCCTTGGCAGCGCCTTGAGGTAGAACGCTTCGTTGGAGGTGATCGCCAGTTCCTTGCCCGGGATGTCCGGGATCTGCGGCCAGCCACCGGTAGCGATAAGGATGTGCTCGGCGGTGTAGCGCTGGCCTTCCACCTCCACTTCATTGGCACCGGTCAGGCGTGCATGGCCCTGCAGCAGGGTGACGCCGCTGTTGACCAGCAGGTTGCGGTAGATGCCGTTGAGGCGCTCGATCTCGCGGTTCTTGTTGGCAATCAGGGTGCCCCAGTCGAAATGCCCTTCTTCCAGGGTCCAGCCGTAACCCGCGGCCTGCTCCAGTTCGTCCGCGACATGCGCGCCGTACACCAGCAGTTTTTTCGGCACGCAGCCGACGTTGACGCAGGTGCCACCCAGGTAGCGGCTTTCGGCCACTGCCACTTTTGCGCCGAAGCTCGCCGCAAAGCGCGCTGCGCGCACACCGCCGGACCCGGCACCAATCACGAACAGATCAAAATCGTAGGCCATGTATTCACTCTCCTAGGCAGGCGCACAGCATAACGCCGTTGGCCACTGCAAACAAAAAAGCCACCCTGAAGGGTGGCTCTCTATGACCTGCGGGGCTTATCAGTAAGCCTTGCCAGCTTTGTAGAAGTTCTCGAAGCAGAAGTTGGTCGCCTCGATGTAGCCTTCGGCACCACCGCAGTCGAAACGCTTGCCCTTGAACTTGTAGGCGATCACGTTACCTTCGGCCGCTTGCTTCATCAGCGCGTCGGTGATCTGGATCTCGCCACCCTTGCCCGGCTCGGTCTGCTCGATCTTCTCGAAGATATCCGGGGTCAGGATGTAGCGGCCGATGATGGCCAGGTTCGATGGCGCATCTTCAGGCTTGGGCTTCTCGACCATCGAGTCCACACGGAAGATACCGTCACGGATTTCCTCGCCGGCAATGACGCCATACTTGTTGGTTTCCTGCGGATCGACTTCCTGGATCGCGACGATCGAGCAGCGGTATTGCTTGAACAGCTTGACCATCTGCGCCAGCACACCGTCACCGTCAAGGTTGACGCACAGGTCGTCCGCCAGCACCACTGCAAACGGCTCGTCGCCAATCAGCGGGCGGCCGGTGAGGATCGCGTGGCCCAGGCCTTTCATTTCGGTCTGACGGGTGTAGGAGAACGAGCACTCGTCGAGCAGGCGACGGATACCCACCAGGTATTTTTCCTTGTCGGTGCCCTTGATCTGGTTTTCCAGCTCGTAGCTGATGTCGAAGTGGTCTTCCAGGGCGCGCTTGCCGCGGCCGGTCACGATGGAGATTTCGTTCAGACCAGCATCCAATGCTTCTTCAACGCCATACTGGATCAGTGGCTTGTTGACCACCGGCAACATTTCCTTGGGCATGGCTTTGGTTGCGGGCAGGAAGCGAGTGCCGTAGCCGGCCGCCGGGAACAAGCATTTTTTGATCATATACGTCCTTAACAAAGGCTAGGCCTGTGGAATTCGCCGCAGTCTAATCAGGCGGCACTCACCTTACAATGCCCCCCGATAGCGACCGATGCCATCATAGAGATAACCCAGTGTAGATAGTTCCGGGGGATCGTAAATAATAACGTCATACATGACGGGCGGATGACAGCAAAACAAGGGTGCCTGTACCGGCCCTTTCGCGGGTAAACCCGCTCCCACAGGTACCGCATCAGGCCTGAGCTCTGCACAGATTCTGTGGGAGCGGGTTCACCCGCGAAGAGGCCGGCACAGGTGCTGCATCAGCTACCGGTGCCCTGCCCGATCAGCACCCCATCTACCTTCTGACCATACAGGTTCACGCCGTCATTGGCATGGAACTTCACCCGCGTCTTCTCGATGGAGCCCTCGACCAACCGCGGGTCCTGCGGCCGTTCGTGGCGGTTGATCCACGCCGCCACGTCCCAGGCCTGCTGATCGCTGAGGCTGCCCGGCTTGCCCAGCGGCATGTTGGACTTGATGAACGACGCCGCTGTGTTGATACGGTGCATACCGGCGCCCCAGTTGTAGGACTCCTTGCCCCACAACGGCGGCATCACGTACTCACCGGCCACTTTCTGCCCTTCACCGTTGTCGCCATGGCAGATCGCGCATTGCTCGCGGTACACCTGCTGGCCACGTTTGAAGTCATAGCCGCCCTGGGGCTGCGGCACTTCCGGGTAACCCCGCCCGGCAATTTCCACCCCCGTTGGCGCCTTGGTCGAAAGCCAGTAGGCATAGGTCGCCAATGCCGTCATTTGCGGGCTGTCAGCGGCAGGTGGCTTGCCATTCATGCTGAACTGGAAGCACCCCTGGATCCGCTCGGCATAGGTATTCACCTTGTCGTTTTTCTTGCGGTATGCGGGGTACATCGGATAAGCGCCCCACATCGGCGCCGAATGCGCCAGCCGCCCCTGGTCGAGGTGGCAGTTACTGCAGTTCATGCCGTTGCCCACGGCCTCGGGCATCAGCCGGCGTGTATCGACGAACAGGGCATGGCCCTCGCGCACCATCTTGCCAAAGGCGTTGTCGGGCAACGCGTTTTCAGCGGGCGGCACGAACTGCGGCGCAGCCTGCAGGCCAGGCACGTTCAACTGCGACTGATCTTCCATGGCGATCGGCACGGCCGCCTGGGCGCTGCCCATGGCCAACAGCAACAGCGTTGGAATCATCGGTTTCATGGCTTGACCTCCTGGCTGACGGCGCGGGCGAATAACTCGGCAACAGCCTTGATCTCCTCATCGGTCATGGCCTTGGCCACGCCAACCATCAGCTGGTTGGGGTCATTGCTGCGGCTGCCGTCACGCCAGGCATTGAGCTGGGCCACCAGGTAACTGGCAGGCTGGCCGGCCAAAGGCGGAAAGTGTTCGCCAACGCCACCGCCGCCAGGACCATGGCACTGCACACACCCCGGGATCTGACGACTCCAGTCGCCGTAAAGGGCCATTCGGGTGGTAGGGTCAACGGCGATTTGCTGGCGCCACAACTTGCTGGCGGGGTCGGCCGGCAGGCTGGCCAGATAGGCACTCACCGCCTCGATTTCATCCTCGGTCAAGGCCTTGGCCAATGGCTCCATCACCGGCTGCTTGCGGCTGCCGCTGCGCCAATCGTGCAATTGCTTGCTGAGGTAACCGGCCGGTAACCCGGCCAGACGTGGAAAGCCGGCAGCGGCGATACCTTTGCCGTCCGGGCCATGGCACCCGAGGCACGCCATGGCGGCGGGGTTGGCCCCACCCTGGGTGAAGATTTTCTGGCCCTCCACGGCATGTGCCATGGGCCAGGCCAGGACCAGCATGCCGCCGACCAGGGCGCGTCTGAACGGTGTCATCACGAATCTCCTTTTCTTTTGTTATATGTTTAGGCTTAAAACATATAAGCAAAGACAGGAAGGTCCGTTGCCTCAGATCAATGTCCGGAGATGCACTGGGTGGCCGCCGTGCGCACATCGCCCAGGCGCAGGGGGAAGTTGTTCAGCCGCTCATGCAGCTTGATGCTGCTGCCGCCGCCACGCTTGTCGATGTCCACCAGCGCCGCAGGGCCTGCCCCGGAGCTGATTTTCTGCGGCACGATCAGGCGCAGGCCGTCGCCACGTGGCTCCTCTACCAACGGATCGCGCGTATCAGCCAGCTTTAGCTTGATGCAGTCGGCATATTCACGCGGGGTCTTGCCGGAAATCACATCCAGCGTCTCGTGGGATTGCTCCAGTTCCGAAACACTCACACAACCGCCCAGAGCCAAAGACACCACCGCCACCATCCACTTCATTTAGAGCACCTCAGCCTTCAAGAATCCAGTTCGACCACAACCAGGCCGTTTTGCTCCCTGCATTGGCAGATTTAGCGGGGCCTGACCATCGAGCGCGCCAGTGTAGCGACACATCGTGGTATCTTTTGCCTTTACAGATCCAACCCTTGCGGAGCATCACATGAAATTCGTCCACCAGCGCGAGCACCTCAACGAGGACGACATCGTCGTCATCGAATGCTCCCAGCGCTGCAATATCCGCCTGATGAACGACGCCAACTTCCGCAGCTTCAAGAACGGCGGCCGTCACACCTACCACGGCGGTCAGTTTGTCGACTTCCCGGCCAAAATTACGGTACCCAGCACCGGTTTCTGGAACATCACCATCGACACCGTGACCACGCGCCCGATCTCGGTGACGCGCAAGCCAACCTTGAGCCACAAGATCAAGATCATCCGTCGCTCTTCGTCGAAACTCAGATAAGACTGCCATGACCCAGAACATCAAATACGTCATCAAATACAAGCTCGACGGCGAGCGCCGCTGGGATTTCGCCGTCATGCCCGACGCCTCGCAGGAGCAGGCCCTCGATACCCTGCGCAAGATCCACGGCGACGACGCCGACAAGATCAGCGACATTCATGTGAGCAAGGCACTGTAAGGCTGCGCGCCAAGGAGAACTGCATGAGCAACTGGCCCGACCGTCGTATCCTCGATCTGCTGGGCATCGAGTTGCCCATTCTGCAGGCGCCCATGGCCGGTGCCAGCGGTTCGGCCATGGCCATTGCCGTGGCCGACGCCGGGGGGCTTGGCGCCCTGCCCTGCGCCATGCTCACAGGCGAACAGGTGCGTGGCGAGATCGCAGCCTTTCGAAAGGCTTGCCCGGGCCGCCCGCTGAACCTGAACTTCTTCTGCCATCAGCCGCCAGCGCCCGATGCCGAGCGTGATGCACGCTGGAAGCAGGCGCTTGAGCCTTATTACAGCGAAACGGGTGCCGATTTCACGGCCCCCACGCCAGTGTCCAACCGTGCGCCGTTCGACGAACAAAGCTGCCAGCTGATCGAGCAACTGCGCCCGGAGGTGGTGAGCTTCCACTTCGGCCTGCCCCAGGCTGACCTGCTGCATCGGGTGAAGGCCAGTGGTGCCAAGGTCCTGTCCAGCGCGACGACGGTGGAAGAAGCAGTCTGGCTGGAACGCAATGGCTGTGACGCGATCATCGCCATGGGTTATGAAGCCGGTGGCCATCGGGGCATGTTCCTCAGCAACGACATTACCAGCCAGATCGGCACCTTTGCCCTGGTGCCGCAGGTGGTGGACGCGGTCAGCGTGCCGGTGATCGCCGCAGGCGGTATCGGTGACCACCGCGGCCTGGTGGCGGCACTGGCCTTGGGCGCTTCGGCAGTGCAGATCGGCACGGCTTACCTGTTCTGCCCCGAGGCCAAGGTTTCGCCGGCGCACCGCCAGGCGCTGGACAGCGCGCCCGCCAGCGACACGGCGTTGACCAACCTGTTTACCGGCCGACCGGCGCGTGGCATCAACAACCGCATCATGCGCGAGCTAGGGCCGATGAGCGACCTGGCACCGCGCTTCCCGCTGGCGGGTGGGGCACTGATGCCTTTGCGGGCGATCACCGATCCGCAGGGTAACAGTGACTTCAGCAACCTCTGGGCAGGGCAGGCTCTGAGGTTGGGTAGGCACATGCCTGCGGGGGAGCTGACCCGGGAGATTGCCGAAAAGGCACTGGCCTTGGTTAATCGTTAGGCATCTTCATATACAGGCTCGGCCTCTTCGCAGCACAAGGCTGCTCCTACAAAGGCGC
>NZ_JBNRIK010000006.1:114851-233118 GCF_053557975.1 Pseudomonas sp. XP2
CCTATCGCTATATAGTTCAGGACATAACGATAACCCCAAGGAGCTGTCTTGATGCGTATCCGCCCCTCCCACCTGGCCGCCACCGCCCTGGCCACCCTGTTCGCCTTCAACACTGCCTGGGCCGACGAAGTCCAGGTCGCGGTCGCAGCCAACTTCACTGCCCCCATCCAGGCCATCGCCAAGGACTTCGAAAAAGACACTGGCCACAAACTGGTCGCGGCCTACGGCGCCACTGGGCAGTTCTACGCACAGATCAAGAACGGCGCACCGTTCGAAGTGTTCCTCGCCGCTGACGACAGCACCCCGAAGAAGCTTGAAGAAGAAAAGGAAATTGTCCCCGGGTCGCGCTTCACCTACGCCATCGGCACCCTGGCCCTGTGGTCGGCGAAAGAAGGCTACGTAGACGCCAAGGGTGACGTGCTGAAGAAGAACGACTACAAACACCTGTCCATCGCCAACCCGAAAGCGGCACCTTACGGCCTGGCCGCCACCCAGGTGCTGGACAAGCTGGAGCTCACCGAAGCCACCAAGGGCAAGATTGTCGAAGGCCAGAACATCACCCAGGCCTTCCAGTTCGTCTCCACCGGCAATGCCGAGCTGGGCTTCGTTGCGCTGTCGCAGATCTACAAGGACGGCAAGGTAACCAACGGCTCGGCCTGGATCGTACCGGCCAACCTGCACGACCCGATCCGCCAGGACGCCGTGATCCTTAACAAAGGCAAGGACAATGCTGCCGCCAAGGCGCTGGTCGAATACCTGAAAGGTCCGAAAGCCGCAGCGGTGATCAAGTCCTACGGCTATGAACGCTGATGCCCCTGGACGCCAGTGACCTGGGTGCCATCTGGCTGACCGTCAAGCTGGCCAGCCTGACCACGCTGATCCTGCTGGTCATCGGCACCCCCATCGCCTGGTGGCTGGCGCGCACGCGCTCATGGCTACGCGGCCCGGTGGGTGCGGTAGTGGCACTGCCGCTGGTACTGCCTCCGACGGTGATCGGCTTTTACCTGCTGATCGCCCTGGGGCCACACGGCTGGCTAGGCCAGGCTACCCAGGCACTGGGCCTGGGCAGCGTGGTGTTCAGCTTCACAGGCTTGGTGATCGGTTCGACGGTGTACTCCATGCCGTTCGTCGTGCAGCCGCTGCAGAATGCCTTTGGCGCCATCGGCCAGCGACCGCTGGAAGTCGCCGCTACCCTGCGCGCCAGCCCATGGGACACCTTCGTTCATGTGGTGCTGCCGCTCGCCCGCCCCGGCCTCGTCACGGCCAGCATCCTCGGCTTCGCCCATACCGTGGGCGAATTTGGCGTGGTGCTGATGATCGGCGGCAACATTCCCGACAAGACCCGAGTGGTGTCGGTGCAAATCTTCGATCACGTCGAGGCCATGGAGTATTCGCAAGCCCACTGGCTGGCCGGTGCCATGCTGGTGTTCTCTTTCCTGGTGCTGCTCTTGCTGTACGCCGGACGCCGCGGCAAAGCTGGCTGGAGCTGACATGACCGCATCGATAGTGGCGCGCCTGAACCTGGCGCGCGACGACTTCACCCTGGACGTTGACCTGCACCTGCCCGGGCGCGGCATCAGCGCGCTGTTCGGCCACTCGGGCTCCGGCAAGACCAGCTGCCTTCGCTGCCTGGCCGGCCTGGAACGGGCCGCCAGTGCCTACATCGAGGTTAATGGCGAAGTCTGGGAAGACAGCGCCCGCGGCTACTTCCAGGCGCCGCACCTGCGCCCGGTGGGCTACGTGTTCCAGGAGGCCAGCCTGTTCCCGCACCTGTCGGTACGCGGTAACCTGGAATTCGGCTGGCGCCGGGTAGCGGCTGCTGAACGCAAGGTCAGCCTCGACCAGGCTTGCCAGCTATTGGGTATCGGCCACTTGCTGGAGCGCCGCCCGGCAACCTTGTCTGGCGGCGAGGCGCAGCGGGTGGGCATTGCCCGCGCCTTGCTCAGCAGCCCACGGCTGTTGTTGATGGATGAGCCGCTGGCGGCGCTGGACGGGCCTCGCAAGCGCGAGATCCTGCCCTACCTGGAGCGCCTGCACGACGAACTGGACATCCCGTTGGTGTACGTCAGCCATGCCCAGGATGAAGTGGCGCGACTGGCCGACCATCTGGTCTTGCTTGAACAAGGCAGGGCGGTCGCCAGCGGCCCGATCGGCGAAACCCTGGCCCGCCTGGACCTGTCGCTGGCCCAGGGCGACGATGCTGGCGTGGTGTTCGAGGGCATGGTGGTGGGGCACGATCCGCACTACGACCTGCTCGACTTGCGCCTGCCCGGCAGTAGCGGGCCGCTGCTGCGCATCGCCCACCCGGCGCATACGATGGGCAGTACGCTGCGGGTCAAGGTGCAGGCCCGGGACGTAAGCCTGGCACTGGCGGCAGACAGTACGTCAAGCATCCTCAACCGCCTGCCAGTGCGTGTGCGTGATAGCCGCCCGGCGGACAACCCGGCGCATGTGCTGGTCAGCCTGGATGCCGGTGGCAATGCCCTGCTTGCGCGCATCACCCGCTTCTCGGCAGACCAGCTCGGCTTGCACCCGGGCCAGGTACTGTTCGCCCAGATCAAGTCGGTGGCCCTTTTAGGCTGAGCATCCTGCGCTCAGGTGTTGTCCATTGATCAGTGACCCGATCAAGGCCCGCACCCTATGCTCGACTGCCCCCTGCCGCGCACGCTGCATTACGTTGACGACAGCCAGCCGGGCCTGACCCGGCGACGCTGGCGCGACCGTTTCATTTACCTGGATCCCGATGGCCAACGGGTACGCGACAGCGAAACCCTTGCACGCATCGCCGCCCTGGTAATCCCCCCGGCCTATACCGATGTGTGGATCTGCACCGACCCGCAGGGCCACCTGCAGGCAACCGGCCGTGATGCCCGTGGCCGCAAGCAGTACCGTTATCACGCGCAGTGGCGCGAACTGCGCGACGAGCACAAGTACGGGCGCATGCTGGCCTTCGCCAAAGCGCTGCCCAAGCTGCGCGCGCAACTGGAGGCCCACTTGGCTCGCCCAGGGCTGGACCGGGAAAAAGTCATGGCGCTGGTGGTGAGCCTGCTGGACCACACCCTGATCCGCATCGGCAACCAGCGCTACCTGCGCGATAACCAGTCGTACGGCCTGACCACCCTGCGCAACCGCCACGTACAAGTCAAAGGCAGCACCATCCGCTTCCAGTTTCGCGGCAAGCGCGGCGTCGAACACAATGTCACCCTCAACGACCGGCGCCTGGCCAGCCTGCTCAAACGCTGCATGGAGTTACCTGGGCAAGCGCTGTTCCAGTACCTGGATGAAGACGGCCAGCGCCATAGCGTAGGCTCGGGTGAGGTGAACCAGTTTCTGCAGCAACTGACCGGCGCGGACTTTACCGCCAAGGATTACCGCACCTGGGCCGGCAGCAGCCTGGCGCTGGACTTACTTAAACCGCTGGCCTGGGAGCCGGAAAGCGAAGCCAAACGCCAGGTCGCGGCGATAGTCCGCCAGGTCGCAACGCGCTTGGGTAATACGCCGGCAGTCTGCAGGCGCTGCTATATCCACCCGGCAGTACTGGAGCACTATGCACTGGGGCGTTTGGCCAGTTTGCCAAAAAACCGTGTACGCAAAGGCCTGGACCCCGAAGAAGTGGCATTATTGCTGTTTCTTCAGGCGCTTGAGGAACAGGATGACCATTAAGCCTGTCTATCTAGCCCATGATGCGAAGAAATTTCCCATTAGCGTCCAAGCCCCCTATCCTTGCCATCGAGCACCTTGGCCGACAAACCGTTGACGGTTTGCACCGGCCCCTGCAAGTGAAGACACGCAACAGAATTTGTCTGTCTGGGAATTCTTATCCGCCGAAAGCGTCTTTAATGAGAAGGAAGAGGGACAAGCTCCCACCGCTGCGGCAAATAGGCCGGCGGACTCTTACATTACCAAGGAGAACTACATGCTGATACTCACCCGTAAGGTTGGCGAAAGCATCGTCATCAACGATGACATCAAAGTCACCATTCTGGGCGTCAAAGGGATGCAGGTGAGGATCGGTATCGATGCACCGAAAGATGTTCAGGTCCATCGCGAAGAGATCTTCAAGCGTATTCAGGCTGGCAGCCCGGCCCCGGAGAAACACGAAGACTCACACTGAGCCCCCAGGGAACATGGCTGCGCTTGATCGCCAGGCTCAGGTGCCCAACAACTGGCGCACCTTGGCGATCATCTCGTCCATGTCGAAAGGCTTGTCGAATATGGCGGCGAACAGGGCCGGGCATCCTTGGCTGGCCTGTGCGCCGCTCATCAGAATGACCGGCAATTCGCACAGCAATGGGTCTTGGCGCATGGCACGAACCAGCTCCTCACCATTGAGCAGCGGCATCATGTAGTCGGTGATCACCAGCTCAACGCGCTTTTCCTTCAAGGCCTCCAGTGCCTTGCAGCCGTTGCTCGCCTTTTCTACCAGATAGCCTTCGTCCTCCAGGGCAAAACCAAGGATATCGGCAATCAGGTATTCGTCATCGACGATCAGGATGGTGTTCATCGGTTTGCTCCGTCACCCGCTCCCCTGCGGCACGGGCGTTCCCGAGAGCACACCACTGGCGCCTTCGAACGCCTTGCGCAAGCTAATGCCCTGCGGCCCGATCAACAGTTCGTGCAAGGCCGGGTCATGGTGACTGTCACGCACCTTGAGGATCGACAGCATGCGCCGTAGTTGAGAATCCAGCTCGACGAAGCGCATCAGCATCAGGTTGTCGACAATGCTCGACAGGTCCGGGGCCGGCGCGCTGATTTCCGCGCCGAAGATGTCGCGCATTTCCCAAGTCAACATCACGCTCACATCACGCGCACGCAGCTCGCCGGCGATGGCGCGGAAAAACCCATTGAGCCGCGCCGGATCGACGGCCAGGCGACTGAATGCCCCGAGGCTGTCAATCAGCACGCGCTTGCTGCCCTGCGCCTCGACACGTTCGAGCAGGCGCGCGCCGATCTGGTCCAGCAGGCCCTCGGTAGTCGGCTGCCAACACAACTGCAGGCTACCGTCCTGCTCCATCGCTGCAAAGTCATAACCCAGCGACGCAGCCTTGTTGCGCAGGCGTTCGGGCGTTTCATAAAAGCCGAAATGCAGCCCCGGCGCCTGCACGGTGCTGGCGCCAAGAAAGGCCAGCCCCAATGATGTCTTGCCAATACCAGAGGGCCCGATCAACAGGCTGACCGAACCCATCGCCAGGCCGCCTTCGAGCATCTCATCCAGGGATGACACACCACTGCTGATGCGCGCCGGGGTGGCGCTGCCCATCTGGCTCGGGTGGCTGAACAACGCCTCCAGGCGCGGATAGACCTGCATGCCGCTTTCATTGATAAGGCATTCATGGCGCCCCGACAACGCCGCACTGCCGCGGGTCTTGCGCAACTGGATATGCCGCACGGCGCGGCTGCCCACCAGTTGCTCACCCAACTCGATTACCCCGTCGACCATGGTGTGCTCCGGGCTGCCCTCGTCCAGCCGCGCACTGGTGAGCAGCAGGACGGTGCAGCCGGCAAAGGCCGCATGGCCCTGCAGCTCGGAGACGAATTTCTTGGTGTCCAGCGTGGTTTCGGCACGCACCCGGGCATTGAGCACACCGTCGACAATCAGCAGGCTGGCCTGCTGCCGGGCGATTTCCTGGCGCAGCAGCCGCACCACAGCATCCAGACCTTCCTGCTCAAGGGTATCGAAGGCACTGACAAACTGTATCTGATCGCCAACCAGCGTCGGGTCAAAAAAGTCCAGGGTGGACAGGTACTGGAACAGCCGCTCATGCGACTCGCTCAACAAGGTGGCGACCAGCACGCGGCCACCCGAGCGCACGTGCCCGTAGGCCAGCTGATTGGCCAGGATAGTCTTGCCGGCACCCGGCGGGCCTTGAATGATGTAGGAGGCTCCGGCTACCAGCCCCCCCTTGAGCAGCGCATCGAGCCCTTCGATACCTGTCACCAACCGCCTGAGTGCCTGCGCCATGATGCTTACCTGTCGAGTGGGCTGTTGGTCTTGTCCTGATACGTTGGCAAGTAAAGCTGCATGAAAGTTCCATGGCCGGGCTCACTGTCGACGTGGATAGCGCCACCGCTCTGCCTGGCAAAGCCATATACCTGGCTAAGGCCCAGGCCAGTACCCTTGCCGAACGCCTTGGTCGTGAAGAATGGCTCGAAGATGCGCGGCAGAATTTCTGGTGCAATCCCTCCACCACTGTCTTCCACCACGAAGCGCACAAAGCTGCCGTGCAGCCCTCCCACCTCGCCAGCCAGCTCAACCACATCGACTGTCAGACCTATCCGGCCCTCCTCTGCGATAGCATCGCGGGCGTTGAACAGCAGGTTCAGCAGCACCATCTGCAACTGCCCGGCATCCACTTCAATAAACGGCAAGTCCGCTTCCAACTGCACCTGTAGCTCTATCGAGCTGGGCAGTGCGTGCTCCAACAGGCCGCGGGTAGCAGCGACCAGGTCTGCCGGTGCGACACGCGCTAAATCGAGCTGACGGTGGCGAGCAAAGCTGAGCAGCTGCTGGGTCAGTTCAGTGCCCCGCTGCCCGGCGACGAGAATGTGCTGCAACATGCGCTCGATGCGCGCCGGGTCTTTGCTGGCGAGCGCCAGTCGCGCGGAACTGATGATGATGGTGAGCATGTTGTTGAAATCATGCGCCAGCCCCCCGGTCAACTGGCCGAGGGCTTCCAGCTTCTGCGCCTGGAACAACTGGGCGCGCACTGCATCCAGTTGCATCGCCGACTCGCGGCGGTCGGTGATGTCCCGCGTGACCTTGGCCAGGCCGATGATCTGCCCTTGGTCATCGCGGATCACATCCAGCGCCGCCAGGGCCCAGAACTGTGTGCCATCCTTGCGCACGCGCCAGCCCTCATCCTGCGCCACTCCTTCCTCCAGCGCCTGGCGCAGCAAGCGCTCAGGGCGGCCGTCGGCGCAGTCCTGGGGGGTGAAAAACAGCGAGAAATGCTGGCCGATCACTTCATCGGCGCGGTAGCCTTTGATCCGTTGCGCCCCGGCATTCCACGACACCACATGGCCAGACGTATTCAGCATGTAGATGGCGTAATCCACCACAGACTGAACCAGCTGCTCATAGCGGTGTTCAGGCATGACGGGGTTGTCGAGGCAGTCAGCTGAAACCATGAAGACTCCACTGGCACAGCGCAAGGGACATAAACGTTAGCCGAGGGTGCCCGCCAGCGGCTAGCGATGGTCAGCGTTCAGGCTCGACCAGCACGGGGCTGATGCGCCGTGGCATCGCCACCCTCAACAGCCACAGGCCAACCAGCATGATAACCCCTCCGCCCACCAAAGCCATCCACCGCTGCGGCTGTGGGTGCTCAGCATCGAAACCGAGCATCAACAGGTAGCCACCCAGGCTTATCAGGCTGAGGAACAGAAACGCGCCCAACACCATCACCTGGGCAAATAGCAGCCGCCAGAACAGCCGTGGGCGCGCCACTTGCGTGCAAGGGTCAGACCGAGTCATCGCGGCATACTCTTGGATCCAATAAAGGCGGCAACAGTGGCGTAATGACACCAAGGTGTCAATTGCCCAGTGGTCCAACCCTTCTGTTGATCATAGGTGCTGCAGTTGACTCAAATATAACAATGGGTTATAAAGCGCGCTTGATTGCAAAGCCCTTCTGCCTAGAAGCGGGCTGGTCGTCACGACCCTTTCAAGCGTGCGAGTGTGGTGGAATTGGTATACACAGCAGACTTAAAATCTGTCGGCGTGAGCCTTGCGGGTTCGAGTCCCGCCACTCGCACCAAACTTCCTCGAAAAGGCGCCCTTGCGGCGCCTTTTTGCTGCCTGCCAGCAATCCTTGGCGCAGCTGCTAAAGTGGAGCGTGTCCTCTTCCACTGGAACGCCGCCATGCGCTACTCGCTGCTAGATGGCCAACGCGACATCATTATCCTGATTGCCCGCGTACTGCTGATGATTTTGTTCGTCTTGTCTGGCTGGGCCAAGCTGACCGGCTTTGATGGCACGGTTGGCTACATGACGTCGCTCGGCGCCCCTGCCCCCATGCTGGCGGCAGCGATTGCCGTGCTCATGGAGTTCGTCGTCGGCATCCTGCTCATCCTGGGCTTTTACACCCGCCCGCTGGCATTTCTATTCGCACTGTTCGTGCTGGGTACGGCACTGCTGGGCCACCCGTTCTGGAACATGGTCGACCCCGAACGCAGCGCCAACATGACCCAGTTCCTGAAAAACCTTGCCATCATGGGTGGCTTGCTGTTGCTGGCAGTGAGCGGCCCTGGGCGTTTCTCGGTGGACGGGCGCTGAGTCAGTCGTCTTCGCAGTCATCGAACCAGGCTGGGTGATCACGCTCTTCATCATCAAGGTCATCCAGCGTTTCCTCATCTTCTTCCACTTCATCCTCGGCGCCTTGGGCATCCGCCTCGGGCTCCATGTCTTCGTAGAGAAATTCATGGTCAAGCAAGTGATCATGCTCGGGTTCGTGCAGGTCGTCTTGGTCGTGCATGCTGGCTCCTGGGGTGATGGCAGGCCTGTATAGGCTGATCAGGTGCCAAGGTCAATGTGTTCCGCTTAATCCTGGGTTAACCGGCCGGGTGCAGCCTGCAGGCTCTCCCTTCAAACGTCTTTTGCCCGCCTTTCATGGCGGGCTTTTTTATGGCCCAGGGAACACGACAGCCTCATGACCTGAGCTTCACGAAATACTCACAACCAGACCGGCACACTGACCCTGCTCCGTACGTTCTTGAAGCCCGCCGCATCATTGCCGCGGGCTTTTCTTTTTGCGACGTGTTCATGAAGCATACGCAGGGCCGCTGCTACACCTGCTAATCCAGCCGCGCATGACCTGTAGCAGTTTTGCCCGGCCCGCCAAGGGCTATGCTAACCCGGCGATAACCCAAGCTCACTCAGATAGACACGGAGGCTCTTATGAAAGCTGCTGTCGTTGCACCAGGCCGTCGCGTGGACATAGTAGAGAAAGCCCTGCGCCCCCTCGAACACGGCGAAGCGCTGCTGAAGATGCAATGCTGCGGTGTGTGCCACACCGACCTGCACGTAAAGAATGGCGACTTCGGTGACAAGACCGGCGTCGTGCTGGGCCATGAAGGTATCGGCGTGGTCCAGGCAGTCGGGCCGGGGGTTACCTCGCTCAAACCGGGCGACCGTGCCAGTGTTGCCTGGTTCTATCAGGGTTGCGGGCATTGCGAGTACTGCAACAGCGGCAACGAAACCCTGTGCCGCGAGGTGAAGAACTCCGGGTACACCGTGGACGGCGGCATGGCAGAGGCCTGCATCGTCAACGCCGATTACTCGGTCAAAGTACCCGACGGCCTCGATTCCGCTGCCGCCAGCAGCATTACCTGCGCTGGCGTCACGACCTACAAGGCGGTGAAAATCTCCAACATCCGCCCCGGCCAGTGGATCGCCATCTACGGCCTCGGCGGGCTGGGCAACCTGGCCCTGCAATACGCCAAGAACGTCTTCAACGCGAAAGTGATCGCCATCGACGTCAATGAACAGCAACTGCGCTTCGCCAGCGAAATGGGCGCAGATTTGGTGGTCAACCCGCTCAACGAAGACGCCGCGAAGGTTATCCAGGCCAAGACCGGTGGCGCCCACGCTGCCGTAGTGACTGCCGTCGCCAAAGGCGCATTCAACTCGGCCGTCGATGCCTTGCGCGCTGGCGGGCGACTGGTTGCTGTCGGGCTTCCGTCGGAGTCCATGGACCTGAACATTCCCCGCCTGGTGCTGGATGGGATTGAAGTAGTGGGCTCATTGGTCGGTACACGCCAGGACCTGCAGGAAGCCTTCCAGTTTGCCGCAGAAGGCAAAGTCGTGCCCAAGGTGACGCTGCGACCGATCGAAGATATCAACCAGATCTTTGACGAGATGCTGGAGGGCACGATCAAAGGCCGCATGGTGATCCAGTTCGAAGACTGACTATTTTCACACGCCGACAAGGCCTGTAGATTTTTGGTCTACGGGCTTTGTGCCTTTTCGCAGTCAAGGAGCAGACCATGAGCGTCGACTGGCACGCCGGGCCGATTACCCGCACCACCGCGCTAGACAAGCATTACCGCAACACGCACAAAGTGCGTCAGTTTCTGCTCAGTGAGTGCGGCCCGTCATTCCGGTTCGACCGCTCCTTTATGGCATGGATCAAAACCGGGGCACCGTCGACGATGGGCGAAGTCGCGGACGAATGGCAGCGACTCCATCGATGACAACCGGCACCTGCCCCCTGCAACCCGGACTGCGCGCCAGCCGCGTCTTTCAGCATTTTGTCCAACGATTCAACCATGCTGGAATAATCCATTTCCTGACTCCGTCAATAATGGAATTGGCTTCGGTACAACCCTAGCTTCAGAACATTTCAATCTTTGATGAGGAAGCCGAAGAAGGATGCCTCTCATGCTGAAGACCAGCGTTTCAGAGCAGAGGTTCAAGATAAGTGCCTGGGAGAGGGCACGCAGGACGCCATCCTTGAGGGGTTATGCGCTTCGATTCCAGTGAAAAGCAACGGCCAGCACAGTGAATGCCAGCACGGCCTCAGCTACCAGAAACACGCCGTAAAAGTCTTCCGAAAACATGTCAGTCATTCCGCAGATAAGCGTTGAGAGAGG
Organism: Pseudomonas sp. XP2; assembly: GCF_053557975.1. Lineage (NCBI taxonomy): Bacteria > Pseudomonadati > Pseudomonadota > Gammaproteobacteria > Pseudomonadales > Pseudomonadaceae > Pseudomonas > Pseudomonas sp. XP2. The sequence continues at coordinate 125,442 of NZ_JBNRIK010000006.1, forward strand.
GGGGGCGCCACGCATCTAACGTAACGGCCAACCTCAGAGCGATTACCCCTCTCAGAAGTTCACTGCTTTTCGCGGCTCGTCGCCCTTACCCCACCGATGTAACCCAATACACAGAAAGCGATAGCGCTTGCGCATGATATGGGCACTGGCTGCGCGTAAAGGCTCGAAACCGTCACTCAAAAAAATGAATTCGGTAGCTGCCTGTTCGGTCAAGAATAATGAACGCAGTAAATCTGACGAGGTGACAGCAATGACTATCCAAGCAGAGACACTCGCTCAACTGACCGAGGCGCTTAAGCAGCACGGCATGAACCTGGTATCAGAGGTTGCATTTACCAGAGCGCCTTACAGATACAACCACCGCTGGATCTGCATCGTAGAGCAATGACCTTTATGGCCGGCGGCTTGGAGCGAGACTCCTCCGCCGGTCCCCCTCTTCTGTACACCACACGCCTATGGAAGGGGAAGCAGACGGGGCCAAGCCGATGACAGGTTCAACATTTGACCGTCCACAGCTGATCAATCCGCGTGGTATAGGATTGGCTCATCATCTCTCTCCTCATGCCCCAGTCCGGTGTTGCCGGCACGCTGGCGGCTCGCATTGTCCCTCGCCCCCAGCGCTGGTTGATGTCATCCATCATCTGCATCAATCGGTGACATGCCACCGATTGCCTGGGCGCAAACAAGTCCCCTGAAAATTCATCTGGTTGCCGCAGGTCCATCAGCAGCACCTCTGCCTTGCTGTAGCGAAACCCTGGCCTGAAGACCTGCCCGACCGCGTCGGTAGCCAGTCGGGTCATCAGCAGCGTGTCGCAGGTTGGGTATGGCAGCTCCACCAGCGCGCCTTGTGCGTGGTGCGCCTCATCCGGGTTGAACATGCCGGTGCGAATGCTCACACGCATGCGCTTGCACACTGAGCCCTGAACCCGGAGCTTCTCCGCTGCTCGGCCAACGTAAGTGGCCACTGCCTGCTGGATGGGCGCAAGCTCTGTCAGCCGCTTGCCGAACATCCGGCTACAGCAGATTTCCTGTTTAGGGGGTTCGGCCTCGTCCAGCTCCAGGCACGGCGTGCCCGCCAGCTCGCGGGCAGTCTTCTCCACGATCACACTGAATTTCTGTCGAAGCGTGCGGGCGTCAGCCTTGGCCAGGTCCATCGCCGTATGAATGCCCATTGCCTCGAGGTGGGCGGTCATTCGCCGGCCAATGCCCCACACCTCCTTCACTTCGGTGTTGCGCAGCACCCAATCGCGCTTGAACGGATCGGTAATGTCGACCACCCCGCCCGTCTGCGCATGCAGGCGCTTCGCCGTATGATTGGCCAGCTTGGCGAGCGTCTTTGTGCCAGCGATGCCGACCCCCACGGGGATACCGGTGCACTGGAAGATCCTGGCCCGCAGCTTGCGTCCGAACTGGGTCAGGTTTTCCTGAATACCCGACAGATCGGCGAAGCATTCATCGATGCTGTAGACCTCAGTGTTAGGCACCATCGATTCGATCAGGGACATGACACGCTCGCTCATGTCGCCGTACAGCGCGTAATTACTGCTGAAGGCCATGATGCCGTGCCGACGCAGCTTGTCCCTCGCCTGGAAGTACGGTTCACCCATCTTCACGTATGGCTTGGCGTCGTATGACCTGGCGATCACGCAGCCATCGTTGTTGCTCAGCACCACGATAGGGGTCTTGGTCAGATCCGGCCGAAATACCCGCTCGCAGCTCGCGTAAAACGAGTTGCAATCGATCAGTGCAAATACCGGGTCACTGCGCATGATCGCGAACGCTGTATCGAACCACGCCCCAGATGACGAGCTCGTCGCCTTCCATGACATAGCGTGGCGGATAGGCGGGGTTTTCTGACTTCAGGATCACCACGCCGTCGCGACGGTAAAGGCGCTTGCAGACCGGTTCACTATTGACGGCGGCAATCACCACATCGCCGTGCCCGGCTTCACGGCCGCGGTCTACGATGACGATGTCACCTGAATAGATCCCCGCCCCTTGCATGCTGTCCCCCTCCACTTTCACCAGATACACATGGGGTGCACGGAGGTCGAATAACTCATCGAGGGAAATATGGCCTTCCAGATGGTCTGCAGCAGGCGACGGGAAGCCGGCCGGAACGTGGAATGAATAGAGCGGTAGTGGTTCGGTGCCGCCGGCTGGCGCACCCAATAACGTGATGGTCATGATGAAAGGCCCAGTACAGACTGTATGTATATACAGTAAATCTGGCATCAGGTGCACGGTCAATCCTGGCCAGCGAAATTTCTGACGGGCGAGAGGTGGAAAATGTGCGGACGGTATTCGATGTACGAGTCGATGGACCACTACCTGCGCCAGCTATCGCTGGATCTGGTGGTAATCAATGGCTACGACCACGCGTCCATCAGTCGCTACAACGTGGCGCCGTCGACCCGGGTGGAGGTGATACGTCAGATAGAAGGCGCGCTCAGCGTGGATCGGGTCAAGTGGGGATGGTCGCCATTCTGGGCAAAGGGAAAAAGGCCCGACCCGATCAATGCTCGGGCGGAAACGGTGGTAACGGGGAAATTTTTCAAAGGCCTGTGGCCAGGTGGCAGAGCGCTGGCGCCGGCAAACGGATGGTTCGAGTGGGTAGCCGACCCCGCGGACCCGAAGCGCAAGCAGCCTTACTACATCACAAGCGCTGATGGAGGGCCGCTCTACTTCGCAGCGCTCGCTGAAGTGCACCAGGGCATGGAGCCCAATGAGAGCGATGGCTTTGTCATCATAACCGCAGCGGCGGACCAGGGGCTCATCGACATACATGACAGAAAGCCTTTGGTACTCAAACCGGAGACCGCCAAAGAATGGCTGGACCCGGCAACATCTCCGGCGCGCGCGGCAGCAATTGTTACAGCGGGTTGCAGGCCGGCTGAGGATTTTCGTTGGTATCCGGTAGGCAAGGCGGTGGGCAATGTCAGGAATGAGGGGGAATCGTTGATTGCGGCAATAGACGGCGAAAACCATCAGGGTCAGCTAGAGTTTTGACAAGGTGAAACACCGCGAGAGAACCATCATGCTAAAACAAGAAGCAGACGACGTGATTGAGCGTATCCGTGACGATCTGAAAAGGCACGGAGTGCTGATCGGCTACGATCCAGAATTTACCAGTGCTGAGTTCGGATGCGACCTGGATTACCATGTTGCTCAGGTTAGAGAAGACCCGAACAATCATGTATTGCGTATCGCGATACATGACGAAGGCTTGTGGGCCCAGCTCCGGCAGGGGGCGGTGTATCGCGGTATTGTCAGTGATTGCCAAGGGAAGCTCTTCGGCATACCTATTCTGATAGAGCCCAGAACCGATGCGTCCTACACCATTCAATACAAGCTTTAGGCGTCACCAAGGTTGTCTGGCGCAAGCCTGTGCCCCCTGCAGAGTGAGCTGTGCGATTCGGTGAAGCAGGGGGCAATCGCTACCGCGAGTCTTGGCCAAACCCGCACGACGCGGGGGCATTCATTAATGCGCTATTATCCGGCCATCACCAAGGAGATGGTCTGATGAAACAGCTGTGGACGGGATTGGCGCTGCTCATGATGCTTGGCGGTTGTGGGACGGTACGCACCGTTTCCAGTGAATCAAAGGCCATGGGCGACCTGGCTGAATGGAATTCTTATTGCCCCGCTATCCCCCGGATGTATAGCGGGGTCGCCTACCAGTTTTGCAACTTGACTGGACCTGAAAGAACGGGAGTACATTCAGACCCCTATCAAATTCTGGTAGATATGGCTGCGTCGGGCGTGGCTGATACGCTTGTTCTGCCCTACACCAGCTATCAGCAATACAAGCTCGGCAATATGGTGATACCAAGCTTCAGCCCACAGATGAGTCAGCCATCGGATCAGCCTGGGCCGTCGAACTGATAGTGATCTCGGGGCTGTAATCGCTCAGGGCCTGCGCGACACAGGCGCGGCTAGCTGGGGGACAGCCGGGTTGTGCAGCATGTACCGCGCTGCGCCACCCGATCACCGACCTCGGCGAACGCGCCTGCCAGGCCAAACTCAACTTTTCTGACTTTCCACGTACTGTTCCGCCATAACCTTCCCTTCGAGAATGGCTTCTGTCGAAGAGGAGAATGGGCGGCTCACACGCAGGGTTCGCGCCGTTGCACCTGGTTTCCCTACTTCAACCAACATCCCGGTTGGAAATTCAACGCTCGACTCCCACAGCACGTAAATCGATGCCTGGTAACCGAGATAGGAATGCACGTAAAGGTCATGACTGGTGGACTGAAGGCTCATCACTTTCTCCAACTGGGCGCCTCGATGCGCGTCTGATAGAGATACGACTGATGCGATCTGAGGAGCGTTCCGTTTTCCCGGCATCGTTATCTGTGAAGACGCGAACCTCTGCGGGGAAGGGGTTCAGGCCCTGGTGCTTTTGGCGCCGGAAACGCCTGTGCGACCCAGCCGTGAGCACGCTCGATCGCCCAAGCAATCGCTACAGACGGTTTTTGGCCACAGCAGTTTGGGTGAAGCTCTTCAAGCAAGAGCACGCCTTTTTCTCCATAGATACCCAAGAAAAGTTGAGTAGCGTTTTCAGGCGAGAGCCGCGCCTGGATGTTGATTAAAGTGCCGCAGGTCAGGCGCTCATCGTAGTTCCGAAAATACATCTCAGGATTGGCCCACTCCCAGTAGACTTTGCCGCGATTGCGCATGGAAAGGACCTTGAGCTCAAATTCTTGACTGGCGGGACAGCATACACAGCTGTTCCACCGAATCCACTGCAGAAGCTCTGCGTTACATTTTTTTACAACTGCTTTTCGGTTGAACCGGTGATGGCGCCCATTGCCACCCCTTCAATCGCCACGCGGCGAGCCAGGCCCACGCCCCATGCCAGCGCCCTGGTCATCGACTCGCCAGGCCGAGAGTTGAATGCCTCTTCGTACAACGCCATCCCTGACCAAGCATAAACCCCCAAGAAAATCTGCGTCCCGCCAGGTCGGCAACGCCTCACCTGAACGTCAATGCGAGTGCCGTCACTCAGTGTTTCTTCATGACTTTGGTGGTGCAACGCCGGTTCAGCCCAAGCCCAGTACACGTGGCCCCTCATTCGCATATAGCTCTCCGTCATCGCCGGTGGGTGGTTGATGTAACCAGGACTGGCAGACCCCTTCATTTGTAATTAGGCCTATCCAACTAGCTTGACCACCGACCGCGAACAAAAGCTCATTTTTTCCGCTGCCCCCTCCAGCAGCAGCACCGCTCTGATGGTTCAGGATTTCATGCCAACGCGATCTGAAATCGATATTGCCAGGGTTCCGGTTGCGGATGCCGCAGGCGTGTTTACAGATTTATAAGGCGATCACTGGGGCTGGCCAAGTCATCGACGACGCTACGGGACGATCCAGAATTGCGGCATCTGGATTAAGCGCGGCCACTGGATGAACAGCGCCAAGGTCGCGCGGATCTCAGAGGTCGAGCCTTTCGACGCGCTCGCGGGATTGATGGAGATGTTCAGCGGGGGGGTCAGTCCCGGATCAATCACCGCGCAGCGCAGCGGGCACAGGATCCGGAAACGGTGCGGCTTTTTTAGGCGCAAATAAAAACCCCGCAGACGTTAATCTGCGGGGCTTTCGAATGGTGGAGGCCGAGGTCGGAATCGAACCGGCGTAGACGGATTTGCAATCCGGAGCATAACCACTTTGCTACTCGGCCTCAAAGGTCGGATCTAGCTGCTTGCGCTTTGCTATCTCCTTGAAACGCTGAACCTTTTTCAAAGTTTGCTGCGTTTCGATGGGCGCCATTATGTCTTCATTCTTTTAACCTTGCAACCCCCTGAACGAAAAAAAATTTCAACGGGTTCAAGGTGTTAGCGCAGGCGGCCGAGTTTACTCCACAAGCCCACCACTGTGTTCTCCACCGCACCACTCGCCGCCATGCCGATTCGCTCTTGCAGGCTCTTGCGTTCGGCATAGTGCAGGTGGAACAGGTTGGCGTTGCGCGCGCGGGCGCTAAGGTACTCGTCGCTGGTCTGCAGTTCGTCCACCAGCTGGCGGTTGAGTGCTGCCACGCCCAGCCAGACTTCGCCTGTGGCCACTTCGTCAATGTGCAGTTGCGGGCGATAGCGGGCAACAAAGTCCTTGAACAACTGGTGGGTAACGTCCAGGTCTTCCTGGAACTTCTCCCGGCCCTTGTCAGTGTTCTCGCCAAACACGGTCAGGGTGCGCTTGTACTCGCCGGCGGTCAGCACTTCGAAGTCGATATCGTGTTTTTTCAGCAGGCGGTTGACGTTGGGCAGCTGCGCCACCACCCCGATCGAACCCAGTACGGCAAATGGCGCACTGATGATTTTCTCGCCGATACAGGCCATCATGTAACCACCGCTGGCGGCCACTTTGTCGATGCATACTGTCAGCGGTATGCCCGCTTGACGAATGCGCGCCAGTTGCGACGCCGCCAAACCGTAGCTGTGTACCAGGCCACCACCGCTTTCCAGGCGTAGCACCACTTCGTCACGCGGGGTGGCGAGGGTTAGCAGCGCGGTGATTTCGTTGCGCAGGCTTTCGGTGGCAGAGGCTTTGATATCGCCATCGAAGTCCAGCACGAAAACCCGGCCCTTTTCCTCGGCCTTGCCTTTCTTCTGCTGTTTTTCCGCCTTGGCCTGCTGCTTGCGCAAAGCCTTGAGCTGAGCCTTGTCGAGCAGGCCGGACTCCAGGCGCTCGCGCAGGTCCTTGTAGAATTCGTTCAGGCGGGTGACCTGCAGTTGCCCACCCGGTTTGCGCCGCCCCTTGCTGCGCAACCCGGCGATAGCCGACAGCACCACGAGGATGGCGATGACCAGGGTGGCGGTTTTGGCGAGAAAGCTTGCGTATTCGGCAAGAAACTCCACAGTAGTCCTCAATGCCCGGAATTAAAGGGCTACGCTACCATGGCTTGTGACACTTTGGTACGGTCTTGTGACATTCCGAAGCACTTGAGGCAGGCTCAGCGGCGCACCTTTCGGGCTTTCTTCTGGGTCCTTATCACCTGCCCGTGAGGGGTCCCTATCGCGCCTACGGGCACCCATGCGAGGGCCTACGGGGGAACCTGCGCGGGAATGATTGAATAGGTGACCTTTCAGATTTTTCTGTCGGATTCTCAAGGGGGCCTATGCGACCACAACCAGAACCCCAGTTGAACGGCCAGACAGACCCAGTAGAGGGCCTGTAGGTGGTCCATGGGGTTCTCCTTGAAGGGTTAGAGTGACTTGTGAAAGCGAACGTCTGTGAGTTCGTGTTGCAGGGCTACCTCAAGGAGGCGCTCATAGGTATGCGGCCACCTCCCTTGAGATTGGTCATTAGAAGCGCCTGATTGAAGCAAGGCATAGCATAGCGCCGCATGTGGTGTCAGAGACTCGACAGGCACCTTAGTGACTACCCGTTTGCCCTTGTAGGTGTAGCACAGTGTGACACTCATCGCGGGACCTTTTTGTGGGCAACTTAGCTATTGAGCATAGCCCGTCACGCTTCGTTTGAGGAAGTATCAATCAACGACCTCAGCGGGCCTTGAGACGCCTTGCAGCGGCCTTGATGTCCCTCATTGCGATTCGATAGTTGTCCTTCTCTCGTTCGAGCAGGTGAACCACAGCAGCCTGTATCGACACACGTTCAAACCCTGAGCCTTCCAGTTCAAGCCAGCGCTTGACGATCATGTTGGACAGCTTGAAGGAATACCGGGAGAGCAGCGTAAAGGTCAGCTCTTTGTCGAGAATGGTCAGCGGTAATAACTTGCTTTGACTGGACTGGTAGCTGGCCTCGACCCATTGAGGTGCCCCCAGATTTGGGGTCTCCCTTTCCAGCTCGTTGAGCATCTTTCGGATGTCTCTGAGTACATGGTCATGGCGCTTACCGGTGATCTCGGCGATCTCCAAGGACGACATACCGGGTAAGCCGTTGAGAGTCGTTGAGGATACCGCTCCGGCCTTGGAGATGTTCTCGAAGATGGTCGCTGTATTGGTGGTCATGGTCATAGTCTGTTTTCCTCTTGTTTGCTCCCTCAAGTTCGCTCCCACCGGCAGCCGAAAGACCCGACCAAGGGTTCTGCCGGTGGCATGAAGGAACAAACAGAAAGACTTTCGGTTAGATAGATGCCCAGCGACGGGCGATGATGCGGATAGGTGAAGCTGTGCCCCTGCCGGTCCCTCTTTAGGTCCGGCCTTACGGGGCTATCAGGGTTTCCCTTAGATCAGCTCAGGGTTTCCCTTAGATCAGCTCAGGGCAATGCGAGTGACCAGCGGGAACGGCACTTGAACGGTCTGAAGACGATCCTCGGTCAGAGCTACCTTGACCATGCCATTGGCGATGATGTCCACCACAGCCACGATCTCAAGGTCCCAGCCTTGGGCGTTTGGGTTGCGAGTCGCTTCAATCTTCCAGATGCTACCGTCTTGGCGCTCACGGTAGCTCAGCGAGGTGAAAAGCTTGGGCAACATGAAGACGCCGTGGTCAGTGCCTGTATACGGCTGTACGCCTGCGCCAATGAGGTCCTCGATAGAGTCCTGACCAGCACGTTGAGCAGCACGCTCAAGAACAGCCACCAGTGACACGGGCAGCAGGATCACGAAGTCGCTCAGCGAGGTCCCTACAGTCTGGTTAACGTGGGTCGTGAGGATGTCGATGAGGTCCTCAGCGATCTCAGCAGGCTTACCCGTTGGTTTGGCCTCAGAGACGCTCTCAGTGCTTGGGGCAGTCGCCAAGATGGCAGCGACCTTACCGGCTGCGCTGTGCTCAATGTCACGAAGCATCTTGTCAGCGGTTTGCTCCATAGACTGGACGGTGAAGCCTGCCATCAGGTTGTGGTCAAAGATCGTAGCTCGGTGGCTGATGACCAATGCCTTGTCGGTCGCCTCGGTGAAGATCACAGAACCGGCCAGGACCTCGCCCTTCTCGACGGTCTGGTTATCCCAGTTCTTACGAGGGTCGAAGGTGACAGAGCGGTCGGCCATGGTGATGATTTGTTGCCCAGTGGCCTCAGAGCCAGCCGGACGGAACTCGCAAGGGGTTGCCTCCATGGCAGCCTCTCGCCACTCATCGCCGTTCAAATAGTCCTCAGCGGCTTCCACAAGGGCTTCCACATAGACGGACACATCGGTGGCCGCTTGGGTCTCAGGTCGAACATCGGCGGTGTTGAATCGAATCGACCCAGTGTGCTCATCGGTGATGGCGGTGGTGTAGGTCGATGGCTTGGCGTACTGGAATGGTTGTTTCATGATAATGATTCTCCTGAATAGATGAATGAAGTGTGTGTGTCGAGGGAAGTGCTGTTACCAGCCACCGCTATTGCTACGACGAGCAGCCAGAATTTTCTGACCATGCTCACGAATGGCAGCGTTTCGGGCTTCCCGATCAGCCTTCGCTTGGGCGATCTCTCGGGGCGTATGCTCACGGCACCGCTCAGCATGGGCATTGGCCTCAGCCTGTTTACGGGCCTTCTCTTGGGCGTCCTCGTACTGATGCTGGCGGTACTCTCGGGCAACTACAGGAATCGCTTGGAGCGACAGACCGGCCTCATCGAACGCCTTAACGATCTCGAATTGCTGGCCCTTAACGGTCCCGCATTGGGCGACCAGCATGGGCAGCATGATGTTCTCGACGTACTCACGGTTCAGGGTCTGGCCCGACACGGTGACTTCGTTCTTCAGGACTTTCGTGATAGTGATTTTCATGGTTTGGGTTCTCCTGTGAGGTGACCCATTCGCTCAGCCTTGGTGCCATAGACGCGCACGACAAGACGGCAAGGAGTGAGCCGCGTGGGCACCTTCCAAGGCTGACGAATGAGTTCTTGATTTGAGTGGTGTTGATGACGGATCAGGACATGGCGGGCCTGAAGGGCATCGGTATTGCGAAGGGTTCAACCGTGGCAACGGCTGTGCAGCAATGGCAGAGAGAAATTATTTTGTTGTTGGTCTTCCTGTCTTACCCATAGTGAGGGTTTTTAACGACAGTCTTGACGGACATCTTTAAGTTGTGAGTGAGATTCCCTCAGAGCCACTCAATGGAATCCTCAAGTGAGTCGAGGCGATGGCTTGAAGACACAACCCTTGTTCAAGTAGTTGATTCAAACGGTCGAGAGTCTTTTGGGGGCACTTAGCGAGGACCCGTTGGGCCACACCGTCCATATCGAAGGTGACCTGTCCAGCCTTGTAGGTCCTGAAGTTGGAGCGATGGTCACTAAGGGCACGACGCAACTCGATGAGCTGGGTTCGAGCTGGTCGAGGGAATACAGTAGACAAGACTGACATATCTTGTTCGGTGAGGCGTGAGTTAGCTGGGCAGACAATGCTGGTCATGTTGGAAGGTCTCCTTTGAGGTGTTCTTAAAGATGCCCTTTGAGATGAGGGGAGTTGTAATTAACAACCCCTCTCCCTCTGGGTCTGGTCGATGCTTTGACCTGAAGATGGTCGTTGAGATTTTCTTTATATTATCCGGCGTTAAGTCGCTAAGCCCCGGAATAGAGCCTCTGCGCCTACCTCAGCCACAATCTCAGCCTTGATGTCTGGGTGTCTCTCGACATACGAAGCGATCCCATGGGCAGCGTGTCGAGCAGCCTTGGCGATTCGCTGGGCGGTCCTCAAGGAATACTCATTGGTCTTACAGGCGTCCGCTGTGATCTCCGAAAGGAACAACGCACCGATGACCGCTCGTGCCTTGACGTTGATCTTTCCGTTGGTGACTCCGGCACTGGTGATGATTGACCCGGTAATGATGTCGTCTACCCATGGCAGCGGATCGGGAATCGCAAGGAGGTGCATGTAGGCTGCGACAGGGTTAGCGAAGGTGGCCTTTGGGCGTCCACGGCCTCGCTTGGGTTCATCGCTTGGGGTCTCTTGGGGTTGCCCTTGGGTGCCGTTGGTCAGGCCCTTGGCGGCTTTCTGTTGGTCCTCAGAGAGGGACTCATCGGCACGACGCTCAGCGGCCCATGCCTGATACTGGGCTTCGAGGTTTGCGGGTCGTACCATGTCCTTGCGGCGGATGACCTCGCCAGTGATTGGGTCAATGTGAAGGATGGTGCCGGTTTCGTGATCGACGTGGCGGTGTAATGGTCCGGGTTGGGTGAGCAGGGTCATGATAGTGGTCCTCATATGGCCGCTGCGAACGTGCAGCCATAGTGAGGGTTTTTACGACACCTACTTACGAAACAGCTTTAAGCTCAAGCCTTGCGCTTCAGCTCTTTTTTAAGCGAGTCACACAATTAACCCAAGAATTATTAAACACCTTGGTATACTCCGCCACTGCAACATCTTGATCTGGACTGTACTCAAACGATGGTGGCTGACCTTGCTGAATGTTGGCGTTTCTAATTAGATTCCTGAGGTAGGCATGATAATGCGGATTAGCTTGCATCGCGTTAGCTGTTTCAATTGACGTGCACTCACATACTGAAGACGGGCTAATCCTCAAATGATTTAATGCATCACTTTTCGCAGAGTCGTTCTGTATAGTGATAAAGCAGAAGTTAGAGCTTGTCTTTTTAGTTAGCCCATACAACTCATCTTCAACCTGCCCCCCCAACGCCACCACAGGGAGCACCAGGATTGCCGCACAAACTATTTCCCTTGCATTCATTGATCGACCTACAATTCTTAAGTTTTCTTTCAACATGGGCGCGAAGCATCTTAAGAAAAACCTTTTGAGGCGCTTTCACTTCCCTGTACAAGCAGCTTACCTATTAGTCTGGCTTGATGGCAATTTGATTTTAACGGATATCTAAACGGAACGCCTCCACAAGCACTTCAAGGAGAGCCGCTTAGGAGCCCTCTGTAATCCGGCATTTAGGTCTTTGTGGTGCTCCCTGAGACGCGCCCCGTTATCGAATCATCCCCAGCGCCTCGACCATAAGGCCCCTCGAAGCAGCCGCATTGCCCCCGTAGACATCGAATGCAAGTGACCCAGAGCTGTGCCCCAAGATGGCCTGGACGATCCCCACAGACACGCCAGCGGCCTTCAGATCGGACGCCATAGAGTGCCTCAACGAGTGGAACGACAGCCCTCCCCCGGTCTTAGTGCCCAGCAGGTCTCGGATCATCTGATTGGTGAGTTGATCGAAGCCACTCTTGGACTGAGTGAACAACCGCCCTTGGGTCTGCGAGAGTTTCTCAAGGTGGTCCTCTGGGATTCCCAGCAGTGGCACTGTGCGACGACTGAATGAGTTCTTGAGGGTCTTCCCGTCCTTGTCGTTGATGTCCATGACCCAGTGACCGCCATCCTCATAGATGTCACTGCCGGTGAGCTGGTGAATCTCTCCAATGCGTGCCCCGGTGGCAACCCCAAGGGCAATGACAGATGCTTTCCAGTCGTTCCCAAGGTTGCCCATTGCCCAGTCATGGAGAGCCTTTAGGTGGTCCCCAGTGAAGGCTGTGCGGTCGCTATCCGCCCCTTTGGTGATAGTCAGCTTCTTGGAGTAGTCACGCTCAATGAGACCCGTAGCCACAGCCCAGCCAATGACAGTGGAGGCATGGGTCATGACCTTGTTAACAGAGGATGGCTTACGACCATCAGCCAAGAGAGCATCACGAAGGCCCACAAAGGTTGCCCTTGTGTGCTTGGACATATCGGTGTCCCTGAGGTGCGCAACGATGGTGCTGGTGCTGCTCTTCCAGTTCTTCAAGGTATTGGCCGACTTGTCCCCGCCACGCTCAGCCTTGAAGGCTTCGTAGAGGGACTGGAATGTGGTCGTAGAGCTGTCCGTGGAGAGCGACTTACAGATAGGGACAGGGACAGGCACAGGCTCACGACTATCGACATCTCCTACTTGATTAACACTGCCTATAGGTCCCTTCAGGTCCCCATTGAGCAGCTCGACCAGCTCTCTCAGGTCTCCGCTGTGCCGCCCTTGAGCAGCCTCCAGAACCCTCTGAGCCATCAGAACGGCCTGCGCTTGGGCTAACCTCATGGGCATCGTCTCGGCTATCTGAGCGAGGTTCTCGGAGACCTCAGACAGGACCAGCCCATAGGCTTCGCCTTGTGGGTTGCCCAAGGCTTCCTCAGCGATGTCCCGAAGGTTATCCCGTAGTTCCCCCCAAGATGCCTCTGGGTTGTCGAGGTGGAACGCTTTGAGGGTCTGAAGCAGGTGCTTGGCAGTTGTCATGGCAGCAGGTCGATTGGTGGTCTTGAGCGAGATCGTGCAGGAGGTGTGGCAGCCCTTGAGGCGAACTCGAAGGTGATAGCGCCCAGAGGCTCTACGGTAGACGTAGGGCACTGCGATTTGTGACACGTTGGGACGATTTGTGACACTGGATTCAGCGGTAAGGATGGACATTTTGGGTGGAAGCCCCGTGCTGCTTGGCTTTACCCGAGATCAAGGACAGTTGGCAAGAAACTCCACGTTGACTCCTTAAATACCTGCGCCAAGGCGGCGCGTTAACTGTTGCAAGCATACCGCTGCGCCAAAGGTGCTGCCAGCCGGTGTAAACGCTGGCAACACCTTTCAAACAACCTTTTCAAACGCTTGTATGTTTTTTCGTTGACAGCCCGTGTGCTGCATCCTAACCTCGCAGCAACCTCCAAACAGGCCGGAACCTTTCGTGGGCAACCTCTACCTGATCCGACATGGCCAAGCCTCTTTCGGTGCTGATGACTACGACGTCCTCTCGCCCGTGGGCGTGCGCCAGAGCCACGCGCTGGGTGAGCACCTGGCCCAGTTGGGTGTACGGCTGGACCGTTGCGTGGCAGGCGACCTGCGCCGCCAGCAGGATACCGCGCGCCTGGCCCTGCAGGCCTTGCATGCCAGCGGCTGCCCGGTGCCGGCTGTTGAGACCGACGCGGCGTTCAATGAGTTCGATGCCGATGGCGTCATCCGCGCCCTGTTGCCTGGGCTGCTGCCAGAAGAGCCCGATGCCCTGCATGTACTGCGCAATGCTGCGCAGCATCGCAGCGAATTCCAGCGCCTGTTCGCATTGATGGTGCAGCGCTGGCACGCGGGCGAACAGGCGGACGATGGCCTGGAAAGCTGGCAGGCTTTCACTCGCCGTGTACAAGGTGGCCTGGAGCGCGTGCTCGATACCGCCGGCAGCGGTGACAATGTCGCCATCTTCACTTCGGGCGGCACCATTGCCGCCCTGCTGCACCTGGTTACCCGTATTACCCCCAGCCAGGCGTTCGCGCTGAACTGGCAAATCATCAACACGTCGCTCAGCCAGCTGAAGTTCCGCGGCCGCGACGTGGCACTGGCCTCCTTCAACAGCCAGGCCCATGTGCAGCTGTTGAAGGTACCGGAGCTTGTCACCTATCGATGAGCCCGGCTTGTTGTGTCCCTGCGGGGACGTGTAAATAACTCTATAAGGAATGCGCCATGACCTCCGTAGCTGATGCCGTCAAAAAGATGCAAGAGAAGTTCAACCCATCCGCTGCCGCCGGCCTGGACCTGGTGTTCGGCTTCAACATCACCGACGAAGGCAAGCAATACGCGCTGATCGTCAAAGACGGCACCTGCGACCTGCAGGAAGGCGAAAACCCGGACGCCAACTGCACCCTGGTGATGGACAGCGAAACCCTGAAGGGCATCGTCAGCGGTGAAACCGATGGCATGCAGGCCTTCATGGGCGGCAAGCTGCGCGTTGAAGGCGACATGATGCTGTCGATGAAGCTCAGCGAGCTGTTCCCGTCCTGAGGGCTGGGTACACCGGATGATCGAAAGACCGAAGCCTTGGCGGCTTCGGTTTTTTTTTGCCTGCCCCAAAGCCTGCGCTGGCACGTTGGTCGTTGACATAAGGGCAGTTGATCAACCAGCAACACCCTCACCTATATGGCACCTGGCACGCTTGTTCCAGCGCCGGCAGGCCATTAGATTAGCCAATAGTCCTTGGGATCGAAAATAAGGAAAACGCATGACGCTCACCGACCAGTCCACCCAGGTACGCCCCGGCGAAGAACTCGACGCGGCCGTCATCGACCCTTACCTCAAGGCCAACATCCCCGACCTGGACGGCCTGCCGCGCATCAGCCAGTTTCCAGGAGGGGCCTCCAACCTCACCTACCTGGTCAGCTACCCGGGCCGGGACTTTGTGCTGCGCCGCCCGCCATTCGGGCAAAAGGCCAAGTCGGCCCACGACATGGGCCGCGAGTTCCGCATACTCAACCAGTTGAACAGCGGCTTCCCCTTCTGCCCCAAGGCGTATGTGCACTGCACCGACAGCAGCCTGATTGGCGGTGAGTTCTACGTCATGGAACGGGTCAAGGGCATCATCCTGCGCTCGGACATCCCTGCCGGGCTGAACCTTGACGCCAGCCGCACCGAGGCCCTGTGCAAAAGCTTTATCGACCGCCTGGTCGAGTTGCACCAGGTGGACTACAACGCCTGTGGCCTGGCCGACCTGGGCAAGCCGGAAGGCTATGTACAGCGCCAGATCGAGGGCTGGACCAGCCGCTACCAAAAAGCCCTGACCCCGGATGCCCCGCGCTGGGAAAAGGTGACCACCTGGTTGCACGAAAAAATGCCTGCCGACCACCCGAAGCCCGCCATCGTGCACAACGATTACCGCTTCGACAACGTCATCCTCGACGCCGACAACCCTATGCGCATCATCGGTGTGCTGGACTGGGAAATGGCCACCCTGGGCGACCCGCTGATGGACCTGGGCAACAGCCTGGCCTACTGGATCGAAGCCGACGACCCGGCGCCGGTGCAACTGATGCGCCGCCAGCCGAGCAACGCGCCGGGTATGCTCACCCGCCGCCAGTTCGTGGATTACTACGCGGCACGCGCAGGCATCACGCTGGACAACTTCGATTACTACTATTGCTATGGCCTGTTCCGCCTGGCCGGCATCGTCCAGCAGATCTACTACCGCTACTACCACGGCCAGACCCAGGACAAGCGTTTCGCCCAATTCATCCACATGAACCGCTTGCTCGAGCAGATGACCTTGCAGGTCATTGCCAGGTCCAGCCTCTGAGCAACGCCCACGACGACGGATAACAAGGAAAACAGCATGTCCAAGACCCACCTGTTCGACCTCGACGGCAAGATTGCCTTCGTTTCCGGCGCCAGCCGCGGCATTGGCGAAGCCATCGCCCACCTGTTGGCCCAGCAAGGTGCACATGTGATCGTTTCCAGCCGCAAGCTCGACGGTTGCCAGCAGGTGGCCGAGGCGATCATCGCGGCGGGTGGCAAGGCGACGGCGGTGGCCTGCCACATTGGAGAGCTGGAACAGATCCAGCAGGTGTTCGCCGGCATCCGCGAACAATTCGGGCGCCTGGACATCCTGGTCAACAACGCCGCCACCAACCCGCAGTTCTGCAACGTGCTGGACACCGATCCGCATGCCTTCCAGAAGACCGTGGACGTGAACATCCGCGGTTACTTCTTCATGTCGGTAGAAGCCGGCAAGCTGATGCGCGAGCATGGCGGTGGCAGCATCATCAACGTGGCATCCATCAACGGTGTGTCCCCCGGCCACTTCCAGGGCATCTATTCGGTGACCAAGGCGGCAGTCATCAACATGACCAAGGTCTTCGCCAAGGAGTGCGCCCAGTTCGGCATTCGCTGCAACGCCCTGCTGCCGGGCCTGACCGACACCAAGTTTGCCTCTGCACTGGTGAAAAACGATGCCATCCTGAACGCCGCACTGCAGCAGATCCCACTCAAGCGCGTAGCCGACCCCAAGGAAATGGCCGGCGCGGTGTTGTACCTGGCCAGCGATGCGTCCAGCTACACCACTGGCACGGCACTCAACGTCGACGGCGGGTTCCTTTCCTGATCAGGCCTTGACCGCCACCAAGCTGTAGCTCAGGGGCAGGCGTGCAGGCTGCTCGCGCAAGCGATACTCGCCATCGCTGCCCTTGACCATCTGCCCCGGTAGGGCCTCCCAAGGGATGCTCTGGTGCTCGACCAGCACCGTCAGTTGCAGCCCATGCGCCAGCAAGGCAGTAACCACTTCACCCAAGCCGTGGTTCCATTCGTGGGTTTCAGTGTGGGCAAGGCGCTCTTCAGTCTCGACATAGGTCTGGTCGTTGTGCCACACCGTCGGGGCTTCGTGCTCGAAGTACGGGTATTCGAGCTGCAGGCGGTCCTGGTGGTCTTCATTGACGGCCATCAGCATCGGGTGCCCATCGCGCAGGAATAACCGCCCGCCCGGTTTCAGCAGCGCCGCGACCGCACGCGCCCACGGCTCGATGCGGGGTAACCAGCACAGCGCGCCGATACCGGTGTAGACCAGGTCGAACGTGCCTGCCGGCAGTACCGTGTCGGCGGCATAGACGTCAGACTCGACATACTCGATGGCCACCGCACAACGCTCGGCCAGTACCCGTGCCTCGGCCAGCGAAGCCGCGGAATAGTCCAGGCCGCAGACCTTGGCGCCAAGGCGCGCCAGCGATAGGGTGTCGGTGCCAATGTGGCACTGCAGGTGGACGGTCCTCAGCCCATTGATGTCGCCGAGCAAAGGCAAATCGAAGCGCACGGTTTCGGACAGGTGCCCAGGGCGCTGGACGAGAGTCTCGACTTCGTAGTCCTTCGAGGCAGCGTGCAGCGGGGCGCGTTCGTCCCAACTGCTGCGGTTGAGTTGCAGTGAACGGTCCATGGTGTCTTCCTTGAGTGGTAACGGTTCATGCTAGCCGCCACCTGCCCCTCTAAGACACCACTGCCTTGCTAAAAATTGTAAAGCCCGCAAAGCACCCACTGAGCAATAACTGGACTGCACTGGCCGCCCCTACAGGCCGGCGATGAAGCCAATACAGGCTGCGGCCTTTACAAACAGGTCGCCGCCGCTGCCCGGCGCTGCAGCGCCACGCCGTCGTTTTTCTGCGCGTAGTAATCCACCCGAGCCCCGCCTGCCTGTGGATAGACATCCACAAACGCCTCTGCCTCACGGGTATACACGGTGAACCCGCCCTGCTTGCGCGGTTGCAGGTAGCCACTGGCATCATCGCCGAACACCTTCTCTTCCTGCCAGCTGAACTGGATACACTGCGCCACCAGCTCCGGCGCCTTGCTTGAATCGAGCTGCGCAGTCGGCTTGCCGCCGCGGGCCGTCTCCATGGTCGCAGAAGCACAACCGACCAGCATCAGCGCCGCGGCCATCGGCAAAATCGCACGCATGTTCCATCCTCAGGGTATCGAAAAAGATGCGACTCTAGCACTCGCGGGCATTGCGAGTGAATTGTCACGCACATGCCGCTGTCGCAGATAAGGTACGCCGCCATAAGGAGCACCACATGAAGCTTCACTATCTGCTACTTGCCGCCCTGCCCTGCCTGCCCCTGGCCGTCAGCGCCGCGCCCTCCAGCGAAGAAAGCATCACCGCCCCGGAAACCCACAACCGCACGCTTGAAGTGGGCGACAAGGCACCGGACCAGTACAAACGTGACGAGCAGGCCATCAAGGACTGGAAAGCCAAAGGCCTGCCCGCCCCCGAGAAAGAAAGCCATTGGGTACGCATGGGCGAGCACTACGTGCTGGTGCAGATCACCAACGGTGTAGTACTGGCGATCCAGCCGGCGTCCTGATTCAACCCGCCTGGATCAATGCCGCCATGTGCACCGTGTTGCGCCCGGCGGCCTTGGCCTGGTACAGCGCGGCATCCGCCTGGGCCAGCAGGTTGGCGGTGCTATCTTTGGGACCTGGTACGCCACACCACAGGCCCACGCTGAAGCGCAGTTCGATCTGGTCATCGGCAAAACGGGCCGGGCTGCGCGCAATAGCCTCGCGCAGGCCTTGCAGCGCAGCCATCGCCCCGCTGCGGTCAGTGCCCGGCAACAACAGCAGGAATTCCTCACCACCATAACGGCCCAGGCTGTCACCCTGACGCAGCCGCTGCTGCAACTGGCGCACGCAATGGCACAGCACTTCGTCGCCAGCCAGGTGCCCATACAGGTCGTTGATGCGTTTGAAATGGTCGATGTCGATCATTGCCACGGCCAGGCTGGCCTGTTGCTGGCGAGCACGGTCCAGTTCCACCGCAAACCGGTCCAGGATCGCCCTGCGGTTGAATGTGCCGGTCAGCACATCGTGCAGGGCCAGGTGCTGCAAGCGGGACTCGCTACGCTCCTTGGCCATCAGCACCAGCCCGATCGAATACATCATTACCGTCGCCGTGCCGATTGCCACGGAAATGCTCTGCTTGAGGTTGCTGGTGTCATAACGCATTTCCACTGCCGTGCCATTGGCCACCGCCACCACACGCATACCCAGGCCGACCAGGCTGATCAGCGCACCGATCTGCAGCAGCAGGTGGGCCCTGCCCGGCCGTTCGGCATGGCGCCACGCCCAGTAAAGGATCATCGAGCACTGCAGCATCAATACCAGCGTCGCCAGCAGCATGCGCGGCTCCAGCGTATCGAGCAGCAGCACCAGCCCCCCCAGCATGCAGGCAGGAATGACGAAGATGACACGCCAGGGCACCACCTGCTCACGCACCCGGAACAAGCTGGCGGTGTAGAACGCCAGGGCCAGCGACAGCAAGCTGTTGCCCAGACCATAGCTGACCCACAGCGGGGCCTGGGCATAGACGGTGTAGCAGACATAAGCCAGGGCATGCACCAGCAGCCCGCAACCCGTTAGCAGCAGGTTGTCACGGCGGTTGCTACGCCCCACCAGCAACAGGCAGAAAGCTAGAATAGTTGCGACCAAGGCAACGGCGGCAAACAACGTGGGGGTGTGGGCGATCATCGTGATTCACCGAGTGGCAGATTGCCGTCTTCGCTGCGGCTTACCCCACAGTCTAGAGGGCCATGGCGCACTCGACCATGACCGAATGGGACAGAACAACAGCCTGCAAGCACGCCGCCCATCACTGGCGCGACAAATTTTTGCCTGCCCGGGAAACCAAATGGATCATTCCCAGTCTCAGCAAGTGCCCCGTAAACCTTTGCGGATCAAGGACCTATATCGTGATGACCCGCCTTGCAAGCCTTTCGCTGATTGCTGCAGTCCTGCTGACCGCAGGCTGTCACAGCCATCGCTACCATGATGACGACGATGGCTGGCGTGACCGCGACCGTGGCCATCGCCACCACCATCGGCATGACCGCGATGACGATGACAATCGTCAGTACCGCGGTGACCGCGACTACCGCTGAAGCGTCTTTGCACCCCTGACCTGCCGCCCGTTGCGCGGCACCTTAACCTGATGATTCCTTTGAGGTTCGTATCATGCGTCTGACTCTGCCTTCCCTTGCCCTCGGCCTGCTGCTGTGCCAGGGCGCTTTCGCCGGCGACGGTACTGCCGCCATTGGCGGTGGCCTGGGTGGTGTGCTGGGTAACGTTGTTGGTCAACAACTCGGCGGCAAGGCCGGCGCGGCCATCGGTGCTGGCGTGGGCGGCGCAGCCGGCAGCGCGGTAGGTGCACGCAAGGGCAATCGTACCGAAGCCGCCATCGGCGGTGGCCTGGGCTCGGCTGGCGGCTCGCTGCTAGGCGGCGCGGTGGGCGGCAAGACCGGCTCCACGGTCGGTGCTGGCCTGGGCGGCGCAGCCGGTGGGGCCCTCGGCAACCACCTGGGTGACGACAACCGCGGCAGCAAAAAGCACCGCCGTCACCGTCACTGATTACCTGACTCAAGGGCCGTATAGCGGCCCTTTTTGTTGCAGCACATCAACACCCCCTTCATCACGAACTGGCACACTGGCTGCTACTGTCTATCGTGCCCCGTGTGAAGGAACACCCCCTCCCCATGAACCAAGATCTGCTCTGGGTCCTCGGCCTGCTGGCCATCGTCGTTACCCTGTTCATCATCAATCGCCCACGCATGGACGTGGTCGCGCTGATGGTGATCCTCGCCCTGCCCCTACTCGGCATCCTCACCGTTGAGCAGGCCCTGGCCGGCTTCAGCGACCCCAACGTGGTACTGATCGCCGCCCTGTTCGTGATCGGCGAAGGCCTGGTGCGCACCGGCATTGCCTACCGCATCGGCGAATGGATGAGCGAGCGGGCCGGCAATAGCGAAACACGTCTGCTGGTGCTGCTGATGGTGGCCGTGGCCGGGCTGGGGTCGATGATGAGCTCCACCGGTGTGGTGGCCATTTTCATCCCGGTAGTGCTGAGCATTGCCGCGCGCCTGCAGCTGTCGCCCAGCCGTCTGATGATGCCACTGGCATTTGCCGGGCTGATCAGTGGCATGCTCAGCCTGGTGGCCACACCGCCCAACGTGGTGGTGCACAGCGAGCTGGTGCGCAATGGCGAAGCGGGCTTCAGTTTCTTCAGCTTTACCCCTTTCGGCCTGGTGGTGCTGGTGCTGGGGATCGGCTACATGCTGCTGACCCGGCACTGGCTGAACGGCGAAGTGCGCAAGGACGGCCGCGTGGAAACCCGCCGGACACTGCTGGACCTGGTGCTGGACTACAAGCTCAACGGCCGTGAACGGCGCCTGCGCATACGCCCTGATTCACCGCTGATCGGCCATACCCTCGGCGAGCTGGAGTTGCGCACCCGGCACGGCGCCAACGTGATCGGCATCGAGCGCCAGCACAAGTTCACCACACGGGTGATCGGCGCCGACTCCAACACCGTACTGCACCAGGGCGATGTGCTGCTGCTCGACCTGTTCGCCAACCGCGACAACCTGCGCAGCCTGTGCCAGACCATGCAACTGGAGCCCCTGCACTTCAAGGCGGCCTATTTCATCGACCAGTCCCAGGAGCTGGGCATGGCCGAGGTCTCGCTGCCGCCGGGCTCGCAGTTGATCGGCAAGAGCGTTCTCGAACTGGCCTTCCGCACCCGCTTCGGCCTCAACGTGGTCGGCCTGCGCCGCGAACAGGCGGCAATCGAAGAGCAACTGGTAGACGAAAAACTGCGCCTTGGCGATACCCTGCTGGTGGTCGGCCCGTGGAAGGCGGTACGCCAGTTGCAAAGCCAGCCCAAAGACTTTCTGGTATTGAGCCTGCCCGCCGAGATCGATCAGGTCGCGCCAGCCCGCACCCGCGCGCCGCAGGCATTGCTTAGCCTGGCGGTAATGGTCGGGCTGATGGTCAGCGGTGCCGTGCCCAATGTCATCGCGGCGCTGATCGGTTGCCTGCTGATGGGGGCCGGCCGCTGTATCGACATGAACAGCGCTTATAAAGCCATTCATTGGCAAAGCCTGGTGCTGATCGTCGGCATGCTGCCATTCGCCCAGGCACTGCAGAAAACCGGTGGCATCGATTTGGCGGTGGGTGGGCTGGTAAGCGTACTGGGTGGTGCCGGCCCCAGTGCCATTCTTGCCTGCCTGTTCGCCGTTACAGCGGTGATCGGCCTGTTCATTTCCAACACGGCCACTGCGGTACTGATGGCACCCGTGGCTGTCAGCACCGCAGCGCAGCTGGGCATGTCGCCCTACCCGTTTGCCATGACCGTGGCGCTGGCCGCATCGGCGGCGTTCATGACACCGGTGTCATCCCCGGTCAACACACTGGTGCTGGGCCCGGGGCAATACCGCTTCGCTGATTTCGTCAAAATTGGCGTGCCCTTCACCGTGCTGGTGATGTTGGTCACCGTCGTGATGGTGCCGTGGTTCTTCGGGCTATGAGAAAAGCGCTATAGACTAAAGGCAATTTGACATTATCTCGACCGATCGCGGCAGATTGACATCAAGTGGCCTGACGAAACACACTGCGGGCTATTGCCCCAGGTGCTTCAAGGCGTTGTCCTGGATTTCGTTTCCGCTTGCCGGTCGAGTTCATGGTTTTTCCAGCCCAATCGCGCTTGTTGCCTTATGTCGTTCTGTTTTGCCTGACCTTTGCCCTCACCCTGGGCGGTATCCTGGCACGCCCGATCGAATCGCTGTCGCTGTTCTGGCCAGTGAATGCTGTGTTGGCCGGCGTGCTGCTGCGCTACCCGCGCCAGGCCACGCTGACCGGCTTCAGCCTGGTCTGGCTGGCCATGGTCGGTGCCGACCTGCTGTGTGGCAGTGCCTGGGTGCCGGCCCTGTGGTTCAACCTGTGCAATCTTGGCGTGGTGGTTACCCTCTGGCAGTTGCTATCGCGTTTGCCGCGGCTGCACCGGCGCATGCGCACCCCGCACGGCGTACTCAGCGTGTTTGCCGCCTGTGCCGCCGCCGCCATGGTGGCGGCCAGCATGGCAGCGGTCATGGCCGCACCGTGGTTCGAGCAATCCCTGCGTGCCACCTGGCTCGCCTGGTTCAGCGAACAGTTTTCGACCAGCGTGCTGGTACTGCCGGTGCTGCTTACAGCACCCTCGGCGCGGGCTTTGGTGCGGGGTGGCGCCCAAGCCATCCGCCTGGCGCCACTGCTGATGCTGCTGGCCTCGCTGGCGGTCAGCATTGCCTTTGGCGGCCCCGGTGCCATTGCCTTCCCGATTGCCGCCTTGCTGTGGTGTGCGTGGACCTACTCGCCGTTCATGGTTTCGCTGCTGACACTTACCGCTGGCAGTACCTTGATTGTGGCGGTGGCGCAAAACCTCATGCACTTCAGCGTGCCGCAAAGCGAGCCCGGTGTGACCACGCTGATGTCGGCGCGCCTGGGCATTGCGATGCTGGTGCTCGGCCCGCTGGTGGTGGCCTGTGTCAGCCAGGCCAACCGCAGCCTGATGGCGCGCCTGGCGCATCAGGCCACCATCGACCACCTTACCGGCGTGCTCACCCGCAGTGCCTTCACCCGCCGCGCCAACGCATTGCTGGACAGCCGCCAGCAGCATGCCCAGGCGCTGCCGCTAACCCTGATGATGCTGGATATCGACCACTTCAAGTCGATCAACGATGCCCATGGCCACGGGGTCGGGGACCAGGTGCTGCGCCAGTTTGCCAGCACCCTGCAGGACCAGTTGCACAACGATGAACTGCTCGCGCGGCTGGGCGGCGAGGAGTTCGTCGTCATCCTCCCGGGGCTTGCGCCTGAACGTGCCAAGTTCACCGCCGAACGCCTGCGCCGTGCCATACAGGACCTGCACGTGGTGCAGGCCGACCAGCGCCTGCAGATCACCGTGAGTATCGGCCTGGCCGGCTGCGACGCCAATATCCCGGCCCCCAGCCTGGACGCGTTGCTGGCAAGTGCCGACCAGGCGCTGTACCGGGCCAAGGCCCATGGCCGCAACCGCGTCGAGCAGGCCGAAGCACAG
The DNA here is from genome assembly GCF_053557975.1 of Pseudomonas sp. XP2. Lineage (NCBI taxonomy): Bacteria > Pseudomonadati > Pseudomonadota > Gammaproteobacteria > Pseudomonadales > Pseudomonadaceae > Pseudomonas > Pseudomonas sp. XP2. The sequence goes on from NZ_JBNRIK010000006.1 coordinate 149,428, forward strand.
CGCCAGGAGGCTGAGTCACGCAACCAGCAAGTCCCACGATAGCTTGGCGATCAACACGCACAGCAGTATCAGGAACAGCCCGCGCACAAAGCCTGCGCCCTTGCGTACCGCCAGCCAGGTGCCGGTAAGAGCCCCCAGCACATTGCACGCAGCCATGGGCAGGGCAATGGCATACAGCACGTTGCCCGAGGGCACGAAGAACACCAGCGCCGCCAGGTTGGTGGCAATGTTCACCACCTTGGCCGAGGCCGAAGCGTGCAGGAAGTCCAACGCAAAGAAGCGGATGAACAGAAAGATCAGGAAGCTGCCGGTGCCTGGACCGAACAGGCCATCGTAAAAGCCGATCGCACCGCCGATCAGCACCGCCAGGCATTGCTCCTTGCGGCCGATCTGCGCGGGCTTGTGCAGGGTGCCGAAATCCTTCTTGCAGAAGGTATAGATGGCCATCAGCACGATCAGCACCAGCACTGCCGGGCGCATCACACTGGGCGGTACCAGTGACACCGTGGCAGCCCCAGCGAACGACATGACAAAGGCGCTGAGCGCCGCTGGCACGATAAGCCCCCAATCCAGCGTCACCTTGCGAATGAACGAGCGCGCCGCGAAGGCCGTCCCACAGACCGACGCCAGCTTGTTGGTGCCGAGCAAGGCCGCTGGTTGCGCGGTAGGCAGCACGTTGAACAAGGCCGGGATCTGGATCAGCCCCCCGCCCCCCACTGCGGCGTCGATCAGCCCAGCGGCAAAGGCGAACACAGAAAGCACAGCAATATCCATCATGACGCGGTTCCAGGCAGTGAAGACGCCTGCAAGGCTAATCAAAGTGCCGCGCATGTGTTGAAATGCCATATTGCAAAAACTGCAACAAGGAGCAGGCAATGGCATTGGACATGTTGCGGGAAATCCAGGCGTTCGTCAGCGTGGCCCACAAGCGCAGCTTCGTGGCCGCCGCACGTGCACTGGGGCGCTCGCCCAGTGCGGTAACCCGCGCGGTACAAACCCTGGAAGACAACGCCGCCAGCAAGCTGCTCAACCGCAACGCCAACGCCGTAACCCTCACCGAAGCCGGCGAGCGCCTGTTGCCCCATGCCGAACGTTTGCTGGATGTGCAACGTGATGCTGCCGACGCGTTGGCCGCGCTCAGCGGCAGCGCCCAAGGCTGGATACGCTTTGCCGTACCGCAACTGCTGGGTGAACATGTATTGCCACAGGTGCTTGCCGAGTTCTCCCGCTGCCACCCCGGGGTGACCCTGGACATAACGTACTGCGACGAAACCCTCGACCCGCTGCAAGGCAAGTTCGATTTCGTGGTGCGTGGGGCCTTCCCGCAATCAAGCGAGCTGATCGGCTACCCGCTGTGGGCCTACCAGCGCCACCTGTATGCCAGCCCGGCGTACCTGGCCGTGGCCGGCACGCCACAGCAACCGGAAGACCTCGAAGGGCATGCATTGATCCTGCACACCGCCCCGCGCATCCTCAAGGCCTGGCATTTTTACCGCGACGGCCAGATCACCAGCCTGCGCCCAAGGCCCAGGTTGCGCCTGGACTCAGGTGACGCGGTGTACCACAGCACCCTGGCCGGCGCAGGCATCGCCCGCCTGGCTGCCTGGGTTGGCGAAGCGCAGGTCAGGGCCGGACGGCTGGTGCGCGTGTGCCCGCACTACCGCCTGACTTCCAGCAGCGGCCAGGACCCGCAAATGCATGCCGTGTACCCTGCCGGCGAGCTGCCAGCGCGGGTGCGCGACTTGCTGACGGCGTTGCGCCGCGCCGGCCTCGCCTGCTGAAACAGCCCCCTGAAATGACTGTTCAATTTCTGCTCAATTTAACAGAGACCGCAGCGGGCTTGGCTTTCAGCACTTTATCCACAGACCTACCCACGTTTTTTGTGGACAGATTTCCCAACGCAAAGAACGACTTATCGCACAACCAGCAACGCGGTGTTTGCCAGCTTGACCAGCTCGATCCACTCCGACGTACTGATCACTCCAGCCTGCTCCAACAGCAAGGCATCGCGCAGTGCCTGGTCATAAACCTGCTCATCAAGTGTGCCTTCAGCAAGAAAACGGCTACGCCACTCCAGCACGGCTGAAGTGCCTTTCTTGTATTCCATTGATGTATCGACTCCAAGGCAAAATGACCGGCCCGAATGAGCGGCGGCGGGAGACTACACGAGGCTTTTGCACTTGAGAATGACTTGCACCTACCGCTGGTCCAGCAGTGCAGGAAGGGAGAATACTGGCCAATTGCTCAGGGATTGGGCCCGCCACTTGAAATAGACGGGCCGCGGGGGGAAAACGCAGTTGCAGTCAGCTTGGCGGAATGGTGCCAAGAATACCAATCAGAATGGTCAGCAGCAGAAAACCACCCAGGAACAGCGCCAGCTTGCCCATTGGAACCTCTACAGTTTTGATGCGGGAATGGGCTTATTGTCAGGCTTGGGCTGATACGGTTACAGATTCAGGTTTGTGGAAAAAAAGCGGATCAGATGGACTGTGCAGATTCTTCATGGTGCTTATTGCTTAAACTTTCAACGTCCGGGGCGGGCAGCGCTTATGAGGTCAGTTGCTGAAGCTTTTGCGCCGATGGTCACTGACCTGCAGGGCGACAATTGCTACATGAGATTTCAAAAAGGACTAAAGGCTCCGATTGCAACCACGCCGGGTGGCCTGCCCCTCGAAGGGTGAATGCACCCAGCTGGGGCGGGAAGTTGAGCGCAATCGGGAGCACATGAATTGAAACGTAGTTTGTAGGATTGTTTACTCTGCGCTGTAGGAAGAATCGCGGCACTGGGAATCACCTGTATGAAACATCAGTTTCTCCAGCAAATCCGAGCTGCTACGGTCTATTTTTCCTACAACGGCACGGAAGCCTACAGCGTGAGAAAAGCATGGACCCGTTCAACACTTCGGCCCTGAAGCTACAGAAAAAATTGCTCGACCTGCGTCTTGAGTGTGACCGCCTGAGAAGTGAGGGCAAAGACCAGGAAGCGGACCGCCTCGCTGGCCCTATTGCACGGATTGAGGCGGCTATCAGGCAGTTGCCGGATAGCCTGAGGCCCGTGACCTTGCAGTGACCGCTGCTGCTCCCACAAAGTATGCCCAGCCTTGCAGGAGCAGCCCTGTCGCGATACAACGCGGCTCCTGCAAAAGCGCGCAGCTCGGGCAATCACTTCAGAACAGTTTGACTGTGTAACTGAGGATCAACCGGTTCTCGTCGATGTCGGTCCGGTAATTGGAGCGCGCCATCACGTTGCGCACCCGTACCCCAAGGCCGGCCAGCGGCCCACTCTGTACCACGTAGGCCAAGTCCAGATCGCGCTCGCGGTCACGCCCTTCATAGCCCAGCCCGGTGTCTACATCCCGCCCCTTCACATAACGCAGGGTCGACGTCAGGCCCGGAAGCCCCAAGGCGACAAAGTTGTAATCATGCCGCACCTGCCACGAGCGTTCGCCCGGCGCGGAAAACTCATAAGTCGGCAGCGTATTACCCATCGGGTTGGTGTTGGCTCCCACCTGGATAAAACCGTCCTCGCCGCCGATCTGCTGGTAGCCCGCGTAAAAGGTATGCCCGCCGGTCTTGGCCGAGAACAGGCTGAACAACGCATGGTTGTCATAATCGCCGGCGATCTTGCGCCCGTCCTCGCGGGCATCGAAGTAGCCGGCGTTCACCCCCAGCGTCCAGTCCCCGACCGGCTCGGCGTGCTTGAAGCTATAAAACCGCTGCTGGTAGACATCCTCCAACTGCGCCTGCCACAGGCCAACGCTGGTGCGGTTATCGTTGAAGGCATAGTCGGCGCCAACGTAGTTGAAGCGATCACTGGTAAAACGCGCCAGCCGCGCCGGGTTGATCGGGTCGTTGACCAGCGCGTACATCTTCTGGCTGTTGGAGGAGTCGCGCAGGCTGGTGGAGCGGAACTGGCCGGCACTCAGTGTCAACCCGGCAAACTCGCGCGACTCCAGCATCGCGCCCTGGTAGGTGGGCGGCAGCAGACGCAAGTCGCTGAACAGCAGCACAGGCAGGTTGGGCATCAACTCGCCCACCTTCAGCTCGGTTTGCGACACCTTGAACTTGATCGCCGCCCCAAGCCGGCTGTATTCGTCCGCCGACTTGCCGCTGTCCAGGCTGGGCAGCAACCCGGACCTGGCATGCGCCGGGCTGCTGTCGAGCTTGAAACCGAGCAGGCCGATAACATCCACACCGATGCCAACGGTGCCCTGGGTATAACCGGAACTGGCATTGAGGATGAAACCCTGCGCCCATTCCTGAGTACGCGACTGGGTGCTGGCACCCTTGATATCGGCATAGTCGCGGCTGAAGAAGTAATTGCGCGCCTGCAGCGTGGCGCGAGCACCTTCGATAAAACCGGCCTCTTCTGCCGAGGCCTCCGCACACAATGCGGCGGCAATACAACCGCCGGCCAGACGCGCAGACGAAGAAAAACGCGGTGCAGTGAAACCTTGCATGGGGCTACTCCTGGATTCGGGCAACAGCAACCCGGCGCGGCGGCCATGTATGGCCACCCACGTGGGGTTGCAGCGAGAGGGGGGGCGGCAGGCGGGCACCCGGCCCGCCTGCCCTGCCGTTGCTTGAAACGCTGGGCCGCTAGCGGTTGACCAGCTTCGCCGGCAAGGCGATGACCAGGAAGCAGCTGAGGATCAGGCACCCGGCAAATACCCACAGGGCAGCGTGCGAGGTCCCGGTAAGGTCGGTGACCACGCCCATCAGTGAGTTGCTCACCAGGCCCGCGATGTTGGCGACCGAACAGGCCAGGGCAAAGCCGGTGGCGGCTGCAGTACCTTTAAGGAAGGTGGCCGGCAGGCTGAAGAACACCGGCACCGCGCCGATGATCGCTGCCGAGGCAATGGCGAACAGCACCACGGTCATCACCAGGTTCTGGCTGAACAAGGTGCTGCTGGCCATGGCAATTGCACCAATGATGAACGGCACGATGATGTGCCAACGGCGCTCACGGTGGCGGTCGGAGCTGGCCCCGATCATCAGCATGCCGGCCAGGGCGGCCAGGCTCGGAATGGCCGTGAGCAAGCCGATGTGGAAGGTGTCGCTGACGCCCGCATCGCGGATGAAGGTCGGCATCCAGAACCCCATGGCGTAGGCACTGAGCAAAATCGAAAAGTCGATGCCCCCCAGCATCCATACCTTCAGGTTGAAAAAGCCGTCACGGAAGCTGTGCTTGCTGTCCTTGCCCTCGGCATCGTCGGCGGCCAGGTCTGCCGCCAGTTGGGCCTTGTCTTCAGCCGACAGCCACTTGGCCTGCTGGAAGTGGTTGGGCAATGCCCAGAATGTGAGGATGCCCAGCAGCACGCTGGGGATCGCCTCCAGCAAAAACAGCCACTGCCAGCCGTGCAGGCCATGCACCTGGTCGAAATTGCCCATGATCCAGCCAGAAATCGGCCCGCCGATCACGCTCGACAAGGGCAGCCCGATCATGAACAGGGCAATGATGCGCCCGCGCCGGTAGGTGGGGTACCACATGGTCAGGTAGAACAGCACGCCCGGCAGGAAGCCGGCCTCGGCCGCGCCGAGCAGGAAACGCAGGATGTAGAACTGCGTGGTGGTGCTGACGAACATGGTGCAGGCCGACAGCAGGCCCCAGGTGATCATGATGCGGGCGATCCACAGCTTGGCGCCAACGCGCTGCAGGATCAGGTTGCTCGGCACTTCGAAAATGATATAGCCGACGAAGAACAGCCCGGCACCCAGGCCATAGGCCGCTGTGCTGAACTGCAGGTCTTCGAGCATCTGCAGCTTGGCGAAGCCGACATTGATGCGGTCCAGATAAGCTGCGAGGTAGCAGAAGCACAGGAAGGGGATGAGCCTCCAGGTGATCTTGCTGTACAGCGCTTTCGTGCCATGGTCGATGTCACTGTGGACCGTGGTTGCATTCGCAATTGGCATTTCCTGTCTCCTGGCGGGCGACTTTGTGGTTGTTTTAAGGCCAGCAGTGTTCGACGCGCCGGGCACCCCGCGCACTATACGCGGCGTGCCTGGGCAGCGCCTGAAGACCCCGAGTGCTCCTGCGGGGCGACCGCCCGGACAGCAGGCGGTCATGGACGGGCTTCCCGCACCGTTCCTTGATTGTTATGGGTAAGGGCTGCCCGGCACTCAGCCGGCCAGGTGCCTGAGTTGCTGCATGGCGTCCTGCCGGGTGACGACATCGCCGTACTTGCTGTCGATGTCGAACAGGTTGGCTTCATGCGGGTCGTTGTGGCGATCACCGACGCACTCGCGCACCACGATGGTTCGAAACCCGTGCTGCATGGCATCCACCGCACTTGCGCGGATGCAGCCGCTGGTCGAGCAGCCGGCCAGCACCACGGTATCCACGCCTTGAGCATGCAGCAGCGGGGCCAGGCTGGTGGCGAAGAAGGCACTGGCGTACTGCTTGCTCAGCACCACCTCCCCTGCCTGTGGCGCAACGGCCTCGCAGAAAGCCGCCAGCGGGTTGCCTTCGACCATGTCCTTCATCACCGGCGCCTTGCGCACCCACACGCCGCCGTCAGCAAAATGCGGCGGCTGGTAGCGGATGTTGGTATGCACCACCAGGGTACCGCAGTCGCGGGCCAGCGCCAGCAGGCCGGCGGCCTGCTCGACCGCCGCAACCACGCCCGGGGCGTACAGCGGTGCGCCGGGGGTGGTGTAGCCCTGCATGAAGTCGATCATCAGCAGGGCCGGCTTGCGGCCAAAGCCGATGCGCTGGCCCCACACGCCCTGGTAGTTGTCACGTGCGCTTTGTGCGTCGCTCATGTCCGTCCCCAATTTCAGTAGGCGCCCGACAGCAGGGCACCGGCGCCCGGCACGACCGGCTCCAGGTCCAGCGCCTTGAGCATGGCGTAGGTGGTGGCGATGGCAGCGGTCACCACCGGCTTGCCGGTTTGCGCCTCAACCTTGGCCACGGCCGGCAGCGATTGCATCTGCACGCAGGCCGAGAGCACCACCACATCGACGCCCTCAAGGTTCATGCCGGCGACGATGCCTGGCAGGTTGGCCGGGTCGTGGCGGGCCACGGCGAGGTTGTCAGGGATTTCCAGCGCGCGCCAGTCCTGCACCTCGAAGCCTTCCTCGCGGATATAGTTCACCACCAGCTCGGTCAACGGCTTCATGTACGGCGCGACGATGGCAATGCGCTTGGCCTTCATCACATGCAAGGCCTCCACCAGCGCCCCGGCGCTGGTGATCACCGGTGCCAGTGCGTCATTGTCGGCGGTAGCCTGCCGCAAGCGCTTTTCCGATTGGCGGTGATAGCCCAGGCCCATGGCCATGATCGCCACCAGGCACGCGTAGCCCAGCACATCGACCTTGGCGTCGGACAGCTCCACGGCGCAGCGGTCGGACTCGGCGTCCATGGCGGCCAGCTCTTCCTTCTTCACCTGCTTCATGCGCATGCGGCTGGAATGGAAGGTGAAGCGCTCGGGGCGGATCGCCTGGCGGGCATTGAGCATCGCCGGGATTTCGGTTTCCATCGTGGTGTTCGAGCTCGGCACGATCTGGCCGATGCGGTATAGCTTGGTCATGTCTCGTGCTCCGTCAGACGAGGGGTTGGTCGAGGAAGTCGCCAAAGGCGGCAAAGAAACCGTCCAGGTCATCCCAAGGGATCATGTGGCCGGCGTTGTCCACGCGCGCGACCTGGATATCCGGCTTGAGCTCGCGAATTTCGGCGATGTCACGGGGCTCGATCACCCCGCCCCGCCCGGCCACCATCAGCAATGCCGGCTGGCGCACTGCGGGCAAGTACTGGTGGATATCCACGTCGTGGAAATCATCGAAGGCCCGCACGATCGCTGGCTCGTAACAGGTGTGCAGCCATTCGGCGCGCAGCGCCAGCTGCTCGTCGCTCCAGGTAGCGCAGAAGGCGCGCATGTCGTCGCCGTTCATGCCCACAGTGGCCTGGCGGATCGAATCCACATACCACGGCAGCTTGCTCGGGTAGGCACGCCGGCCCGGCCCGGACACTGGCGGGTCTACCAGCACCAGCCGCTGCAGCCCCGGTGCTCCCTGGGCCGCCGCGCGAATGGCAAAGCGCGCGCCCATCGAGTGCCCGACCAGGTGGTAACTGTCCAGGCCCAGCGCTGCGGCAAAAGCCGGAATGTCCGCAGCACAGGCGTCGGTGCCGTAGTCCAGTTCGGGGCCGCTTGAAGACAAGCCGCGCCCGCGCACATCCAGCACGTAGGTGTCGAAGTACAACCCAAGGCGCTGGGCGACGAAGCCCCAGGTAATCGCCGGGCTGGTGATGCCCGGCACCAGGATCAACGCGTGGCCCTTGCCGCCATAGCGCAGGTAGTGCTGGCGGATGCCATTGGCGCTGACGTTACCGCCAGCGACGAAGGTGCTCATGCTGCCTCCCCGCTTTTCAGCGCCTGCCCGTACAGGTCGTAACCGTAGACCCAGGCCGGGTCTTCCTGGCTGTAGAGGAAGGTGTTGGCGTTCGACACCGCCTGCACCTGCGATGCCCGCTCCTTGCGGTTGGCCTCATAAAGCGCAAACGCCGTGCGGTGGTCGGACAGCCCGGTCTCTTGCAGGCAACGGGTCAGCATGGCCGCGTCCTCGATGGCCATGCACGCCCCCTGGGCCATGTGTGGCTTCATCGGGTGGCAGGCATCGCCCAGCAACACCAGGCGGCCACGGCTCCACAACGGCAACGGGTTGCGGTTGCGCAGCGGCCACTTGGTAATCGACTCGGTAGCGTCGATCAGCTTCTGCACGGTTGGGTGGTAGCCTTCGAAGGCCGCGCGCATTTCTTCCTGGCTGCTGTCGACGAACGCACCCTGGAAGTCCCACGCCTCATGTGGCACACCGGTGACGAAGTAGTACTCGTCGCGTTTGCCGGTGGTGTAATAGACCATCATGTGGCGGTCCTCGGACCACCATTTGACGCAAGGCTCGAACACATCGGCATGTTGCGCCAGGTTCACGCCACGGATCAGCGCCCGGTGCGCCACCCAGCCGCTGTAGATCGGCGCTTCAGCCCCCAGCAGCTCTTCACGGATCTTCGAGTGAATGCCGTCGGCCCCAATGACGATGTCGGCCACGGTGTGGGTACCGTCAGCAAAGGTCAGGCGTACCTGGTCGCCTTCGTCGACAATCGTTTCCAGGCGCTTGCCGAAGTGCACGGTGCCCGGCTTGATTGCCTCGATCTGCAGGGCATGCAGGTCGCCACGGTGGATGGTGATATAGGCAGCGCCGTACTCGCGCCGGGCAAACTCGCCCAGCGGGATACGCGCCAGGTAATCACCGCTGTTGCCATCGCGGCTGAACCAGAAGTCCGGGTGTGAGCCCATCAGCTCCAGCTTCTGCTCCAGCCCCATGCGGCGGAAGATCTTCATCACATTAGGGCCGATATGAATGCCTGCCCCAAGGCGGGTGAACGCCGGCGCCTGCTCGAACACTTCGACATCGAACCCGGCCTGCTGCAGCAACGTGGCGGCGGCTGCCCCACCCAGACCTGCACCGACGATTGCGATTTTCTGCCTACCCCGCATGGGTATGTCTCCTCTTGTTCTGATGTGTGGCCAGCGGTTCGACCGCCTGACGATTTAGAGCGTATACGCTACAAATCACTTTTGGAAAGAGGCCTGTGAAAATATTTTTAAAGCAGCCAGGCGAAAGTACATTCGGCGCCTTGTTACCGGAAATATTGAGCACTGTGTGGATAGGTAACGTTGTGACAGATAACTTGCGCTTGCTGACCGGATGCGCTTACATCTGCAAAAGTAGGGTGTACACACTGTTGTTTTGCACCGAGATGACGCACCTGGCACTGCCATGGTGCACCCCTGTCAACGTCACCCAGGAGAACCCCGATGCCGGTGAGCAATGCACAACTGACCCAGATGTTCGAGCACGTACTGAAGCTGTCTCGTGTGGATGAAACGCAGAGCGTGGCCGTGCTCAAGAGCCACTACTCAGACCCGCGCACGGTCAACGCCGCCATGGAAGCCGCCCAGCGCTTGAAGGCCAAGGTGTATGCCGTAGAGTTGCCAGCGTTCAACCACCCCACCGCCATGGGCAACGACATGACGGCCTACTGTGGCGATACCGCGCTGACCGGCAACCTGGCGGCGCAGCGGGCGCTGGAAGCGGCCGACCTGGTCGTCGACACCATGATGCTGCTGCACTCGCCCGAGCAGGAGCAGATCCTCAAGACTGGCACGCGCATCCTGCTGGCCGTAGAGCCACCCGAGGTGCTGGCACGCATGCTGCCAACCGAAGCCGACAAACACCGGGTGCTGGCCGCCGAAACCCTGCTAAAGCAGGCCCGTAGCATGCATGTGCGGTCCAAGGCTGGCAGCGACTTTCACGCCCCGCTCGGCCAGTACCCGGCCGTGACCGAGTACGGCTATGCTGACGAACCGGGGCGCTGGGATCACTGGCCCAGCGGCTTCCTGTTCACCTGGCCCAACGAGGACAGCGCCGAGGGCACGCTGGTGCTGGACGTGGGCGACATCATCCTGCCATTCAAGAACTACTGCCGCGAGCGCATCACCCTGGAGATCGAAAAAGGCTTTATCACCGGTATCCACGGCGGCTTCGAGGCCGAATACCTGCGCGAATACATGAGGTACTTCAACGACCCCGAGGTATACGGCATCTCACACATCGGCTGGGGCCTGCAGCCGCGCGCGCAGTGGACGGCCATGGGCCTGCACGACCGCAACGACGGCATGTGCATGGACGCCCGTGCGTTCTACGGCAACTTCCTGTTCTCCACCGGCCCCAATACCGAGGTCGGCGGCAAGCGCAAGACCCCATGCCACCTGGATATCCCGCTGCGCAACTGCGATATCTATCTGGATGACAAGGCCGTGGTGCTGGCCGGCGACGTGGTCGCACCAGAGGAGTCGCGGGCACGATAGTGGTTATACTGGCCGGGCGCTCCGCTATTGGCGGCCGGCCAGCACCTTTCCACCAGCCCAAGCCATCCTATGCCAAAGAAAACCACACCCAGCAGCGCCCCGCTCGACACCACCCCCTATGACGTCACCGAACAGGTCGGCCATTTGCTCCGCAAGGCCTACCAACGGCACACGGCGATCTTCCAGCAGCAGGCCTGCGACCCGCAGCTTACCTCGATCCAGTTCGTCACCCTGTGCGCCCTGCGTGACCACGGCCCCAGCTCCCAGGCCGAACTGATCAAGGCCACCGCAGTGGACCAGGCCACCATCCGCGGCATCGTCGAGCGCCTGAAAACCCGCGAACTGGTGCAGCTGTCGCCAGACCCGGGCGACCGGCGCAAGGTCATTGTCGAACTCACCGACAGCGGCGCGGCCTTGCTCGACGCAATGATCCCCTGCGCCCGGCAGATCAGCGAATTGAGCATGGGCAGCCTGAATGCCGGCGAACGCGTGGCCATTTTGTACCTGCTGCGCAAGATGATCGACAGCGACGAGAACCTGGGCTGAAATTGGTTGTAACTGCCGCGCTTGCCGTCACAGATACGCAGCCTTCGAAATCGAGCGCCACCCGCGCGGCGCTCGATTTCCCAGGCGCCGATGATCTTCCGCCATACCCCCCATCACAGCGCTCTGCAAATTCCTCTCTGGCCTGCTTCTTGCTCACTCATTTCATGTAGTGAGTACTTACCGAAAATCTCGCGCCATGTGAGTCCTTTGGTAGCGCAAGCAACCTCCAGAGATGAGCCAACAATGCAAACAACCATCTCCCTGCGGATCAACGGCCAGCCTGTCGAAGTCAGCGCCATGCCCGACACCCCGCTGCTGCTGATCCTGCGCAACGACCTGTGCCTGAATGGGCCCAAATATGGCTGCGGCCTGGGTGAATGCGGGGCGTGCACGGTGATCATCGACGGCGTGGCCGCGCGCTCGTGCGTCATCCCCCTGGCCGGTGCTGCGGGCCGCGATATCACCACCCTCGAAGGGCTGGGCAGCAAGGCCGCCCCACACCCGGTGCAACAGGCGTTTATCGACGAACAGGCCGCCCAGTGTGGCTACTGCATGAACGGCATGATCATGACCGCCAAGGCCCTGCTCGACCGCATTCCCGCCCCCAGCGACGAACAGATTCGCAACGAACTGTCCGGCAACCTGTGCCGCTGCGGCACCCACGTCGAAATCCTGCGCGCCGTGCGCCGCGCCGCCGACCCCCGGAGGAAAGCATGAACCACTCACAACAGGTGCCCAGCCGCGACCAGTTGCTGGCCAAGACGGGTGTGTTGCTGATCGTCGACCAGATCACCCCTCCCTCGGGCCCCGTGGCCAAGGGTGTTACCCCTGTGGTCAAGGCGCGCGAGCTGGCGTTGTTTATCGCTGTCAGCGACGACGGCATGGTCTACGCCTTCAACGGCCACGTCGACCTGGGCACTGGCATCCGTACCTCGCTGGCGCAAATCGTCGCCGAGGAGCTGGACCTGCGCATGGACCAGGTGCACATGGTGCTGGGCGACACCGAGCGGGCCCCCAACCAGGGCGCGACCATTGCCAGCGCCACCCTGCAGATTTCTGCCGTGCCACTGCGCAAGGCGGCCGCCACGGCGCGGCGCTTTCTGTTGCAACAGGCCGCGCAACGGCTTGGCTGCGCGGCCGAAGCGCTGCGCATTGAAAACGGCGCAGTCATTGCCAGCAACGGCAGCACCCTGAGCTTTGCCGAACTGGTGCAAGGCGAAAACCACCAGTTGCCCATTGCCGACGATGCCCCGCTAAAAGCCATCGAGGACTACCGCCTGGTCGGGCGTAGCACCGCACGGGTAGACATCCCCGGCAAGGCCACCGGCGAGCTGACCTATGTGCATGACATGCGCCTGCCCGGCATGCTTCACGGCCGGGTGATCCGCCCGCCCTACGCCGGCCACGACAGTGGCGACTTTGTCGGCAACAGCCTGCTGGCGGTGGATGAATCGTCCATCGCCCATTTGCCCGGCGTGGTGGCCGTGGTCGTCATCCGCGACTTTGTCGGCGTGGTGGCCGAGCGCGAAGAGCAAGCGATCCGCGCAGCCCAGGCGCTGAAAATCAGCTGGAAGCCATTCACAGGCAAACTGCCCGACCTCAGCGATGTCGCCCAGGCCATCCGCGACAACCCGCGCGTACAACGTACCGTGCTGGACCAGGGCGATGTTGACGGTGGCCTCGCCAATGCCAGCCAGCGCCTGAGCCGCAGCTACCTATGGCCGTACCAGTTGCACGCATCGATCGGCCCGTCGTGCGCGCTGGCCGATTTCACCGACGGGCCGATCCGCGTGTGGTCCGGCACGCAGAACCCGCACCTGCTGCGCGCCGACCTGGCCTGGCTGCTGGCGTGCGACGAAGCCCGCATCGAGATCATTCGCATGGAGGCCGCCGGTTGCTATGGTCGCAACTGCGCCGATGACGTGTGCGCCGATGCGGTGCTGCTGTCGCGGGCGGTACAGCGCCCGGTGCGGGTGCAGCTGACCCGCGAGCAGGAGCACGTGTGGGAGCCCAAGGGCACTGCGCAGTTGATGGAAATCGACGGCGGCCTGAACGCCGATGGCAGCGTGGCCGCCTATGACTTCCAGACCAGCTACCCGTCCAATGGCGCCCCCACCCTGGCCCTGCTGCTGACCGGCGCCGTGGAGCCGGTGCCGGCCCTGTTCGAAATGGGCGACCGCACCTCGATCCCGCCTTATGACTACGAACACATGCGCGTCACCATAAACGACATGACGCCACTGGTACGTGCCTCGTGGATGCGTGGCGTGTCGGCCATGCCCAACAGCTTCGCCCACGAGTCGTACATCGATGAGCTGGCCTTTGCCGCTGGCGTCGACCCGGTCGAATACCGCCTCAGGCACCTGTCCGACCCGCGCGCCATCGACCTGGTCAAGGCCACCGCCGAACGCGCCGAATGGCAGCCGCATACCCGCCCCATGCAGGCGCAGGCCGAAGGTGACGTGCTGCGCGGCAGGGGCTTTGCCTACGCGCGCTATATCCATAGCAAGTTCCCAGGGTTTGGCGCGGCCTGGGCGGCATGGGTGGCCGATGTCGCAGTGGACCGGCGCACCGGTGAAGTGGCCGTCACCCGCGTGGTGATCGGCCACGATGCCGGGATGATGGTCAACCCTGAAGGCGTGCGCCATCAGATCCACGGCAACGTCATCCAGTCCACCAGCCGGGTGCTCAAGGAGCAGGTCAGCTTCGAAGAGTCGACCGTGGCCAGCAAGGAATGGGGCGGCTACCCGATCCTGACCTTCCCCGAACTGCCGGCCATCGACGTGATGATGCTGCCCCGCCAGCACGAGCCGCCAATGGGCAGTGGCGAGTCGGCCTCGGTACCCAGCGCGGCGGCCATCGCCAACGCCATTTTTGACGCCACCGGCATTCGCTTTCGCGAGCTGCCGATCACGGCAGAACGGGTGCGTGCCGCCCTCGATGGCCAACGTCAGGGCCCTGATGCACCAGCGCAGCCCACGCCCAAACGTTCAAAGTGGTGGTTCGGCTCGCTGGCCGGGGTATTCGGCGCTGCATTGGGTGTGCTCGCCACCGCCTTGCCCTGGCGCGCCGAAATCGCCCCGGTAACCCCGCCAGGCGCTGGCAGCTGGAGCGCCGCGATGCTCGAGCGCGGGCGCCAGGTGGCCGCGGCCGGTGACTGCGCCGTGTGCCATACGGTCAACGGTGGCAACGTCAATGCAGGTGGGCTGGCGATGGAAACGCCGTTCGGCACCCTGTACAGCACCAACATCACGCCCGACCCGCAAACCGGCATCGGCCGCTGGTCGTTCGGCGCCTTCGAGCGGGCCATGCGCGAAGGTATCAGCCGCGACGGTCGGCACCTGTACCCGGCCTTTCCCTACACCTCGTTTCGCAACATCAACGATGCCGACATGCAGGCGCTGTATGCCTACCTGATGTCGCAGACCCCGGTACGCCAGGAAGCACCCGCCAACCAGATGCGCTTCCCGTTCAACCAGCGGCCGCTCATGGCCGGCTGGAATGCGCTGTTTCTGCAACGCGGCGAATACCAGCCCGACCCGCAGCGCAGTGCGCAGTGGAACCGCGGCGCTTACCTGGTCGACGGCCTGGGCCACTGCACAGCCTGCCACTCGCCGCGCAACCTGATGGGGGCGGAAAAAGGCGGCAGCAGCTACCTGGCCGGCGGCATGGTCGATGGCTGGGAAGCCCCGGCCCTGAATGCGCTGGGCAAATCATCCACGCCGTGGAGCGAAGACGAGCTGTTCAGCTACCTGAGCACCGGCTTCTCCGAAAAGCACGGTGTGGCGGCCGGCCCCATGGGCCCGGTGGTCAGCGAACTGGCCACCCTGCCAAAGCGTGACGTGCGTGCCATTGCCCACTACCTCGGCTCACTCGACGGCGAGCCGCAGGCAGTGGCCACCAAGGCCGCGCCCCAAGTGGACACGCAGGTGTCGCTGAGCAACGGCGAGCGGGTATTCAAAGGCGCGTGCATGGCCTGCCACAGCGATGGGCTGGGGCCGAAGCTGTTTGGCGTCAGCCCCTCGATGGCGGTCAACAGCAACGTCCACAGCGCTCTGCCGGACAACCTGCTGCGCGTGGTGCTGCACGGCATTGCCACCCCGGCCACCCGTGACCTGGGCTACATGCCCGGCTTCAAGGACAGCCTGTCGGACCGCCAGGTCGCCGACCTGGCAGCTTATCTGCGCCAGCGCTTCGCTGCCGACAAGCCGGCCTGGCAAGGGCTGGCGGCCAAGGCCGCGCAGGTGCGCGCCAACCCCGGCAGCCACTGAGCGTCAGCGGCGCAGGCCGCGCAGGGCAAGGTCGCTGATAAACACCAGCCAGTCGGCCTTGGCCTGTTTGTCGGCCAGGTCCACGGCCAGAAACGAGCTGAGGGTATGGCGGTTGGAATTATAGAAATAGCAGAGCGAGGCAATCATCAGGTAGGCGTGGGTGATGTCGATGTCGTCGCGGAACAGGCCCTTGGCCTGGCCTGCTTCAATGATCGGCCGCAGCACGCCCACCGCTTCGCCGGACAGCGCCTTGAGGTTCTGCGACTTGCGCGCGTGCTGGCCCTGATGCAGGTTTTCGGTGGCGAGAATGGTGACGAATTCGGGGTGCCGCACGTAGTAGTCCCAGATGAACGCCACCAGCTCACGCAGGGCCTGTTCCGGGTCGCCGAGATCGATGCGCAGCTTGGCTTCGGCCTGGTTGAAGCTGGCATAGATGTGCTCCAGCACGCTGATGAACAGCTTTTCCTTGCTGCCGAAGTAGTAATAGATCATCCGGTCGTTGGACTTGGCCAGTGTGGAGATCTGCTCGATGCGCCCACCGGTGAAGCCTTCCTTGCTGAAGACCTTCACCGCAGCCTTGAGAATGTTGTCCCGGGTGCGGTCGGCCTGTTGGGCGCGAACACCGGTTTTGCGAGTTTGCATGTCGATCCCTGAGGGGGCTGGCCAGATACCCAACACTGCCACAGACGTTGGGCCATTGCGCGGCTTTTTCGGCTGGGCTGACACGATAAACGCGGGGGAGCTGAACATGCGACAGGGCACGGCAACGGGCCAGGGCCGGGGATACGGTGTGGCTGTGCACCGTGCTGCCACCTACGGCTCGGCACCCCGTTCGTCTTGGGTGATGCTTCGCTGGGCGCGTGTCAGGCAGTTGACCAGGTGCAGCCGCATGGCAGCACGGGCAGCACCGGCATCCTTGCGGGTGGCCGCGGCATGCACTTGCTCGCGCTCCAGCGCCTCCAGTGCCCGCTGCTGGGCATCGCACGCGGGCATGGCCTGCTGCGCCACCGCCAACAAGGTATGCCCAAGGTGGGTCATGGTGTCGATGAAAAAACTGTTGCCCGTGCATTGGGCTATGCGCAGGTGAAACTCGAAGTCGGTTCGCATGCAGGGCGCTGACTGCGTATCAACAGCCTCATCCAGCGCCGCCCGCATGGCAGCCAGTTGCCCTGCGGTAGCACGCTGGGCAGCAATGGCAGCCGCCTCGACCTCCAGGCAAAGCCGCAGCTCGATGATCGCCACCTCGTTGTAAGCATCGCCCATTCCAGGGCTGGTACTCTGGAAGTCACCTGCCGGGATGGCGTCTACAACGAAGGTACCGATACCACGACGGGTTTCGACCAGGCCTTCGGCCTGCAACCGAGAAATGGCTTCACGCACCACGGTACGGCTTACGCCTCGCGCTTTGGTCACAGCTTCTTCAGTGGGCAATTTGCTACCCGCTGGCAATTCACCCGAGCGAATCTGCTGCGACAGGTCATGCACCAGTTGCTGGGCGAGATTCAGGCGTTTTTCCGGGGTGGCGGATGCCATTGTGTGAACCCTTGATAAGCGGAAGACCCCGGAGTATACCCGCAGCCTGGTGCCAAAACGCACTATACTGGCCGCTGTTCAGACGCGAGCACAGCAATGCCAGACCACACCGCCAGCCCCTCTCAACCGCCCCGCCGCCTGGCCGAAGCGCTGGTCGAACGCTTCGCCGAGCGCATGCGCGAAGGCACACTCAAGCGTGGCGACAAGCTGCCCACCGAAGCCACGCTAATCGCAACCGAAGGTGTCAGCCGCTCGGTGATACGCGAGGCTTTATCACGCATGCAGGCCGCGGGCCTGGTCGAGACTCGCCATGGTGTCGGCACCTTCGTGCTGGACATGCCGGCACCGGAGAGCTTCAACGTGGGGCCGGCAACCATCAGCCTGCTGTCCGATGTGCTCGATCTGCTGGAATACCGCCTGAGCCTTGAAGTGCAAGCCGCCGGCATGGCCGCAGAACGGGCCACGCCGCAAGCGCTGGAAGAACTGCATCAAGCACTTGAAGCCTTGATGCAGGGCCCGGAAAAATCCGGCAGCACCACCAACGCTGATTTCCAGTTCCACCTGAAAATTGCCAAGGCCGCAGGCAACCAGTACCTGATCGATATCATGAAGCATCTGGGCACCAAGATGATCCCCCGCACGCGCATGAACTCTGCCTACACCGGCCAGAGCAACCGCAGCACCTACCTGGCCGGTATCAACGCCGAACATCAGCAGATCTACGATGCCATCGCCAGCCGCCAGGTTGATGCGGCGCGCGCTGCCATGTACCTGCACCTGAGCAACAGCCGTACGCGCCTGCGTGAGGCGCAACGGCTACAGGCTTTTTACAGCGAGGCCTGAAAGCTAAGGCGCAGGCTCCACATCCGTGAAGGCCAGCCCTTGGCTGCCCTGTACCTGCCAAGGGTTGGCGCCCCCGGTGTGGGTGAAGCGAAGCCCGACGAAGCGCGAATCTTTCAGGCCATCGATCTTGACCGGGGCCGGCCCGCTGAAACGTACACGCTCGAACACCAGCCCCTGATGCCAGGCGTCATGGCTGCTATCGCCCTTCACCTCGATGGCAGCGGTGCTGGCGTTTTCCACGCTCACATCGCTGACCGTGATGTCACGAAACTGCCCCGCCACCGTCGAGCGCTTGTAGTCGAGCTTGGCATTCGGGTCGTTGTAATCCAGGGTGAAGATGAAGGCCTGTTTTGCGGTATTGCGAATGGCTGAATCACGGAAGGTCACGTGGCGTGCGCCACCGCCCATGAAGTTGGTGCTTTTCATGCGCAAGCCGGTATCTGTGCCGTCCGAAACGTTGTCTTCGGCCAGGATGTTCTGGATCCAGGCGCCGGTGTGGCTGCCCGCCACGATCATTCCATGGCCTTTGCGGAAATAGTTGTTGAAGATCCAGGCATCTTCCTGCGGCTTTTGGTGGACCGCACCCGCACCAGTGCCAGCGGCGAAGTTGACGCAGTCGTCACCGGTGTCGAAGAAGTTGTTGAACACCAGCGCGCCGCGGCTGTTGGCAAACTCGATACCGTCGCCGTTGTTGGCGTCGTAGGTACGGTGCGTGGTGTTGGCCAGCACCACATTCTGCGTTTCCAGGTTCATGATGCCGTGATAGGCCGGGTTGACCACCGTGAAGCCTCCATAGAACACGTTTTCCACATTGCGCAGGGTAATCAGCGACGAGCGCATCTGGCCGTACGCGTCCTTGACATTCATGCCCTCGGCAACCGCCCGCTCTACTTGCGCCTTGGCCAGCACGCCGTCGTGCATGTAGCGGGTGTTGTCGCTGGGCAGGTAGAAGGGCAAGGCTCGCCCGCGCTCGTCGAGCACATCCGGGTTACGCTTCCAGCCATTGCCGTCGATCGTGCCCTTGCCAACGATGCGGATGTTCTCGAAGGCCTGATGCGCTTGCGGGTCGCGCGGCAACGCGTTGATCAGCGAGGCCGGGCGCACGGTGGTGGAATACGGGTACTGGATATAGCCTTCGCGCGGGTAGTCCTCGGCACGCTCGGAGCCCAGCAGGGTAGCGCCCTCGGCGATTTCCAGGGTCATGTTGCTCTTGAGGTAGAGCGCCCCGCTCCTGTACGTGCCGGCAGGCAGCAGCACCTTGCAGTCCTTGCTGCAAGCGTCGATGGCACGCTGGATGGCGGCCGTGTCGAGCGCCTTGCCATCGCCCTTGGCACCGTAGCGCTGCACATTGAACAGTGCCGGTACGGCCGTGGTTCGCTGCACAACCACGGGGCTATCAGCAGACTCCTTGCCTTTGCTATCGACCGAGCGCACGGTGAAGCGATACTCGGTATCGGGCGCAAGCCCCTGGGCGGTGAAGCTGTGAATGGCGATGCGGTGATGGAAGTTCTGCGTGTCCTGCTGGTAGAAGTGGTCGATGTAAGGCTTGGCCGGTGAGACCTGGTCATTGTTGGCGTTGCTGCCACCGAGCAGCTTGCCATTGGCATAGACATGGTAATCGACGATCTCGGCGTGGTCGGCCGGCTTCTCCCAGACCAGGATGATCTGTTGCTCATCGTAGGCCAGCGTCGGCACCAGGAGTTTGGCGGGCGCGTCCAGCGCCAAGAGCGGCAGGCTGCAGCCCATGGCCAGGGCACTCAGCAGTGCACGCGCCAGTGGGTGTTTGCGTGCAGCGACAGCAGGGTGTGCATACGGCATGGTTTTTATCTTCCTTGTTTTTGCCATTGATAACGCCACGCTTGCGCGGCCGAACCGCGTGGCTCAGGCCGTCAACGCGGCTTGCTCGAGGTACTGGCTGCGGTTGACGAAGGTCTCCCGGGTCATTTCCCTCACATCCATTGATAGCGCCTCGACCTCGGGCAGCAGGCCGACCAGCGCCGCCACCCCCGCCGAGGCGAGGCTGCGCCGCTGCTCGGCGCTGCGCCCGGCGAACAGGTACAGTGCAACATGCACGAAATCACCCTGCCCGGCGCCGCAGCGGTAATGGCTGAAGGTGTTCAGCCGCGCCTTGATGTCGCCGGGCTTGAACAGCCCGCTGGCATCGATGGCGTCGTGCACGGCGGCCAGCAGCGTCTGCTCGCCAACCCGCTCAGCCAAGCTGGCCGGGCAATCGATAATGCAATGAGGCATGGTGGATTCCTTGATCGGCAGCCCTGTGCGCCCTGCCCCGCAGGCTCAGGCGCAAGGCTTGGGAGGGGTTCAGGCTGAGGCGGCGCGCGGCGATTCGGCGCTGAAGTCGCGGCTGGCCTGGACCAGCATGCGGGTGTAGTCATGACGGGCGAGGTCCTGGCTCAACGCTTGGCTGTCGAGGCGCTCGACGATGCGCCCTTGCTGCATCACCGCGACCTTGTCGCACAGGTGGCTGACCACCCCCAGGTCGTGGGTCACCATCAGGTAGGTGAGCTTCTCGCGCTGGCGCAGGTCTGCCAGCAGGTTGAGGATTTCCGCCTGCACCGAGACATCCAGCGCCGAGGTCGGCTCATCCAGCAGTAACACACGCGGCTCGAGGATCAGCGCGCGGGCAATCGCCACACGCTGGCGCTGCCCGCCTGACAACTGGTGCGGATAGCGGTAGCGGAAGCTGTCATTGAGGCCGACCTTGACCAGGATGTCGTTGATCCGGTCGTCGCGATCAGCCATGCCGTGAATGGTCAGCGGCTCGCGCAAGGCTGTGTCGATGGTGTGCCGCGGGTGCAACGAGCCGTAGGGGTCCTGGAAGACCATCTGCACCTTGCGAAAATGCTCCTTGGGCAGCTTGTGCTGCAACGCACCGCCGGCAATGCTCAGCGCCCCGCTCCAGCGCCGGTACTGGCCGGCCAGGCAGCGCAGCACGGTGGTCTTGCCGGAGCCCGACTCGCCGACCAGGCCGAACGACTCGCCGTCCTCGACGGTCAGGTCGACGTCGTGCAGCACCTGGTTGAGTGTGGCGCCAACGCCGAAGCTCAGGTTCAGTGATTGTGCTTGGATCATGGACATGTCAGTTACCTCAGCAGGTGAGCCAGAGCGGGTCGCGTTGCAGCACCGGCAAGCGCGGGCGGCGGTTGTCCATGCTCGGCAAGGCCGCCAGCAGGCCACGGGTATACGGGTGTTCGGCATATTGCAGGTCGCACGCGGCGAGCGACTCGACCACCCGCCCGGCGTACATCACCAACACCCGGTCACAGTAGTTGCGCACCAGGTTGAGGTCGTGGCTGACGAAGATCAGCCCCATCTGCTGCTCGACCACCAGCGCTTCGAGCACGTTGAGCACCTGCTGGCGCACCGACACGTCGAGTGCCGAGGTCGGCTCGTCGGCGATGATCACCTCCGGGTTGGTGATGACCATCATGGCGATCATGATGCGCTGGCCCATGCCGCCGCTGACTTCATGCGGGTACAGGTTGTAGACGCGTTTCGGGTCGCGGATATGGACCTTTTCCAGCATCAGCATGACCCGCTCGCGTGCCTCGCTGCGGCTGGCCTTGTGGTGCGCCAGGTACGCCTCGGCGATCTGGTCGCCAACCTTGACCACCGGGTTGAGCGAGTACTTGGGGTCTTGCATGATCATCGAGATGCGCTGGCCACGGATCTTCTGCATGGCCTTTTCGCTGGCGCTGAGCAGGTCGACATCGCCGAACTGCAGGGCCTTGGCGGTGATCTGCGTGCTGCCGGGGTGCAGCTTGAGCAAGCTGCGCCCGACCGTCGACTTGCCCGAGCCGGACTCGCCGACGATGGCCAGTTTTTCCCGGCCAAGGGTGAACGACACATCGCGCACCGCGTGCATTTCTTTCTTGCCGTTGACGAAGCGTACGTTGAGCGCTTCGACGTTGAGTTTGAGCGACGACATAAAGCCTCCAGTTACTCGCTACGCGGGTCGAGAATGTCCCGCAGGCCATCGCCCAGCAGGTTGAACGCCAGGCTCACCAGCATGATCGCCGCACCCGGTACCGCCACCAGCCACCAACATTCGAGCATGTAGCGTCGACCGGTGGAGATCATCGCGCCCCACTCCGGCAGCGGCGCCTGTGCGCCAAGGCCGAGGAAGCCCAGCGCCGCGGCGGTGAGGATGATCCCGGCCATGTTCATGGTCAGGCGGATGATCACCGACGACAGGCACATCGGCACAATGTGACGCAGGATGATGCGCGTCGACGAGGCGCCCTGCAGCTCGACCGCGACAACGAAGTCGGCCTTGCGCAGCGACAGGGTTTCAGCCCTTGCCAGCCGTGCGATCGGTGGCCACGAGGTCAGCGCGATAGCGACCACGGCATGCTCCAGGCCAGGGCCAAGGGCAGCGATGAACGCCAGTGCCAGGACCAGGCTGGGGAACGAGATGAAGATGTCGGTGATGCGCATGAACACCGTGTCGACGATGCCGCCGTAGTAGCCCGACACAGTGCCGATGAACAGCCCGATCGGTCCGACGATAACGGTCACCAGGGTAATGATGTAGAGGGTGATGCGTGAGCCGTAGACCAACCGGCTGAAGATGTCGCGGCCGTATTCGTCGGTGCCGAACCAGTGCGCGGCACCGGGAGCCTGCAGGGCATTGGCGAGGTTCTGCACCACCGGGTCATGGGTGGCGATCCACGGGGCAAAGGTGGCGACCACGATCAGTAGCACGGCCACCAGCAGCCCGGCCAGGGTCATGGGGTTGCGCAACAGGTGGCGCAGCACCCGCAGGCTGCTTTTGTAAAAGGCGTCGAGGCTGGAAGCCGGCGTGGTGTCGGCCTGCGGCTTGGCGCTTGCTTGGGTAGAAGACATGTTGGCAATCATCGGCATGTTCTCGGTGTGAAATCATGGCCGCCCGGAGCGCCCGCTGGCGCCCCCGGACAGGTTCAGCGTTGCTTGTAGACGCCCAGGTAACGGGTCGCCTCGGCGTCATCGCCGGTAAAGCCCTTGACGTCCACCGCGCTCACCGCGGTGTCGGTCATCTGCGAGAGCATCATGATCGGCCCGACCTGCTGGTCGTAGCGCTGCTGGGCCTGGTGGTACAGGCTCACGCGCTTGGCGGCGTCACGCTCGACGCCCGCCTGGTCGATCAGCGCATTGAGCTGTTGATCGAAGAACGACGCGCGCCAGCCCTGGAAGTTCGGCAGGCCCGCACTGTCGCTGTTGTCCGGGTTGTAGACAAAGGTGCGCAGGCTGAAGTACGGGTGCGGGTAGCGCTCGGCACCGCGCGCGACGATCATCTCGAAGTTGCGCGCGCGCATCGCGCCATACACCTGGTTGCCGGTGCCGGTGACGATGCTGGCCTTGATCCCGCCTTCGGCGAGCGTCGACTGCATGCGCGCGGCGATGTCGATGAACGGCGGCTCGGACAAGGTCCGGATGGTGGTGGTGAAGCCTTGCGGGTAGCCGGCTTCGGCCAGCAACGCCTTGGCCTTGGCGACATCCATCTTGTAGCCTGGGTCCGGCAGGCGGGCGTCGAGGCCAAGCTGCATCGGCTGCTGGTTGAGCATGCCGTAGTGCGGCATGACTTGCTCGTCGATGCCTTTGTAGTCGATCAGGTTGCGCACTGCTTCGCGGACTTTCTGGTTGGCGAATTCGGGCTGCTTCATGCTCATCGCCACGTAGTACATAGTGCCGCGCTGCAGCGGTTGCACCTGCAGCTTGGGCGAGCGCTCGATGGCCTTGATGTCTGGCGCGGCCATGCCGTAGACCAGGTCGAGGTCACCGCGCTCGAGCATCAGCCTGAGTGATTGCGACTCGGTCATGTGCCGCACCAGCACCCGCTTCATTTTTGCAGGGCCCGCCCAGTAGCCGTCGAAGCGGGTCATCACCAAGGCGTCGTTGGCGCTCCACTTGGTCAGGGTGAACGGGCCGCTGCCGGCCTCGTTGGTGACTAGCCAGGCGGCGCCCAGGTCGCCGTCCTTCTCGTGCTTCAAGGCTTCCTGGCGGTCGACGATGACCGCGCTGGGCGAGATTGCCAGCGAGTCGATCAGCAGCAGCGGGTCGGCGGGCTGTGGCAGCTCGACCACCAGGGTGTGCGGGTCAGTGGCGCGGATCAGCCCCTGAATGTTGTCGACGCTGTAGCCGTAGGCCTTCCAGGTGGTGGCCAGGCCGAAGTTGAGTTTCATCACGCGGTACAGCGACCAGGCCACGTCTTCGGCGGTGAGCGGGTTGCCGGAATGGAACTTGACGTCGCTGCGCAGGTGGAAGGTGACTTGCTTGCCGTCTTCGCTGATCTCCCAGCGTTCGGCCAACTGTGGCAGGTGTTTTTCCGGGTTGCCCTGGTCGCGCTTGACCAGCGTGTCATACAGGTTGGCGTTGACCCCGGAGGCATCCAGGCCCGGGGCGTTGGCCGGGTCGATGGAAAACAGGTTGACCATGCTCATGCCGACGATCAACTGGTCGGCGGGGGTCTTGGCCTGCACGGCGGCCATCGGCCCCAGTGCCAGCATCGCACCCAGCAGGCTCAGGCGCAGGATCGGAAGTACAGTTTTCATGTGGCTGTCCTTGTTTTTATAGTCATGCACTGTGTTCGCGCTGGCCGCGCGGGGCTTAACGGGTCCTTGGGTCGAACACCTTGTACAGGGCGTCGCTGATCAGGTTCAGGGCGACGAAGATCAGCCCGATCACCAGCACACAGCCCATCACCGCGTTCATGTCACCGAGCATCAGGCTGCTGGTCAGGTACTGACCAAAACCGGGCCAGGCAAACACCGTTTCGATCAGTACCGCGCCTTCGAGCAGCGAGCCGTAGGCCAAAGCGACCACCGTCAGCAGCTGCACGAGGATGTTGCGAAACGCATGGCCCCAGACCACCTGGCGGCGCGACAGGCCCTTGACCCGGGCGGTGATGATGTATTCCTGGGACAGCTGTTCGAGCATGAAGCTGCGGGTCATGCGGCTGATGTAGGCGACCGAGTTGAGGCCCAGGATCAGCCCCGGCAGGACGATGTGCCGCAGCGCGCTGGTGAAGGCTTCCCAATCGCCGGCCAAGGCCGTGTCGATCAGCAGCAGGCCGGTGATGTCCGGCACCATGCCGTCGTAGGCGAGGTCGATGCGCCCTGCCCCGCCGGCCCAGCCGAGCCAGGCGTAGAACACCAGCAGCCCCATCATGCCGACCCAGAAGATCGGCGTGGAGTAACCGAACAGGGTGATCACCCGTGCCACATGGTCGCCAAGGCGGCCCTGGTTACTGGCCGCGACCACGCCCAGTGGCAAGCCGATGACGATGCCGAAGAGGATCGCCAGGGTGGCCAACTCGATGGTCGCCGGGAACACCCGCTTTATGTCGTCCAGCACCGGGTGGCCGGTCAGCAGGGCGTTGCCGAAATCACCGTGGAGCAGGTCGTTGAGGTACAGCCCGAACTGCACCCAGATCGGCTGGTCCAGGCCCATCGCCCGGTACACCTGGTCGTAGGTAGAGCTGTCGGCGTCCGGACCGACCACGGCCAGCACCGGGTCCAGCGGCATCACCCGGCCAATGAAGAAGGTCAGCGCCAACAGACCGAGCAGGGTCACCAGGACCGTGCTGGCCCGGCGGGCAGTGCCAGACACGCGCGTGCCCAGCACAGAGGCAGTCGAAACTAACATAACAGGCTCCTGAAAATGCGTTCAGCCAACACCGAGGCGTTCGGGGCGCGCACGCCCCGCTCCCGCTCATCGCGACTTGTAGACGTCTTTGTAGCGGGTGGTGGCCGCACTGTGGGTCTGGTAATCCTGAACATCGTGGTAGACCACCACGGTGTCGGTCATCTGCGACACCGGCAGGATCGCCCCGACCTGCGCATCCAGGGTCTTCTGGATCTGCTGGTACTGGGCCAGTTGCCTGGTCTTGTCAGGCTCGACTTCGGCCTGCTCGATCAGCGCGTTCAACTCGGGGCTGTAGAACGACGTGCGCCAGCCCTGGAAGTTGCTCAGCTTGGCTTCGTCGCGGTTGTCCGGGTTGTACACCAGGGTCCGCAGGCTCGAATGCGGATGACGCTCGGCCCCGCCACCGCCGCGGCCGACCAGGATGTCGAAGCTGCGTTCGCGCATGGCGCCGTAGATCTGGTTGCCGGTGCCGGTGACGATGGTCGCCTGGATGCCGGCCTGAGCCAGGGTCGCCTGCAGGCTGGAGGCGATGTTGATGAATGGCGGCTCAGTGAGCACGCGGATGGTGGTTTTGAAGCCATTCGGGTAACCGGCTTCGGTCAGCAGTTTTTTCGCCTCGGCGACGTTCAGGGTGTAGCCCGGATCGTCCAGCCGTGCCGGCAGGCCGAGCGGCAATGGGCGCTGGTTGAGCTGGCCGTAGTGCGGCATGACGGTCTGGTTGATGCCTTGATAGTCGATCAGCGAACGCACCGCGCGGCGCACACGGGCGTCATCGTAGGGCTTGTTCTTGACGCTCAGGGCAACGTAGTAGAGGGTCCCGCGCTGCACGGTCTGGGTGCGCACCTTGTCGGACTTCTCCAGGGCTTCGATGTCGGGTGCGGACATGCCCTTGGCCAGGTCCAGGTCACCGCGCTCGACCATCAGGCGCAGCGACTGCGACTCAGTCATGTTGCGCATGACGATGCGCTTGAGCTTGGCCGGGCCACCCCAGTAACCGTCGTAGCGGCTCATCAGGATCACATCGTTGGCGCGCCAGTCATTGAGGATGAACGGGCCGCTTCCGGCGGCGTGTGTAGTCAGCCAGGCGCCGCCCATGTCGTCGCCCTTCTGGTGTTGCTGAACCACTTTGCGGTCGAGGATGAAGGCACTGGGCGAGGTCGCCAGGGTGTTGAGCACCAACATCGGGTCGGTTGGCCGCGGCAGCTCGAGGACAAAGGTGTGCTCGTCGGCGGCGCGCAGGTACTGGGCGGCGTTGCCGGCGGTGAAGCCGTAAGCCTTCCATGTCGAGGCCAGGGCCAGATTGAGCTTGAGCACGCGCTGCAACGACCAGGCGACGTCTTCGGCAGTCAGCGGGTTGCCCGACTGGAAGGTCACGCCGGGGCGCAGCGTGAAGGTCAGGGTCTTGCGGTCGTCGCTAACCTGCCAGCTTTGCGCCAGAGCCGGTACCAGTTGGTCCGGCTGCTTGACGTCCTGCACCAGCAGCATGTCGTAGAGGTTGGCATTGACCTCGGAGACATCCAGGCCGGTGGCGGCGGCCGGGTCGAGCGACAGCAGGTTGATCATGCTCATGCCGACGATCAACTGGTCGGCGGGGGTCTTGGCGAAAGCGGCAGGTACCGACGTCATCGCCAGCGATGCGGCCAGGACCCCCGCCCAGAATTTGGGGAGAACGCTCATGTGAGATAGCCTTTTTATAGTTATTGGACTCTCGGGCGGCACGCACCAAGGCGTGCCGCCATGCACGAATCAGAAGCTCTGCAGCGTGTTGGTCTCGACGTAGTCGAAGTCGATCTCCTCCCCCAGGCCAGGCAGGTCGGAGAGGTGCACGAAGCCGTCTTCATCCATCGGGTCGACCAGGCGCTTGAGGTAGGCCGGTACTTCGTCATAGTTGAGGAACGGGTGCAGCAGGCCGCGCTCGTACCAGGTGCAGTTCTTGATCGCGCCGACCACCGCCAGGTTGGCCGCGCCGTTGCCGTGGATCTCGCAATCCATGCCAAACGCTTCGGCCATGTGCGCGACCTTCAGGCATGGGGCGATACCGCCGACCCCGGCAACGCCGGCGCGCAGGATGTCACAGACATCGTTCTTGACCCAACTGGCGCGGCTCAGGTGTTTGCCACCGAGGCTTTCCGGGCCCAGCACGGGGATGTCCAACTGGGCGGCCAGCCACGCGTAGGACTCGGCCGAGTCTTCCATCATCGGCTCTTCGAACCAGGCGAAATTCAGCTTCTCCAGCGCACGGCCGACGGTCAGCGCTTCGGTGCGGCTGTACCAGTGATAGCCGTCGATCATCAGCGCGATGTCGGGGCCGACCGCTTCACGTACGGCGGCGCAGGCCTTGATGTCCATGCTCACGCTCGGGGCGAACGACACCGGCGGCATCCAGGTGTGCAGCTTGATCGCCTTGTAGCCGCGCTTGACCAGGGTCTCGGCGAAGCGGCCGTATTCTTCAGGGGTCGACAGGCCGCCCGGCAGCTCGTCACCGCACATGGTCGAACCGTAAGCCGGGACCTTGTCGCGGTAGCCACCGATGAGCTTGTGCACCGGCACCTTGAGCTTGCGCCCGGCCCAGTCCCACAGGGCCTGTTCGACCAGTGCCAGGGCGCGGTCGGTGAGCTGGCTTGCGCTGCCGCGTTGCCAGTGCGCCAGGTCGTGCCAGATTTTTTCGCGGTCGAAGGCATTGGCGCCGACCAGCACCTTGCGCACGAAGCCATCCAGCACGTACGGGCGGATCAGCTCGGGAGCGCCGAAGGCGAAGCCTTCGTTGCCGCACTCAGTCTTGATTCGCAGCAAGGCCATCTTGGCCTGGGTCACGTCGCCCGGATGGGCATGGCCGGCGCTGTCTACAGCGCGGCGCGTGGGGTAGGAAAACACCTGGACGTTTACAGCAGTAATGATCATGGACGTCTGAGCCTTCTTATTGGATTTGTGGCGGGTGAGTCACGCTCTGGGGGCAATCCTACGTCATCATACAACATTTGAAAAGCACCACTTCAAACCGACGAAATAGTCGTGAATAGCCTGCTAAACCCCACCATGTGACCCCCATCACAAAGCACAACAAAAGCCATAACTACTGATTTAGAGCCTTCGATCAAGGTGATCAGACAACATTTCAATATTTCGTAGACAGCCCCCTGGTCGTACGATAACTTATTTGAAAAATCACGGAGCGCCCCACCCACCTCATCCCGATCACACGCCTCATCACGTCCTCAACAAAAACAAAAAAAGAGATCGCATGAACAACACACTTCGCCGCCTTATCGCCGCCAGTACCCTCGGCTTGTCGTTCTACGCCTGCGCGGACTCCGCCAGCATCAACTACCGGCATGGGTACACCGAAGACGACAGCATTCACTCCGACCGGATAAAGCTGAGCTACCGCAAGGACAGCGGCCTGGGGTTTGCCGCAGAAATCAAATACAAAACTGCCGGCGACCGCGAAGACGTCGCCTACGACAACATGGTCAACAACGGTCATGAGTTCACCGTGGACTACAACTACAAGATGAGCCCCCGGTCGACCTGGACCCCCGCCTTCCAGATGGACAGCTCCAAGGACGCAACCACCTACAAGTTCGGCTTGAAGTACAACTACAAGCTCAGCGACACCTGGTACGTCGCCACCCGCGTACGCCACGACGCACGCAGCCTCGACCGGGATCAGGTCGACCACAGCAAAGCGGACCGCGCCAAGGACAACCAGAACACCACCCGCCTTGAAGGCTGGCTCGGCTACACCCCCAGCGGCCCGTGGGCATTCGAATACCAGTACATCCACTTCACCACCGACTACATCCGCTACGACAACAAGAAGCGCGACTACGAGCAGAACCTGATCATCAAGTACAAGCTCAACAAACAGTGGGCGCCATTCATGGAAGTGGGTGACATCAAGGTCAACAGCTACACGGACGATCGCCAGGCCCGTTGGCGCCTGGGTATCCAGTACAACTTCCTGTAAGGGCAACCGCCCGACCATGCCGGTGTCGTTGCACCACGGCACCCTCATGCAGTTTCAGCAAAAGGCATCCGACAATGACCACGACCAACCGCAAACCCTTCAACCGCCTGCTGCTCACCGGCGCCGCCGGCGGGCTCGGGCAAGTGCTTCGCCAAGCACTGCAAGCACACGCCAACATCGTGCGCGTATCAGACATCAGCCCCATGGCAGCGGCTGCGGGCGAGCATGAGCAAGTCATCAACTGCGACCTGGCCGACAAGGCCGGGGTATTGGCCCTGGCCGAGGATGTGGACGCCATCGTGCACCTGGGCGGCATCTCCACCGAGCGTGCCTTCGAAGAGATTCTGCAAGCCAACATCGTCGGCACCTTCCACATCTATGAGGCCGCCCGAAAGCACGGCATCAAGCGCGTGGTGTTCGCCAGCTCGAACCATGTCACCGGCTTTTACCCTCAAGGCGAACAGGTAGATGCGCATTCGCCGCGCCGACCAGACTGCTACTACGGGCTGTCGAAGGCCTACGGCGAAGACCTGGCCACGTTCTACTTCCACCGCTACGGCATCGAAACCGTCAGCCTGCGCATCGGCTCTTCATTCCCCGAACCACGCAATGTGCGCATGCTGTCCACCTGGCTGAGCTACGGCGACCTGGCGCATCTGGTAGATCGCGCATTGCTCGCCGAAAACGTCGGCCATACCGTGGTGTACGGTGTCTCAGCCAACCGCGACCTCTGGTGGAGCAACCGCCACGCCGCACACCTGGACTTCAATCCGAAGGACAGTGCCGAGCGCTTCCGCCCGGCCCTGGAGCAGCAGCCAAAGCCCGCTACAGATGACCCGACGGCCCACCTGCAAGGTGGCGCCTTCACCGCTGCCGGCCCTTTTGACGACTAAACCCTGATGGAGCGCGTAATTCTTCCATGACAGCCGAACTGATTACCGATGCACGCAATGCCACAGGCGAAAGCCCGGTCTGGCACCCGCAGGAAAATGCCTTGTACTGGGTAGATATACCGGCAGGCCGCCTGCACCGCTGGCAACCAGACGGCCAGACACATCACTGGGCCGCAGACGAAATGCTCGGCTGCATCGTCCGTAGCCAGCAAGGCCACTGGCTTGGGGCCATGGAGAGCGGGATCTTTCACCTCACCCCCCAGGCTGACGGTCGCCTGGTTGCCGACAAGCGCACCAGCGTCGAACACGCGAGGCCCGGCATGCGTTTCAATGACGGACGTTGTGACCGCCAGGGGCGCTTTTGGGCCGGTACGATGCAAACAAACATGGGCGCCGAGCCGGTGGGTGCGCTTTACCGATATGACGCGACGGCGGACGCAACGGTAAAGCCAATGCAAGCACGACTGGACAAGCTGATCGTGCCCAACGGCATGGCGTTCAGCCCGGACGGCAAAACACTGTATGTCTCCGACTCGCACCCCAGCGTTCAGCTGATCTGGGCCTTCGACTACGACATCGACAGCGGCACACCGCACAACCGCCGAATATTCGTCGACATGAACCAGCACCCCGGCCGACCGGACGGGGCTGCGGTAGATGCCGAGGGTTGCTACTGGATTTGCGCGATCGATGCCGGTCAGGTACTGCGCTTTACCCCCGAAGGGAAGCTGGATCGCGCCCTGCCGCTACCGGTAAAGAAACCGACCATGTGCGCATTCGGCGGCCCGCAGCTGGATACGCTGTTCGTGACGTCGATTCGCCCACAAGGCATCGACCTGAGCGACCAGCCCCTGGCCGGCGGCGTGTTCGCGCTCAACCCCGGCGTAAAGGGCTTGCCGGAGCCGATTGCCGGGGGCTGAAGCCTGGGCCGGTATTGGCTGCCACCAGGGGTATGCTCAATAAGCAGCCTTGCTGGGCATCCCCCTGCGACCTGCCCCAAGGCAAGTGACTGCAAAGGCAATCACCAACGCCCCGGTACCCAACAGGAAAATCAGCTGCTGGTTGGAGCCCTCCACCAGCATGGCGATCAGCGCCGGCGTCACCGCTGCCGCCCCCATCAACGTGATGCTGACCAGCGGTGTGAGCTTGCCAGTCGGGTCGTTGGTGGTAATCAGCGCCATGTAGTACGACAACGACAGCACCCAACCAAAGTTGATCAGCAACAACGCAACGAACAGCTGCATTGGCGTGCGGGTATGCCCCGTAAGCATGGCGATGGAAATGAACACCGCCACCAGCCCTACGGCGATCATCAATTGGCGATTGACCCGCGCCCCCAGCAGGCTAGGCAGCCCCGCCCCGGGCAAACCACCCAGGGCCGACAGGCCGAATGCCCAGCCGATACCGACGCCGCTGATGCCCTGGTCTCGCGCCAACTGGTCGATGAAGCCCCATACGCAGTAGATGGCGATCTGCATGAACAGCATGCCCAGCAACGCAGTGCGCCCCGTGCGCGCCGAACCACCCTGGGCAGGTGAGGCTTCGCCGCTGGCCAGCAACGCCGCCGGGCGACGCGGTAGCACCAGGCTGGCGCCGCAGATGAGCAAGTACCACAGGCCGAACGCGCACAAGGCGGTCACCGTGCCACTTTGCGCGGCCAGCAGCGGCAACGCTGCGGAAAACAACGAGTACTCGGGAGTTTGCAGCAACAGCATCAACCCGAACGAACGGTCCTGGTTGGGCAAGCGGCCCAGCGTGGACACCGCATAGGCATACACCAGCCCCGCACAGGTGCCGGCCGCCAGGCGCACGATCAGCAGCACGGTGTTGGTGGTGGCAAAGGCGGTCGCGATGCTCAATGCCACGCACAGCGCGCCAACGAACAGGCACAGGCTGCGCCCGCCATGGCGCTTCATCAGCACCGGGCACAGCAAGGTGCCCAGGGTCATGCCGATCATCTCGACCGACACCACCCAGCCCTGCTGATCGAGCGACAGGCTCAGCTGCTCTGTGACCAAACCCATGAAGATGGGTTGTACGCCACAGACGATGAAGGAAGTACAGGCGATGAAAATCAGCGCGGCACGCAGCAGCTTGGAATCTTGCGTCATGGGGACCCCGACACGGCATTTGTTTTTATTGTGTGTGGCGACCTGCCCGAAGGGCGCCGTAGCTGGCGGCGAGGCGGGTCTCGGTGGCAATCGTGGGCCGACATTGCGGGCTTTGAAAGTTAATTATCGGCATCCACGTCAGTGGGCTTTTTAATACAGGTCAGCATCCCCTGCCTGCATCCAGAAATGCACTGCACCCGATCCTGATAATTAATTGGAGACAGGCCCGCATCCCCCCCTACCGTGGTACGTCACCCAAGCCTCCGTAAAAAAGGCCCGATCATGAACGACCGTGAGTTCATCAACGCTATCGATGCCGATGGCAAGCCCCTGCACATTGCCGTAACCAACGGCCGCATCACCCACATCGGCCCGCAACGCGCCAGCACCCCAGCCCGTGAAACCATCGACCTCGAAGGCCTGCTGGTGCTGCCAGGCTTTGTCGATGGCCACATTCACCTGGACAAGAGCTTTGTCGGCGACCGCTGGCGACCGCACCAACCGGTCGCCAGCCTGCGCGAGCGCCTGGCCGTGGAAAAACGCGAACTGGCCAGTGCCCCACCCATCGTCGAGCGCGCCGATGCGCTGATGTGCCAAGCTGCCTCGTTCGGCACCCTGGCGATGCGCTGCCACGTGGACGTAGACGCCACCACCGGCCTGACCAACCTGCACGCCATGCTCCAAGCCCGGGACAAGTGGAAAGACCTGCTCGACATCGAGCTGGTGGCCTTCCCTCAGGCCGGTGTGGTGACCTGCCCCGGTACGGCTGAAGTGATGGAAGCGGCCATCCGCGAAGGCGTGCAGGTGGTCGGCGGCATCGACCCCACCACACTGGATGGCGACGCCGACGCCCAACTGGACATCGTGTTCGGTATCGCCGAGCGCCATGGCGTGAAGGTTGATATCCACCTGCACGAACCCGGCGACATCTGCATCGCTCAGCTCCAACGCATCGCTGCGCGCACCCAGGCACTGGGCATGCAAGGCCTGGTGGCGGTCAGCCACGCCTATGGCCTGGGCGACGTATCCGATGCTGTTGTCGACCGCACGGCCGAAGTGCTGGCCGGCGCAGGCATCTCCATCATGACCAACGCCCCCGGCGAACATGCGTTTCCACCCGTACTGCGCCTGCGTGACGGCGGCGTGCGGGTATTTACCGGCAACGACAACATCCAGGACGCCTGGTGGCCCTACGGCAATGGCGACATGCTGCAAAGGGCCATGCTGGTCAGCTACCGCTCGGGCTTCAATACCGATGAGGAGCTGCGGGTTGCGCTGGAAATGGCGACCGAAGCCAGTGCCGGGGTGATGGGCAAGCAGGACTATGGGTTGAAGGTTGGTAACGAGGCCAGCTTCGTTCTGTTCAGGGCACCGAATGCTGCTGCGGCGGTGGCAGCGGCCATTCATGAACGGGTGATCGTGCGCCACGGCGCGTTCTGGGGCGGGCCTGCGCAGTTGCAGTTGAAGGCTGCGCAGTTCGCCACGGAAATCCACCGTTAAAACCCCTGGCAGAGCACAGATTTTAAGCCCTGCGCGCCCCCTTGTGGGAGCGGGCAAGCCCGCGAAGCAGGCGGCGCGGTGGATGGCACGGGCTTCGCCCGTGTTCGCGGGCATGCCCGCTTCCACAGTGCTCGCGAAAGCTTTCAGATTTGAGCAAGACAGTTGCTCCCACAAAGTACGCGACTCGGTTTCAGACTTTGCACTCTGAGCGAAGGCGCATTCTTACTGCGCCTCAGCCCGCAAGATCCCGATCAGGATTTCGGCCAGCGCCACGACCATAGGGTCTGCGGTAGGCCGATGAAAAATCGCCGCCTCGAACACCTTGATAGGCTTGAACCCCTGCTCCGCCCCGAGCACTCGATGCCCACCCGTCACTACCCGCGACGGCAATAGGCTAACCCCTAACCCGTTAGCCACCGCCTCCTGAATCCCCGCCAGGCTCGAACTGGTAAAAGCGATCCGCCAACTGCGCCCCATTGCCTCGACGGCACCGATCATGTCATCCCGGTACAACCCGCGTGGCGGAAAGGTCACCAGCGGAATCGGGTCCTGGGCAAAACACGGGTACTGCGCACTGTCGATCCATTCGATGCGCTCCGGCTGGCACGCATTGGCCTCACGGCTGTGGCGCCGCTGCTTGATCAGCACCAGGTCCAGCTCGCCACGGTCATAGGTGCTCATCAAGTCCCGGCTAAGCCCTCCGGTAATTTCCAGTTTTACCGTCGGGTTGCGGCGGTTGAACGCCGCCAGCGCCTGCATCGTCTTGCCCGCGACAAAATCGTCCGGCAGGCCGATGCGCACGGTCACCGTCACCCCGCCCGACATGGCTTCGGTCAACTGGCTGCTCACCGCCAGTAGGTGCCGCGCATACCCCAGCAGGGTTTCCCCCGCATCGGTCGGGTGCACCTCGCGGTTGCTGCGGTCGAGCAGCTGCTGGCCGACCATTTCCTCCAGCCGGCGCACCTTCTGGCTGACCGTGGACTGGGTGGAGTGCAGGCGCGCGGCAGCGGTGGTGAAACTGCCGCAGTCGGCCACCATAACCACGGTGCGGAGCATGTCCAGGTCATAGATGGCGCGGTTGGGTTTGATGGAGTCTGGCATTTGACGGGTTCAGCTTTCTGGATGGGGCTGGGTACATGATGCCTGAAGCTGGAGTGCATGATGCATTGCCCGAGGGCACGGCATGCCTTGTACGCATGCACGAACCGTTTCGCGTACCCGATCTTGTGCTCAAGCTGCAGCGGCCCCCTTCCCCTCGCCACTGACCTCGAACTGCCCCACCAGTTTCTGCAGCTTGCCAGCATCCACCCGCACCTTCTGCGCGCTGCTCTGCAGCACCACCGCGGTCTGCTGCATCTCGCTGGAGGACTGGTTGACCTGCTCGATGGTCTTGCCATATTCCACGCTTCGCCGGTTGAGCTGCTGGATGATGGCGAACATGCTTTCCACGGCCTGGTGCAGTTGGACGTTCTCGGACGAAGCGTCTTCGGCAAGGCGCAGGCTGTTGTCCACGTCCTGTACGCCCTGCTCCATGAAACTGACGGCCTGGCGGGTTTCGCCCTGTAGGCTCTCGACCATGTGGCGAATGTCTTCGGCCGCGCGCGCGGTTCGCGCGGCCAGGCTGCGCACCTCGTCGGCCACCACCGCAAAACCACGACCATGCTCGCCGGCGCGCGCCGCCTCGATGGCGGCATTGAGCGCCAGCAGGTTGGTCTGGTTGGTGATGTCGCTGATCAGCCCGGTGATGTTGTCGATCTCGACCATGCGGCTGTCAAGCCGCTGCACGCTGGATGACGAGCGCGCCACCACATCGCGAATGGACTGGGTGCCTGCCTGCACCGCCAGAAACTGCTCGCGGGCACGGCTGACCACCTCGTCCATGGCCTGCTTCATCTGTTCGGCGCTGACCGACGCCTGCTGCAGTTCGCCAAGCTGCTCCTCCATGATGATCATCATCTGATGCACCGCATCAGCCACATCGGAGGAGCTCACGCTGGCCGCCTGGCTGCGCCCGAGCATCATCTGGTTGGTACTGCCGACCGTGCGGCTGGCCTTGACCACCTGGCCCACCACCGCGTCCAGGCGGTCGATGAAACTGTTGATCCAGCGCGCCATGTCGCCGCTCTCGTCATTGCCCAGGGTGCTGGTGTCCAGGCGCTGACGCAGGTTGCCTTCACCCTCGGCGATGGTACGCAGCACGCCGCTCATGCCGTTAAGCCTGGCAGCCAGGCGCTTGGGCCCAAATACGCCGAACAACAGCGTGGCGCCGAGCATGCTCAGGCCCAGAACAACATCGTTCAGCCCTTGCGCCAGGCCGGCATAGTGCTGCACCAGGTAGTTGCAGCCGAACAACCCGGCCATGGTCGCCACATAGGGTTTCATCAACCCATGACTCAGCGAGCGGCGGCGGTAGACCTCCTCCAGGTCGGCTTCGCACATCATGCCCCAGCGGTCAGGCGAGCCCGGCAACTGGAACGTTACGCCCTTGCCGACCACTGGTACGTGGCGGTAATCCGAGTAACCCGGGTAGGTCACGAACAGGTTGGCACCACGCCTGATGGTTTCCCTCACCCCAGGGTGCAGTTCGCGCGTGGAGGGGTCGGTGAAGCGCAGTTCCAGTTCGGTATGGCGCTGGACCTGTACGGTGGACCAAGGCGTGTGCACTCCACTTTTGAGGTTTTCGCCGTGGGTGAAGGTGCCGTCCTCGAAGCGCGAGCGCGACAGGGCCGTGCCGGGCTGGATCGCCGGGTCGAAGCGCGACTGCGCCATGAACAGGTAGTTGTCGCCCGACTCGGCGAAAATATGCCCGGCCTCGCGCTGGATCAGGTCACCCAGAACATCGTTGGGTACCCGACCGCACAGGCAGCCAAGGACTTTACCGCCAGCCTTCACCGGCTGGTAGAACATCAGCGTCACTTCGTCGTGGAAGCGTGAAGACGACGGGCCGATGCGCAGGGTCAGCGGGTCGCTGTAAGGGCCATGCAGAAAGGGCGCCTTCAGCCCTTGGGCCAGCGCTGCAGTCTGCTCGATACGTGGCGTACCACGTTGTGGCCAGGTCGAGGTGATGATGCTGCCCGCAGCATCGACGACAAACAACTCGGAAAAGTCTTCGGCCTGCGCCAGTTTGTCCCGCAGCAGCGTGCTATCGGGTTGAGCGAACCCTTGCGCGAGTTGTTCTGCAAGTTCAGCCAAATGCTCCCAGTGCTCGTTCGCCCAGTCATGCAACAAACGCATGCGGGTCTGGGCAATGGCTTCGAAGGTTTGTTCGATCTGCGGATAGCTCGCCCGGTTCAGGCGACATGCCCAGCCCATGCTGAGCTTTCCGGTTTTACCGAACCAGGGCAACCAGCCCTTCTCACTCGATGACAACGCCATCGAACCACTGGAAAGCGACATTATCTTCACCATACGCGACATCGGATGGCAATCTGATAGCAATTCGCACGCCAACGGCGGGAGCGGTGATAAATGGGGAATTCAAGTCATTGAATGCACAGCACTTGTGCAAGAAAGGTTATGCCAGGCCCTGCATGCACCAACGAGGCGCAAACCAGATGAAATCAGGCCCTTGTCCGAAATGTGACAAATAGCCACCAGAACTGCTCGCACATCGCACAACAGTTCGATAATCGCACAAATTCCGCTAAACCCCCTCTACTGTTGCCCTATCTTGCGGCACGCTATAGCGAAAGTCAGCAACCCATTTCAAGCGCTGACAGGCCTGATCGCTTCAACGCGCCGGCCAGCCCGACAACCCTACTCCAGGAACAACCAGGAGCTCGCCTTGATCAACAAAACGTACGAGTCCATCGCCAGCGCGGTGGAAGGGATCACCGACGGTTCGACCATCATGGTCGGTGGCTTCGGCACAGCCGGCATGCCGTCCGAGCTGATCGATGGCCTGATCGCAACCGGTGCCCGCGACCTGACCATTATCAGCAACAACGCCGGTAACGGCGAGATCGGCCTGGCCGCCCTGCTCATGGCGGGCAGCGTGCGCAAGGTGGTCTGCTCGTTCCCGCGCCAGTCCGACTCCTACGTGTTCGACGAACTGTACCGGGCCGGCAAGATCGAACTGGAAGTCGTACCACAAGGTAACCTGGCCGAGCGCATCCGCGCAGCAGGTTCGGGCATTGGTGCGTTTTTCTCGCCGACCGGCTACGGCACCCTGCTGGCCGAAGGCAAGGAAACCCGTGAAATCGACGGCCGCATGTACGTGCTGGAAATGCCGCTGCATGCCGACTTTGCGCTGATCAAGGCGCACAAGGGTGACCGTTGGGGCAACCTGACCTACCGCAAGGCCGCCCGTAACTTCGGCCCGATCATGGCCATGGCTGCCAAGACCGCCATCGCCCAGGTCGACCAGGTTGTCGAACTCGGTGAACTGGACCCGGAACACATCATCACCCCGGGTATCTTCGTCCAGCGCGTGGTTGCCGTTTCCGGTGCTGCCGCTTCTTCGATTGCCAACGCTGTCTGAGGCCTGCCATGACCATCACCAAAAAGCTCTCCCGCACCGAGATGGCCCAGCGCGTGGCCGCAGACATCCAGGAAGGCGCGTACGTAAACCTGGGTATCGGCGCCCCCACCCTGGTGGCCAACTACCTGGGCGACAAGGAAGTCTTCCTGCACAGCGAGAACGGCCTGCTGGGCATGGGCCCAAGCCCTGCGCCGGGCGAGGAAGACGATGACCTAATCAACGCCGGCAAGCAGCACGTGACTCTGCTGACCGGTGGTGCCTTCTTCCACCATGCCGACTCGTTCTCGATGATGCGTGGCGGCCACCTGGACATCGCCGTACTGGGCGCCTTCCAGGTGTCGGTCAAGGGCGACCTGGCCAACTGGCACACCGGCGCCGAAGGTTCGATCCCGGCCGTAGGCGGCGCGATGGACCTGGCCACCGGCGCCCGCCAGGTGTTCGTGATGATGGACCACCTGACCAAGACCGGCGAAAGCAAGCTGGTGCCCGAGTGCACCTACCCGCTGACCGGCATTGCGTGCGTCAGCCGCATCTACACCGACCTGGCCGTACTGGAAGTAACGCCTGAAGGGCTGAAAGTGGTCGAGATTTGTGCGGATATCGACTTTGACGAGTTGCAGAAGCTGAGCGGTGTGCCGCTGATCAAGTGATCTTGCGTGTTGGCTTACGCGGACCTTTGTAGGAGCGGCCTTGTGCCGCGAAGGGGCTGCAAAGCAGCCCCAGCAATAGTTGATGTTACGCCAAAACCCGGGGGCCGCTTTGCAGCCGGACTAGCCACGCTGGCATCGCAGAGCCCAGACTTGCCAGCGACGGTCCGACACCGCCCTAGAAATCCACCTTGCCCCGACCCGCCTTGACAGTGCTCCGCCTGGCTTTCCCTTCAAGCCGGCGGGTCTTCGAGCCGAGGGTCGGTTTGGTGGGGCGGCGTTTCTTTTCGGTCTTGCCGGCAGCGATGATCAACTCGCCAAGACGCGCCAGTGCGTCAGCACGGTTCTGCTCCTGGGTGCGATATTGTTGGGCCTTGATGATCAACACACCGTCGCCGGTGATGCGACTGTCACGCAGCGCCAGCAGCCGCTCCTTGTAGAACTCGGGCAACGATGAGGCCGGGATGTCGAAGCGCAGGTGCACGGCGCTGGACACCTTGTTGACATTCTGCCCACCCGCGCCTTGCGCGCGGATGTAGGTCAGTTCGATTTCGGCATCCGGCAGATGCACGTTATTGGAGATGGTCAGCATGGTATGGCCCTTGTCATTGCCGCCATTATCACAGCCTTGGCCGCGCTCCCATAGGACAATGCACGATTCCTAGCTATCCCCACCCAAGATGATGTCTATCTGTGTCGAAAAATCAGAATTTTTCGCTTTCTTGTAGGGCATTTCCCAAAGATACTGTTGCCGCCTATTTTCCGTTGCGGGTGCCCTGTTGGGGCTCTAGTCTGGGCCGGTCGCCGCTCATCAGCGACACGGCTTTGACAGGCCGTAACGGTATATAGGTTCTGCGGCGCCCTCAATGGCGGCTGCGCGTGGGGCACGCTTGCGTGCGCCGGAACTTCCTATATCCGCCGGTCTGTCAACCCACGCACAGCTGCCACCTAACCTGTTTGACAGCGGGATCGGCGCAGCCTATCTGGAGATATAGGAATGTTAAAGATGGTCCCCGACCCACCCCACACCCTCCACTCCCTCGAAGACACCCTCATCCAAGCTGCGGAATATGCCGTCTGCGCGCTAGCCATTTCGCAACAAGCGATGCTGATGCAGCCCAAGTCACCTGCAGCGGTACTGATGATGGCGACGACCCATGAACTTGAGTCCCTGCGCTCGTTACTTGAGTCCGCATTGATTCAGGTACAGGTGCCGAACGAGCTGCGAATGCAGCACTGAGCCGATCCGGGAGATGGACACATGACTACTGACGAATCGACCGAACAAACCACAGTAGGCAAGACCACGTTCTACCAGGGTGAAAACCAGACACACCCACTGTTTCGCATCGAAGCCGGGATTCCCTGCAAAAGCGCTCGGGAGCAATCCTCGGAGCTGATGGGGTACGTGCGGGAGCTGACGATTATCGGGTTGATGGAAGAGAAACCGATGATGATCTGGGCTGCTCATTATCTGAGTGCGCTGGCCAAGGCACTGATGGATGATGCCGAGCTGGGCATGATGCGCTGATTTGCCTGGCCTCCAGCATTGGCTCGAAAAGCGCCTAATGCCCCAACCCAATGCAAAAAAGCCCCAGCATCTCTGCCGGGGCTTTGGCGGGGCTCAGAATCAACTCTGAGATTGTGTTTGTGCGCACCATTGCCTCAGCAGTTCGGCAAAAACGGTGGCCGCCTCTGATAGGGGCCGGTCTGTCGGAGATGTTAATCCGATCGGAGCTCGAAGCAGCGTGCTGCTGAAGGGCAGTCGTTTAACCAGCCCCATGCGCATATCAAGGTCAACCACCCCCCGCTGAACAAACCAGACCCCATCGTAATCCTGCACGTATACCCGCGAGAACGTCTCACTCAGGGATTCCTGTATTTGAAACCCCTCTAGCCCGCCCTTGGAGAGTAGAAAGTTGTCTACGCTGATCCGCACCAAGGTTCCATGCGGCGATACGACGAGCGTGTAGGGGCGCAGATCATCCAGCTCAAGATGCCGATGCTGGGCAAGCGGATGGCCGCTGCGCACCACTAGCACCAGATCTTCTTCGTAGAGTGCCTCGAACACTACACCCACCATGTCCCGTCCGATCAGGCGCCCAACGATCAAATCAAGCTCACGCGTGCGCAGCTTGCCCACCAGGTAATCGTAAATACCGGAAGCGACTTGCACCTGAATGTGCGGGTATCGCTGACGCATCTGCTCTACGACAGGTGCAAGCATGTAACCAGCAGCAGTCGGTAATGCACCAACTTTCAGAACCTGAGGCGCTTGGGGCGCGTCTTTTACGTCCTCCATGGCCAGCCTGAAGCTGGCCATGGCCTGAGAAGCGTGCTTGCTGAACGCTTCCCCCGCTTGCGTCAGTTGTATGCCTTTTCGCCCACGCACCAGCAACTGGGCATCCAGTTCCTGCTCAAGCTCCTTGACGCTCTTGGATACTGCCGACAACGTGATGTGAAGAAGTTTGGAAGCCGTCACAAGGCTGCCAGAGCTGACGACAGCGAGGAACACCTTGAAGTGACGAAGGCTGATGGGGGATGGCTTCATGCAACGACTCCTTTGATCAACCTACAGGTTAATCAACGGTGGCTTTTATATCAATTTAATGAACCAGCAGTTTGATTTAGCATCGAGCCACCCCACCAACTCGGGGTGTGATTAAGGTGCCGATCAATGACACAACAAAAAACGCCGCGCCTAGGCGTCTCTAGCGCTTCGCTACCCTCCCTTTCCCCAGAGCATCTCGTGGAGCACTTGGCGCGAGAAGGCTACCAAGGCGTGGAATGGCGTGTGGCGAGTATCGATGGCCTGGATAGCAGACGCCCATGGGACGCGCGAAGCAATAATCGTTGCACCGTGGCGCCGACTCCCCAGGCAGTCGATCGTATCTACCGGCACTGCCAGTCGCATGGTCTCGAGATCTTCGGGCTTAGTCCTTACCTGGAGGTCGGCGACATTGAAAATGCTCGCCTCCTGATCGACCTTGCAGCTCAAGCGGGTCAAGCACGGCTTCGACTCTGGGCGCCTGGCTACCAGCATCAGCGTTACGCCGTGGGCTACTCCAGAATGCGCCGCTTCCTGGATGACATCGTCCCGCTGGCCGAACAATCGGGCATCCAGCTCGCCCTTGAAGTCCACCAGCGAACCATCTGCTCAAGCCCTTCGCTTGCGATGCGCGTCGCTGAGCACTATCCCACGCACCAGCTAGGCATCATTTACGACCTTGGCAACCTCGCAATCGAGGGCCGAGAGGACGTGCAGTTATCCCTCGACCTGATGGGCGATCACCTCGCTCACGTACAGGTTAAAAATGTCGCGTATGTCCCGCAGGCCCCGGGCGAGGGCTGGAGCTGGGAATGGTGTCCGCCAGATGAGGGGGTGCTGCCACTTCAATCCATGCTGAAAACGCTCCAAAAAAACGGTTTCGACGATTGGATCTCGATTGAGGATTTTGACTCGAGCCATCCGGACGTAACGAAGCTGTCCCGGAACCGGGATCTCGTGCGTCGCTACATGAAAATGACCACCGTCGCTTCCGATACAAGCCTTGAGGTACCGTGCCAATGAATACAACACATGAAACCCGCCGCGTTGCACTCGTCACCGGCGCCGCTGGAGAACTGGGGCGCGCAATCTGCGTTCGCTTGGCCAGAGACGGGTTGCACATTGCCGCAGTTGATATCGACCTGGACACAACTCAGGCCTTTCTCCAGCAGCTTCAACTGGCGCCCGGCCAAAGTGCGGTGGCAGTCCAGGCTGATCTCGGCCTCCCCTCATCGATCAGTGAAATGGTCGAGCAGGTGGGGCAGCGGTTCGGTCGCATCGACGTCGTGGTCAACAACGCTGCGGTCAATCACCGAGGCTCTATCTACGATTTCGACGTGGCGAAATGGGATCACATGATGGCCGTGAACCTGCGCGCTCCAGCCCTGATCTGCCAGCACGTCGCACCTTACTGGCAGCGCCAGGCCAGTGGTCGAGTGATCAACATGGTTTCGCGGTGCTGGGTCGCGGGCGGCCCTCCAGCTTATGTGGCATGCAAGGCTGGTTTGGTAGGCCTGACACGATCGATGGCCAGAGAATTAGCCGCACACAACGTCACGGTGAATGCCATCGCGCCAGGCCTTTTACCCTCCGCATTCACACTGGATGGGCGTGATGCAGAGAGCTTCGAGCGTATGGCGCAGGGATCAATCAGCAATACACCGCTCAAGCGCCTGGCCAAGCCAGAAGACATCGCTGGAACAACTTCATATCTGGCATCTGAGGACGCCGCATTCGTAACTGCCGAAGTCATCCATGTCTGCGGCGGCAGCCAGCTCGCGCCATTTGGCAGTCGCTGAGTTCTCCTGAAAAAGACAATTACAATAAAGGTCCCATCATGCATTCAGATGCCACGAACCAACGGCGCATGGCCCGCAGGGCTGCCTTCGGCAGCTTCCTGGGTAGCGTTGTCGAGTATTACGACTTCTTCATTTACGGCTCAGCCGCGGCCCTGGTTTTCAGCACCCTGTTCTTCCCCTCGAACGACCCTATGGCGGGAACGCTTGCTGCGCTTGCCACCTTCGGCGTTGGCTACATAGCGCGCCCAATCGGCGCATTGGTTTGCGGGCACCTGGGTGATAAATGGGGCCGCAAACAAGTGCTGATGATGACGCTGCTATTGATGGGTTTAGCGACGTTTACCATTGGCCTTCTGCCCACCTATGCAACTGTCGGCGCGTGGGCACCCGCTCTGTTGGTGTTTTGTCGATTGCTCCAAGGGTTCTCTGCAGGTGGCGAGCAGGTGGGGGCAAGCTTGCTGACGATGGAGCATGCTCCGGGTAAGAGTAAGGGGTTCTACACCAGCTGGTTGATCAATGGCGCCTCGATGGGGTCTATCCTCGCCACCTCAGTGTTCATCCCTCTATCGATGTTGAGTGAAGAGCAGCTTCTAAGCTGGGGGTGGCGCATTCCGTTCTTGCTCAGTGCAGTAATGGTCGTGATCACTTGGATCATCCGTCGGGGCGTGGAAGAAAGCCCCGAGTTCAAAGCAAGCCAACCAGCAAATGACCTTCCGCCTGTCGTCGAACTCATGCGCAACGAACGTCGCGCTTTCTTTACGGTATTTTGCTGCGCATTGATCTGTTCAGTTTCCTCCCTTGTGATGATTTTCGGGCTGTCCTGGGCCACCAACAACCAAGGGATCGATCGGCCATCCATGCTCACT
Organism: Pseudomonas sp. XP2; assembly: GCF_053557975.1. NCBI lineage: Bacteria > Pseudomonadati > Pseudomonadota > Gammaproteobacteria > Pseudomonadales > Pseudomonadaceae > Pseudomonas > Pseudomonas sp. XP2. The sequence continues at coordinate 193,941 of NZ_JBNRIK010000006.1, forward strand.
GCGATTGCAGCGAGTCAGGCAGTAGCCTTGGTCTGTCAGCCTTTGTTCGGCTTGCTGGGAGACCGAATCGGGCGCAAGACAATTTTCACGGTTGGCGCATTCGCTTGTAGTGCGGGGGTGTTCTTCTTCCTGTGGTCAATCACCACCGGGAGCATCGGCCTGATCATCTTCAGCACTGTTGTACTCAAATCTGTGCTTTACAGCGCCCCCAATGCGCTGTGGCCATCGTTCTACGCCGAGATGTTCAGCATCCGCGTGCGCTACACCGGTGTCGGTCTGGCGACTCAGCTGAGCTTCATCGTTGCCGGCTTCTCGCCAAGTCTGTGCTACGCGCTGATGTCCAACGGCAGCGATTGGATTCCGGTCGCATGCTTCATTGGCGGCCTCGCCTTGATAGCGGCGATCGCAGCCTTGTCGTCAAGGCCTGCCAGCCTTGCCACTTCAGCTCCAACTTACAGCCTGCAACCGCAATCACAGCACTGACGTGAAGGAGTGATTGGTATCTGCGGCAAAGCGCTGATCAGCGTCTTTGTTCAAGACTGAGCCTACACGGGGGGAGCGGCGCTAGCTCTCCTCCAACTATCGGCAGATACCGTTCAGTGCGTCTCACCAACCCACATCACGCAAAATTGCCTGCAAGGCCGGCCTGAGGCGAACCGCGCTCAGTTATGTGAGGGATTTTTCGAAGTAAATGCGGTTGAAACCATCTTCCGTGTGCTCCGAGGAACGCACAGCCCCCTATGCCAATCGAGGTGTCATCGACACTGGCCTCGTATGCCATCGAGGCAGCGCGAATGCCCCGATCTAATGCAAAAAAAACCCAGCATCACTGCCGGGGCTTGGGCTGGGCTCAGAAGCTGTCAGGTGGGCTCTTTTCGAACTTCCACTTGGTCATCTTTTTGGCAGCATGGAAGCTCTTGCAGTTGGCGATGAACTCATTGCGGTCCCACTCCTTGGAGAGGCTCGCCAGGATTTGCTCATAGGTTTCACCCGAGCAATTCGCTTCGTTGGGTTCAGGCACCCTGTCTTCGGCAATGGCTGTAACGCTCACGGCAACGCCACGCGCTGCAACCAGACGTGCAAAAGGCACACTGGGCATTCACTCACTCCTTTGAATGAACCCGCTTCAGAAGCCCGTTTTACAGGCCCCCAAAACGCAAAAAGCCCTGAATAATCAGGGCTTTGAATATGGCGGAAGCGTAGAGATTCGAACTCTAGGATAGTTGCCCATCGACGGTTTTCAAGACCGTTGCCTTAAACCACTCGGCCACGCTTCCAGCTCGTTTTGCGGCCGCCATAATACCGTAATGAAACACGCTGTCAAACTCTCTGTGTCGCGGGTTGCAGGAGCTCTGTTAGACTCCTAGCATCTGAACGTCTGAAACCACAGGTTTTACCAAGGAGTGTCGCCATGCGCGAACAGGATTACGCCGTCCACCACGGCCAGCAGGTCGAGCAGCAGGAGATCAGCAAGGTCCTGCGCAACACGTACAGCCTGCTGGCGCTTACCCTCGCCTTCAGCGGTGTCATGGCATTCGTTGCCCAGCAGATGCGCGTCGGCTACCCGAACGTGTTCGTGGTGCTGATCGGCTTCTACGGGCTGTTCTTCCTGACCAACAAGCTGCGTGATTCGGCCTGGGGCCTGGTGTCTACCTTCGCCCTCACCGGTTTCATGGGCTTCATCCTCGGCCCTATCCTGAACCGTTACCTGGGCATGGCCGGTGGCGCTGAAGTGGTGAGCTCTGCGTTTGCCATGACTGCGCTGGTGTTTGGTGGTCTGTCGGCCTATGTGCTGATCACCCGCAAGGACATGAGCTTCCTCAGCGGTTTCATCACCGCAGGCTTCTTCGTGTTGCTGGGTGCTGTCGTTGCCAGCTTCTTCTTCCAGATCAGCGGCCTGCAACTGGCGATCAGCGCTGGCTTCGTGCTGTTCTCGTCGGTCTGCATCCTGTTCCAGACCAGCGCGATCATTCATGGCGGCGAGCGTAACTACATCATGGCGACCATCAGCCTGTATGTGTCGATCTACAACCTGTTTGTCAGCCTGCTGCAGCTGTTTGGCATCATGGGTCGTGATGACTGATTGATTGCTGTGTGAGAAAGCCTGCTTCGGCGGGCTTTTTTGTGGGTTTTCGAAAGGGGACTGGGGTCCGGGGTGTACGTCGATAGAGGTTCAGCGCCTGATAAATCGAGCGCCGCGCGGGCGGCGCTCGATTTCTGCCCCTCCCTATAACTCAGGGAGGACACCTGCCCCTCAAAACCCTGCCAACCGCAATTGCTGACTAAAAAGTCAGATAATCAGGCAAATGCTCGCCGATCATGCAGACATCGTGCTTTTCTCTACCGCAATCGCTTATCACCCCGTAGAATGCGCTCCTTTTTTCTTTCGGGGCGGCTTTCAGCAATGAGCTCACACGAACACAGCCCAGGCGCAGCGGCGCCTGCCAATGAACTGGTGCTTGGCCTGGAGGACAAGCCACGGCTGCTGATCGGCCTGCTGGCTGCCCTGCAGCACCTGCTGGCGATCATCGTGCCGATCGTCACTCCTGGCCTGCTGATCTGCCAGGCGCTGGGCGTTTCTGCGCGTGATACCAACCTGATCGTTTCCATGTCGCTGGTGATCTCGGGTATCGCCACCTTCGTCCAGTGCAAGCGCTTTGGCCCGTTCGGCGCCGGGCTGCTGATCGTGCAGGGCACCAGCTTCAACTTCGTTGGCCCGCTGATTGCGGGCGGCGCGCTGATGGTCAAGCAAGGCACGCCGGTAGAGGGTGTAATGGCAGCCATCTTCGGCGTGGTGATTGCAGGCTCGTTCGTGGAGATGGGCGTGTCGCGCATCCTGCCGTTCGTCAAACGCCTGATCACCCCGCTGGTGACCGGTATCGTGGTGCTGATGATCGGCCTGACCTTGATCAAGGTCGGCCTGATCAGCATGGGCGGTGGCTTTGGCGCCATGGCCAATGGCACCTTTGCCAATGGCGATAACCTGCTGCTGTCGGGCGTGGTGCTGGCGATCATCGTGATCCTCAACCGCGTACCCGTAGTGTGGATGCGCAGTTGCGCCATCGTCATCGCCCTGGCGGTCGGTTACGCGCTGGCCGGCTACATGGGCCGCCTGGACTTCACCGGCATGCATGAAGCCGCGCTGTTCCAGGTGCCGACCCCGCTGCACTTTGGCCTGGGCTTCTCGTGGGCGCTGTTCATTCCGATGCTGGTGATTTACCTGGTGACTTCGCTGGAAGCCATCGGTGACGTTACCGCCACAAGCAAGGTGTCGCGCCAGCCGGTCGAAGGGCCGGTGTGGATGCAGCGGATCAAAGGTGGCGTGCTGGTCAACGGTGCCAACTCGCTGCTGGCCGGTGTGTTCAACACCTTCCCCAGCTCGATCTTTGCCCAGAACAACGGGGTGATTCAGCTGACCGGTATTGCCAGCCGCCACATCGGCATGTGGATTGCCGTGATGCTGGTGCTGCTGGGGCTGTTCCCAAGCGTTGCCGGGGTGATCCAGGCGGTGCCGGAGCCGGTGCTGGGTGGTGCGGCCATGGTGATGTTCGGGGCGGTTGCGGCTTCGGGTATCAACATTCTGGCCAGCACCCGGCTGGACCGTCGTGCACTGCTGATCATTGCCGTGTCGTTGGCGCTGGGCCTGGGCGTGGCGCAGGTGCCGGAGTTCCTGGCGCATATGCCGGCGGCGATTCGCAATGTGCTGGAGTCGGGTGTGGCTACCGGGGGGATCTGTGCGCTGGTGCTGAACTGGTTCTTGCCGGAGAGCAAGGAGCAGGGTTGAGTCTTGTGGCCTTCTGACAGGGCCATGGGGCTGCTTTGCAGCCCATCGCGACACAAGGCCGCTCCTACAGGGGTCGCGTAGGACACACGGATACACAGAAAGCCCGCGCCGCTTGCACAAGCGGGCGCGGGCTTTTTTGCTTTATCATGGCGGCATTCCTTTGCATGAGTTAGCCATGAAATTCGCTATCGCGGTGTTCTCCCCGGCCCATGCGCCCTCCTCGCGGCGCGCCTTGCGCTACGCCGAGGCGGTGCTGGCTGGCGGGCATGAGATTGCCCGGCTGTTCTTTTATCAGGACGGGGTGCACAGTGCCTCGGCCAACGTGGTCGCGCCCCAGGACGAACTGGACGTGGCAGGCCAATGGCGTACCTTTATCCAGACCCACCAGCTGGACGCGGTGGTGTGCATCGCCGCCGCCCTGCGCCGTGGCGTGCTCGACGAGGCCGAAGCCAACCGTTACCAGCGCCCGGCGGTGAACCTGCCCAAACCTTGGGAACTGTCGGGGCTTGGCCAGCTGCATGAAGCGGCGCAGGTTGCCGACCGCCTTGTCTGCTTCGGAGGCGACTGAAATGGCCAAATCGTTATTGATCATCAGCCGTCAGGCCCCGTGGAATGGCCCATCGGCCCGCGAAGCGCTGGACATTGCCCTGGCCGGCGGGGCGTTCGACCTGCCGTTAGGCATGCTGTTCCTGGACGACGGGGTGTTCCAGCTCGCTCCCGGCCAGCAACCCGCCGCCGTGCAACAGAAGAACCTGGCCGCCAACCTACAGGCGCTGCCAATGTTCGGGGTCGAGGAACTGTTCGCCTGCAGCCACAGCCTCAACCGCCGCGGCCTGGCAGCCGATGCCCTGGTGCTGCCGGTGCAAGTGCTGGATGACGCGGCACTGGCCGCGCTGATCGCCCGTTTCGACCAGGTGGTAACGCTCTGATGACAACCCTGCATGTAATTGCCCACTCCCCGTTTGGCGACGAGCGCCTGGCCAGCTGCCTGCGCCTTCTCGGCACAGACGACGCGTTGCTGCTGTGCGGCGATGCGGTGTATGCCCTGCGCAGCGGCAGCGAGCCGCATCGCCAACTGCAAGCTGCCGGCCTGGCCCGGCGCCTGTTCGCCCTGGATGAGGATGTGCAAGCTCGCGCGGTCGGCAACGACTTGGCCAAAGCCGTGGACTACGCCGGGTTCGTCGAACTGTCGCTGCTTTACGACAAGGTCAACAGCTGGCTATGAGTACGCTCAACGTTGGCGATCAGGCGATCGCCCTGGACAAGGACGGCTTTCTGGTCGACCTGCAAGACTGGTCCCGCGCCGCCGCCGAGGCTTTAGCCGAGCGCGAGGGTATCCCGTTGACGGCGGACCATTGGGAAATCCTCGAACTGCTGCGCCAGTTCTACCAGGAATACCAGCTGTCCCCGGCCACGCGCCCACTGATCAAGTACACGGCCCTGAAGCTGGGCCCGGAAAAGGGCAACAGCCCTCACCTGAACCGCCTGTTCAATGGCACCCCCGCCAAACTTGCCGCCAAGCTGGCGGGCCTGCCCAAGCCGACCAACTGCATATGACCCAGCCCCTCTTGAAAGAAGTTCGCCCGCTCACGCTTGAAACCCCTGCCGAGCACCCGTTCGCCGAATTCGTGCGCATTCTCGGCAAAGGCAAGCGCGGCGCGCGCGGCCTGACCCGTGAAGAGGCCCGCGCGGCCATGACCCTGCTGCTGGAAGGCAAGGTCGAGGACACCCAGCTGGGCGCCTTCCTCATGCTGCTGCGCCACAAGGAAGAAAGCGCCGAAGAGCTGGCCGGCTTCACCGAGGCCCTGCGCGCCCACCTGCAGGCGCCGAGCATTGCGGTGGACCTGGACTGGCCCACTTACGCCGGCAAGAAGCGCCACCTGCCCTGGTACCTGCTGGCGGCCAAGTGCCTGGCCGGCAATGGCGTGCGCATCCTGATGCACGGCGGTGGCGCGCATACCGCCGGGCGGATGTATACAGAGCAACTGCTCGACCTGTTGCAGATCCCGCTGTGCCGCGACTGGGCTGCTGTGGGCAATACACTGGACCAGCATCACCTGGCGTTTTTCCCGCTGCACGACTGGGCGCCGCAGTTGCAGCGCATGATCGACCTGCGCAACACCTTGGGCCTGCGCTCGCCCATCCACTCACTGGCCCGGGTGCTCAACCCGCTGGGCGCACGCTGTGGCCTGCAAAGCATCTTCCACCCGGGTTACCAGGCCGTGCACCGTGAGGCCAGCCGCCTGCTGGGCGACCATGCCGTGGTGATCAAGGGCGATGGCGGTGAGATCGAAGTCAACCCCGATGTCATCAGCCACCTCTACGGGACGACGGCGGGCGAAGCATGGGACGAAGAATGGCCAGCGCTGAGCGAGCGCCGCCATGTCAAACCGGCCAGCCTGCAGGCCGAGCACTTGCTGGCGTTCTGGCGCGGTGAAGTGGAAGACAGTTATGGCGAAAAAGCCCTGATCGCGACCATGGCCCTGGCCCTGCGTGGCCTGGGGCAAGACCGCGAGCAGGCGTTCGCGACAGCGCAAGGCTATTGGGATACGCGCAATAGATCGATTTAGCCGATAATAGCACCCCGATCTTTGCGCTATTTGTTCGAACGATTTGGCCTAGACTGGGCTCCAACGACAAACCACTTTGTTTCAGGAGCTCACCATGGGCCTTTTGATCGACGGCCGCTGGCACGACCAGTGGTATGAAAACGGCAAGGACGGCACGTTCAAACGCGAAAACGCCCAGCGCCGCAATCAGCTGCCCGCCCCCGAGGCCGGCCGTTACCACCTGTACGTCTCGCTGGCCTGCCCATGGGCCCACCGCACCCTGATCTTGCGCGCACTCAAAGGCCTTGAGCCATTGATCGATGTGTCGGTAGTGAGCTGGCTGATGCAAGACAATGGCTGGACCTTCGACCAGCAGCAAGGCTCCAGCGGTGACCACCTAGACGGCCTGCAGTACCTGCACCAGCGCTATACCCAGGATGACCCGCATTACACGGGCCGCGTGACCGTGCCTGTGTTGTGGGACAAGCAAGAGAAACGCATCGTCAACAACGAGTCGTCGGAGATCATCCGTATCTTCAACAGCGCGTTCAACGAGCTGACCGGCAATACGCTAGACCTCTACCCCGAGCCACTGCGGCCGACCATCGAGGCATTGAACGAGCGCATTTACCCGGCGGTGAACAATGGCGTGTACCGCGCAGGCTTTGCCACCACGCAAGACGCCTACGAGGCGGCGTTCGACGATGTGTTCAACGAGCTGGATTACCTGGAAGACTTGCTAAGCCGCAATCGCTACCTGGCCGGTGAGTACCTGACCGAGGCCGATGTACGCCTGTTTACCACGCTGGTGCGCTTCGATGCGGTGTACCACGGGCACTTCAAGTGCAACCTGCGCCGCCTCAGCGACTACCACAACCTGTCGAACTGGCTGCGCGAGCTGTACCAGTGGCCGGGGGTAGCGGGCACGGTGGATATGGAGCATATCCAGAAGCACTATTACATGAGCCACAAGACCATCAACCCGACCGGGATCGTGCCTAAGGGGCCGTTGCAGGACTTTGGCTTGCCGCATGATCGGGAGAAGTTGGTGGGCAAAGGGATTTGGCAGGCTTGAGAAAGTCGGGGCTGCTTTGCAGCCCATTCGCAGCACAAGGCTGCTCCTACAGGAATCACGCAAGCCTTCACGCGATCCCTGTAGGAGCAGCCTTGTGCTGCGAATGGGCCGCAAAGCGGCCCCAACAACTTCAGCTGTTCTGCGCCCCTTCAAACCAGGCCAGCTTGTCACGCAACTGCACCACTTCCCCCACAATCACCAGGGTCGGTGCATGCACTTCATGCTGGGCCACCAGCTCCGGCAAATCCGCCAGGGTACCGGTAAACACCCGTTGGTTACGCGTAGTCCCCTGCTGCACCAACGCCGCCGGGGTATTCGCCGCCCGCCCATGGCGAATCAGCTCGGCACAGATGGTCGGCAAACCGACCAAGCCCATGTAGAACACCAAGGTCTGCGCCGGCGCCACCAGGTCATTCCACGGCAGGTTGCTGGTGCCATCTTTCAGGTGCCCGGTGACAAAGCGCACCGACTGGGCGTAGTCGCGGTGAGTCAGCGGTATGCCGCCATAAGCGGAACAGCCACTGGCCGCAGTAATGCCCGGCACTACCTGGAACGGGATGCCATGCTCGGCCAGCTCTTCGATCTCTTCGCCACCCCGGCCGAAAATGAACGGATCGCCACCCTTCAGGCGCAACACGCGCTTGCCCTGCTTGGCCAGGTCGACCAGCAGGCGGTTGATCTGGTCCTGCGGCACGGAATGGTCAGCACGGCGCTTGCCCACGTAGATGCGCTCGGCATCACGCCGGCACATCTCGATAATGGCAGGCGCCACCAGGCGGTCGTACAGCACCACATCGGCCTGCTGCATCAGGCGCAAGGCGCGGAAGGTGAGCAAGTCCGGGTCGCCCGGGCCAGCACCTACCAGGTACACCTCACCACCCTGCTGCACCGGCGCGCCATCTACCATCGCCTGCAACAGGCGTTCAGCTTCAGCACCCTGCCCGGCCAGCTGGCGCTCGGCAATCGGCCCCTGGAACACGGTTTCCCAGAAGCCGCGACGCTGGTTGACGTCCGGGTACAAGGTTTTGACCTTGTGCCGGAAACGCGCCGCCAGCCCGGCCAGTTCACCATAGGCCGACGGAATCCAGGCCTCCAGCTTGGCGCGGATCAAACGCGCCAGCACCGGGGCGTCACCGCCACTGGATACCGCAATCACCAGCGGTGAACGGTCGACGATCGCCGGGAAGATCACCGTGCACAGGGCCGGCGCATCCACCACGTTGACCGGCAGGCTGAGGGCCTGCGCATCGGCCGACACCTGGGCGTTCAGCCCAGGGTCGTCGGTAGCCGCGATCACCAGCCGGCAACCGACCAGGTCGGCTGCCTGATAGCCACGCACCAGCACCTCGCCGCCACCTTCCCGGGCCAACGCAGCCAACTGGCCGTCGACGTCCGGCGCCACCACGCGCAGCTCGCTACCGGCATCCGCCAGCAGGCGCGCCTTGCGCAAGGCGATCTCACCGCCACCGACGACCAGCACGCGGCCGCCCTGCAGCTTGTGGAACAGCGGCAGGTAATCCATTTAGCGGATGACCTCAACGCCGCCCATGTACGGCTTCAGCACGTCTGGTACACGGATAGAACCGTCAGCCTGCTGGTAGTTTTCCAGCACGGCAACCAGGGTACGGCCTACGGCCAGGCCGGAGCCGTTGAGGGTGTGCACCAGCTCTGGCTTGCCGGTTTCCGGGTTGCGCCAGCGGGCCTGCATGCGGCGCGCCTGGAAGTCGCCGCAGTTGGAGCACGAGCTGATTTCGCGGTATTTGTCCTGGCTCGGCACCCACACTTCCAGGTCGTAGGTTTTCACGGCGCCAAAGCCCATGTCGCCGGTGCACAGGGCCAGCACGCGGTACGGCAGCTCGAGCAGCTGCAGCACGCGCTCGGCGTTGGCGGTCAGGCCTTCCAGGGCTTCCATCGACTTGGCCGGCTCTACCACCTGCACCATCTCGACTTTGTCGAACTGATGCTGACGGATCATGCCGCGGGTGTCACGGCCAGAAGCACCGGCTTCACTGCGGAAGCAAGGGGTGTGGGCAACCAGTTTCAGCGGCAGCTGCTTGGCGTCGAGGATTTCACCCGCTACCAAGTTGGTCAGCGACACTTCGGCAGTCGGGATCAGGTAGAAGTCAGCTTCACCTTCGCGGGTGATCTTGAACAGGTCTTCCTCGAACTTCGGCAGCTGGCCAGTACCCTGCAAGGCAGGCGCCTGCACCAGGTACGGGGTGTAGTGCTCCTCGTAGCCGTGCTCGCCGGTGTGCAGGTTGATCATGAACTGCGCCAGGGCGCGGTGCAGGCGGGCGATCGGGCCGCGCAGTACAGCAAAACGGGCACCAGACAGTTTGGCTGCGGCCTCGAAGTCCAGGCCACCGCTGACTTCGCCGAGGGCGACGTGGTCCTTGATTTCGAAGTCAAAGGCGGTCGGCGTACCCCAACGGCGCACTTCGACGTTGTCGTCTTCGCTGGCACCGACCGGTACGCTGGCGTCCGGCAGGTTGGGGATGGTCAGCAGGATACCGTCCAGTTCGGCCTGAATGCCGTCCAGCTCGGTCTTGCCGGCAGCCAGTTCGTTGGCCATGCGCTCGACGTCGGCCATCAGTGGCGCGATGTCTTCGCCCTTGGCCTTGGCCTGGCCGATGGACTTGGAACGGGCGTTACGCTCGGCCTGCAATTGCTCGGTGCGGGTCTGCACCGCCTTGCGGCGCTCTTCCAGTGATTCGATGCGCGCGACATCCAGGCTGAAGCCACGGGAGGCCAGGCGTTGCGCCACTTCCTGAAGTTGGCCGCGTAACAGTTTGGAATCGAGCATATCGTTCTCTCGTTATAGGTAGGTGTTGGTTCAGAATCGGGTCAGGGACAGGCCGGCCCAGGTTGCGAGCAGCCCGCCCACCACGCTGATACTGGTATAGCCCAAGGCAAGGGGCATTTGCCCGCTTTCCATCAGGCGCACGGTATCGAGCGAGAAAGAGGAAAAGGTCGTCAGGCCACCGAGGAAGCCGACAATCAGGCCGGCGCGTAATTCGACCGGCGCCAGCGGCTTGTGCAAGAACAAGCCATAGAGCAAGCCGATCAGCAGGCAGCCAACCAGGTTGACCGCCAGCGTACCGGCATAAAAGTGCCGTGGCCAGTGGGCCGCTACCCAGTTGGCGGTAGCGAAGCGCAACAGGGTGCCGGCAACACCGCCCGCGCTGACCGCGGCAATGAGTGCAATCACGGTTTTCTCCGCTGGCGGGGGCTGTTACGGTCCAGGTCGGCCAGGTGGCGCAGCTTCTCGCCAATCTTCAGCTCCAGGCCACGGGGCACCGGCTGGTAGTACTGGCGCGGCTCCAGCGCATCGGGGAAGTAATCCTCACCGGCGGCGTAGGCATCAGGTTCATCGTGGGCATAGCGATACTCGTCGCCATACCCCAGTTGCTTCATCAGCTTGGTCGGGGCGTTGCGCAGGTGCAACGGCACCTCCAGCGAGCCATGCTCGGCCGCTTCACGCAGGGCAGTCTTGAAGCCCATGTACACCGCGTTGCTTTTCGGCGCACAGGCCAGGTACGTGATGGCCTGCGCCACCGCCAGTTCGCCCTCGGGGCTGCCCAGGCGCTCCTGCACGTCCCAGGCTGCCAGGCACAGGCTGAGCGCGCGCGGGTCGGCGTTGCCGATGTCCTCGCTGGCCATGCGCACCACACGGCGGGCGATGTACAGCGGGTCGCAGCCGCCGTCGAGCATGCGGGCAAACCAGTACAGGGCGCCATCGGGGTTGGAGCCGCGCACCGACTTGTGCAGCGCGGAAATCTGGTCGTAGAACGCCTCGCCGCCCTTGTCGAAGCGGCGGCGGCTGTCACCCAGCAGGCTCTGCAGCATCTCGACGTCGATCTCGCTGCCGTCTTCCGCCAGGTCCGAGGCGTTCTCGAGGAAGTTGAGCATGCGCCGGCCATCCCCGTCGGCAGCGGCCATGAGCATCTTGAAGGCCTCGTCGCCCACCTGCAGGTTGCGCTTGCCCAGGCCACGCTCTTCGGTCAGCGCACGGTTGACCAGCTTGCGCAGGGCCGCCTCGTCCAGGCTCTTGAGCACATACACCCGCGCCCGCGACAACAGCGCGTTGTTCAGCTCGAACGACGGGTTTTCGGTGGTAGCGCCGATGAACAGCAGGGTGCCGTCTTCGACGTAGGGCAAAAAGGCGTCCTGCTGCGACTTGTTGAAGCGGTGCACCTCGTCAACGAACAGGATGGTGCGCCGGCCATACTGCCCAGCCTGCTGCTTGGCCACCTCGACCGCCTGGCGAATCTCTTTCACCCCGGCCAGCACCGCCGACACGGTTTCGAAGTGCGCATCGCAAAACTGCGCCAGCAGCCGCGCCAGAGTGGTCTTGCCCACCCCAGGCGGCCCCCAGAAGATCATCGAGTGCAGCGCCCCCTGCTCCAGCGCCTCACGCAGCGGTTTGCCGCGCGCCAGCAGGTGCTCCTGGCCCACGTACTCGTCCAGGTTGGACGGGCGCAGGCGAGCAGCCAGGGGCTGGGCGACGGGTTCGCTTCGAAACAGGTCCATGACGAGCTCCGCTTACTCCTTGATCACGTCCGCACCTTTGGGGATGTCGAACTTGAACCTGCTGTCCGGCACCGCCTGGTTGGCCTTGACGCCATTGAACAGGATGTTGGTGCGTTGGCCGACGCTGTCGACCAACTGCATGTCATTGATCAGGCCTTTGCGGAACGACACGCGCAGCGAGTCGAACAGGGTGTCCTTGGTCTTCGGCTTGAGGGTGAAGTCCATGACTTCGCCCTGCTCCTTGGAGGTGATATCGAAGCTCTGGCTGATCTTCGACACGTCACCGGACAGCAGCAGTGCCGGGGTCTGGTTCAGGCGCACGTCGAGCTTCTTGATGGTGGCCTGTTCCAGGTCCGGGTCCCACAGGGTAACCATCTTGCCATCAGACACCACCACCTGCTCCTGCGGCGCATCGGTGTGCCAGTAGAACAGGCCCGGGCGCTTGACTGTCATCTGGCCAGCGGTTTCCTGCAGGCTGGCGCCGTCGGCACCCAAGGTCAATTGAGAGAAATTGGCCTCGATGGTCTGCGACTTTTCCAGCAGCTGGGTCAGGCGTTGTACATCTTGCTCACCGGCAAAAGCCGAAACGCTGCCCAGAGCAAGGGCAGAAACCAACAGCATGCGAATCGCGCGCATGGTAATCCTCATTGAGCATTGAAAAGACCGGGCGCCACCGTTGGCGCCCGGCAAGGTGTTCATCAGTCGCGCGGGCCGCCCGGAGCAATCACTTCCCGCGAGCCGTTGCTGTTCATCGGGGTGACCACGCCAGCCATTTCCATGGCTTCGATCATGCGGGCGGCGCGGTTGTAGCCGATCTTCAGCTTGCGCTGCACGGCCGAGATCGACGCACGGCGGCTTTCCAGCACGAACTGCACGGCCTCATCATACAGGGCGTCGCTTTCCGAATCTTCGCCATCCCCACCGCCACCGCCGCCTTCGAAGCCGCTGCCGGCCTCTTCCACGCCGTTGAGGATGTCGTCGTTGTAGTCCGGCGCGCCGCGCAGCTTCCACGCTTCCACCACGCGGTGCACTTCGTCGTCGGAGACGAACGCACCGTGCACCCGGATCGGCAGGCTGGTACCCGGCGGCATGTACAGCATGTCACCGTGGCCCAGCAGCTGCTCGGCACCACCTTGGTCGATGATGGTGCGCGAGTCGATCTTGCTCGATACCTGGAACGCCATGCGGGTCGGGATGTTGGCCTTGATCAGGCCGGTGATCACGTCCACCGACGGGCGCTGGGTGGCAAGAATCAGGTGGATACCGGCCGCCCGCGCCTTCTGGGCGATACGGGCGATCAGCTCTTCGACCTTCTTGCCGACGATCATCATCATGTCGGCGAATTCGTCGACCACCACCACGATGGTCGGCAGGGTTTTCAGCGCAGGCGGCTCGTCGTCCATGCTCTCGCGGCGGTACAGCGGGTCATGGATGATCTCGCCGGCCTCCTGGGCATCCTTGATCTTGCGGTTGAAGCCGCCAAGGTTACGCACGCCCATGGCCGCCATCAGCTTGTAGCGGCGCTCCATCTCGGCCACGCTCCAGCGCAGGGCGTTGGCAGCATCCTTCATGTCGGTGACCACTGGGCACAGCAAATGCGGGATGCCTTCGTAGATCGACAGTTCGAGCATTTTCGGGTCAATCATGATCAACCGCGCGTCTTCCGGGCCGGATTTGAACAGGATCGACAGGATCATCGCGTTCACACCCACCGACTTACCGGAGCCGGTGGTACCGGCCACCAGCAGGTGTGGCATCTTGGCCAGGTCGGTGATCACCGGCTTGCCGCCGATGTCGTGGCCCAGGGCCAGGGTGACCGGGGACTTCTGCTCCTCGAACTGCGGCGTGGCCAGCACTTCGGAAAACCGCACCATCTGCCGGTTTTCGTTGGGGATCTCGATACCCACGGTGGTCTTGCCAGGGATGACCTCGACCACCCGCACGCTGGTCACGGCCAGCGAGCGCGCCAGGTCCTTGGCCAGGTTGGCGATACGGCTGACCTTGACGCCAGCGGCCGGCTGGATTTCGTAACGGGTAATCACCGGGCCTGGGTGGATCGAGTCCACCGAGACTTCAACGCCGAATTCCTTGAGTTTGATTTCCAGCAACTGGCCGACACTGGCCAGGGACTCTGGCGAGTACTCGATCTTTTTCTGCTCGGCCGGGTCGAGGATGGAAATCGACGGCAGGGTGCCTTCGACGGCGCTGTCGACGAACAGCGGCGCCTGCTTCTCCTTCATCACCCGCTTGCTCGGCTCCGGCGCCCTGGCCGCTGCCGGAGGCACGATCGTCGGGGCTGCAGGCTGCTCGCGGGGCAGCACGGTTTCACGCGGTACAACCGGCTCGCGCGGCACAACGGGCTCACGGGCCAAGGTCGGTTCGCGTGGCGCGGCAGGTTGAGCAGGCGCTTCTTCGCGCTTGAAAAGACGCTCGCGCAACGCCGGCTTGGCAGGCTCGCGCTTGTCGGCGGCCATCGGCGGCGCCTTGAACACCGGCTCGTCCTCACGCAGCTGGGCCTCCAGGCGTTTACGCTCATTACGCGCTTCCCACCAGCGGTTGGCGGCACCCTGCACCAACTCGAACAGGTCAAGGGTGATCTTGCCGGTCAGGTCCATCACCTTGAACCACGACAAATCGGTGAACACGGTCAGGCCGAACAGGAACAGGGCTATGAACATCAGCGTGCTGCCCTGCACGTTCAGCAGGTTGCGCGCCAGCTCGCCCAGGCTTTCGCCCAGCGCGCCGCCCGCGGAAAACGGCATGCTCGCCGGCGGATGGAAGTGGATATGTGCCAGCGCTGCGCCGGATAGCACCAGGAACACCAGGCCGATCAGCCGCCAGGAGAACAGCCAGCCGCTCCAGTCCCAGGGCTGATGGCGCTCACGGAAGATCTGCCAGGTCTTGACCCCCAGCAACAGCGGGAAGATGTAGGCAAAGTAACCCAGCACCATGAACAGGATGTCGGCGAAGTAGGCGCCGGCGCGCCCGGCGGCGTTCTGCACCTGCTCGACGTTGCTGGTGTGGCTGAAGCCCGGGTCGGAAGTGTCGTAGGTCAGCAGCGCCATCCACAGGTACAGGCACAAGGCGCCGATCGCGATCAACGCACCTTCCTTGAGGCGATAATGCAGCTGCTGCCGCCACAGGGGCACAGGCAAAGGAGCTGGGGTTGCGGTGGATTTCTTCAAAACGCGTCTATTCCTGCGCGTGGTGCGCGTCCAATAGTGATCGGCCGGCTGTGCGGCCAATGAACCACTACTTTTAACATTACTGCCCGCCAGCCGCCATGGCGGCACGCCGCATGGGTGTTTGCCGGGGGCGACTTTCACATGGCTGCAATTTGAGCATGCATTTTCTTTTGTGACAAAGGCTTATGCTGTGTTTTTGCACAGGTGTGACCGCAAATATAGCGGATGGTGCCTGCGGCTTGATAAATGTGCAGGAAATTGCCTGATTTCCTGGCCTGTGCCGGCCTCTTCGCGGGCTCGCCCGCTCCCACAGGCCTGCGCAAGCCTGAAGACCGTGGGGTTTCTGTGGGAGCGGGCGTGCCCGCGAAGCAGCCAAAGAGATTGACCCTGCTTTTCACCCGCGCCATGCTGCCCTCTCCCCTCCCCCACCGCACGATAGACCATGCTCACCTGGCTGACCCGCGACTCGCTGACCTTCCCGCCCCTGGAAAAGGCCCTGCACGACCCCAACGGCCTGCTGGCCGCTGGCGGCGACCTGAGCCCCGAGCGCCTGGTGCAGGCCTACCGCCATGGCTGTTTCCCGTGGTACCAGGACGGCCAGCCCATTCTGTGGTGGTCACCCGACCCGCGCACGGTGCTGCTGCCCGACCAACTGCACGTTTCCCGCTCGCTGGCCAAGCTGATACGCCAAGGCCGCTACCAGGTCAGCTTCGACACCGACTTTGCCGCCGTCATCGCTGCCTGCGCCGCACCACGCGACTACGCCGACGGCACCTGGATCACCGACACCATGCGCAACGCCTACTGCGAACTGTACCGCCGTGGCATCGCGCATTCGGTGGAGGTACGCCAGGACGGCGAGCTGGTCGGCGGCCTGTACGGCCTGGCCATGGGCCAGCTGTTCTTCGGCGAATCGATGTTCAGCCGCGCCGACAACGCCTCCAAGGTCGGCTTCGTGACCTTGGTCAACCACCTACGTGAAGCCGGGTTCGTGCTGATCGACTGCCAGATGCCCACCAACCACCTGCACAGCCTGGGCGCCCATGCCATCAGCCGCGCCGAGTTCGCCGGCTACCTGGCACGCCACCTCGACCAGCCCAACAGCGCAACGTGGGTTGCCTAGGCGAGTTGCCATAGCTGGCTTACACTTAAAACAAAGTCTCACCGAAGGGGTTGATCATGACAGAGTTGGCGCGCTTGAAGTTTTATGCCACTCAGCCCCACTCCTGCAGCTACCTGCCTGACGAGCAGGCGACCACACTGTTCCTCGACCCCAGCCAGCCGATGGACGTAAAGGTGTACGCCGACCTGTCGGAAATGGGCTTTCGGCGCAGTGGCGACCACCTGTACCGCCCCCACTGCCAGAACTGCAACGCCTGTGTGCCGGCGCGCATCCCGGCGGCGCGCTTTATTCCCAACCGCCAGCAACGGCGCATTCTCAAGCGCAATGCCGACCTGACCGTGAGCGCGGCGCGCCCCACGTTCAAGGAGGAGTACTTCGAGCTGTACCGGCGCTATATCGAAACGCGCCACGCCGACGGTGACATGTACCCGCCCAGCCGTGATCAGTTTTCCACCTTTCTGGTACGCGACCTGCCGTTCTGCTGGTTCTACGAGTTCCGCCTGGAAGGCCGGTTGATGGCGGTGGCCGTGTGCGACCTGCTGCCCAACGGCCTGTCGGCGGTGTACACCTTCTACGAGCCGGACGAGGAGCGACGCAGCCTTGGCCGCTTCGCCATCCTCTGGCAGATCACCGAAGCCGTGCGCCAGGACCTGGAGGCGGTTTACCTGGGCTACTGGATCAAGAACTGCAAGAAAATGAACTACAAGACGCAGTATCGGCCTATCGAGCTGCTGATAAACCAGCGCTGGGTCACCCTTAACTGAAAGCATTGGCTTGACACGCAGATTTCCGGCATAATCGGCGCCACTTTTTTGCCCGGTGCGGATATGCGTCGGGCTAACACTGGATCCGAGGGCTCAACTGCATGTCGAAAGAAGACAGCTTCGAAATGGAAGGTACTGTCGTCGACACCCTGCCCAACACCATGTTCCGCGTGGAGTTGGAAAACGGGCACGTCGTAACCGCGCACATCTCCGGAAAGATGCGCAAAAACTACATCCGTATTCTCACTGGCGACAAGGTCCGCGTCGAGCTGACGCCCTACGACCTGAGCAAGGGCCGCATCACCTACCGTGCGCGCTAAGCTCCAGCCATGAAAAAGCCCGGCCATGTGCCGGGCTTTTTTGTGCCTGTGAAATTGTACGGTTGCAACCCTCTCTGTGGGAGCGGACTTGCCCCGCGAAGCAGGCCCCGCGGCGCATGGCACCGGCTTCGCCGGTGTTCGCGGGGCAAGCCCGCTCCCACAGGGCCTCGCTTGTCAGGCAACCTCAGCCGTGGTCTCGAAGTCGAACACCAGTTCGCCATCGCGCAGGTCGATGTGCACCACACCGCCATGCTCGGCCAGTTCGCCAAACAGGATCTCCTCGGCCAACGGCCGTTTGATCTTGTCCTGGATCAGCCGCGCCATCGGCCGCGCGCCCATCTGCACATCGTAGCCCGACGCCGCCAGCCAGCCGCGGGCGTCATCACTGACTTCCAGCAGCACACGCTTGTCTTCCAGCTGCGCCTGCAGTTCGATAAGGAACTTGTCGACGATGCTCTTGATCGTCTCGTGGCTCAGGCGGCCGAACTGGATGATGGTGTCCAGGCGGTTGCGGAACTCTGGCGTGAAGCTCTTGCGGATGACTTCCATGGCATCGGACGCATGGTCCTGATGGGTGAAGCCGATCGAGGCCCGTGCCGCGGTTTCCGCGCCAGCGTTGGTGGTCATGATCAAAATCACGTTACGGAAGTCGGCCTTGCGCCCGTTGTTGTCGGTCAGGGTACCGTGGTCCATCACCTGCAGCAGCAGGTTGAAGACTTCCGGGTGGGCCTTCTCGATTTCATCGAGCAGCAAGACGCAGTGCGGTTGCTTGGTGATCGCCTCGGTCAACAAGCCACCCTGGTCAAAGCCAACGTAACCAGGAGGCGCACCGATCAGGCGGGACACCGTGTGGCGCTCCATGTACTCGGACATGTCGAAACGCACCAGCTCCACACCCAGCGCCTTGGCCAGCTGCCGCGCCGCTTCGGTCTTGCCGACGCCGGTTGGGCCGGCGAACAGGAACGAACCGACAGGCTTGTCTGGCGCCTTGAGGCCGGCACGGGACAGCTTGATGGCAGTCGACAGCGAATCGATCGCCTGGTCCTGGCCAAACACGGTCAGTTTCAGGTCACGCTCGAGATTACGCAGCAGCTCTTTGTCGGAACTGCTGACATGCTTCGGCGGAATGCGCGCAATCTTGGCAACGATGTCCTCGACCTGCGGCACGTCGATGCGTTTGACGCGGTTGGCTTCCGGCTGCAGGCGCTGGTAGGCACCCGCTTCGTCGATCACGTCGATGGCCTTGTCCGGCATGTGCCGGTCATTGATGTAGCGCGAGGCCAGTTCGGCGGCGGCGCGCAGGGCTTCGTCGCTGTACTCGATGTTGTGGTGGCTCTCGAAGCGCCCTTTAAGGCCGCGCAGAATGCCCACGGTGTCTTCGACCGACGGCTCGCTGACATCCACCTTCTGGAAGCGCCGTGCCAAGGCACGATCCTTCTCGAAGATGCCGCGAAACTCCTGGAAGGTGGTGGAGCCAATGCAACGGATCTCACCCGACGACAGCAACGGTTTGAGCAGGTTGGAGGCATCCATCACCCCGCCCGACGCCGCACCGGCACCGATGATGGTGTGGATTTCGTCGATGAACAGGATCGCCTGCGGGCGCTTGCGCAGCTCGCCGAGCAGCGCCTTGAAGCGTTTCTCGAAGTCACCGCGGTACTTGGTACCGGCCAGCAGTGCGCCAAGGTCGAGGGAGTACACCACGCTCTGCGCCAGCAGGTCGGGCACCTGGCCATCGACAATGCGCTTGGCCAGGCCTTCGGCGATGGCGGTTTTGCCCACGCCCGCCTCACCCACCAGCAGCGGGTTGTTCTTGCGCCGGCGGGCAAGGATTTGCGCCACGCGCTCAACTTCCTGCTCGCGACCTACCAGCGGGTCGATACGGCCGGCACGGGCCAGCTCGTTCAGGTTGCTGGCATAAGCGTCCAGCGGGTTGCTCGACGAGGACGTTTCGCCGCCCTCTTCGTCCTGCATTTCCTGATCGCTGTCAGCGTGCGAACCATGGCCAGGCACCTTGGAGATGCCATGGGCGATGTAGTTCACGACGTCGATGCGGGCCACGCTCTGTTGCTTGAGCAGGAATACGGCCTGGCTTTCCTGTTCGCTGAAGATCGCCACCAGCACGTTGGCGCCGGTCACTTCGCGCTTGCCAGAGCTTTGCACGTGGAACACGGCACGCTGCAGCACGCGCTGGAAGCCCAGGGTCGGCTGGGTTTCACGGTCTTCATCGTTGACAGGGATCAACGGGGTGGTGGAATCGATGAACTCTTGCAGGTCGTGCTTGAGCTTGTCGAGATTGGCGCCACAGGCGCGCAGAACGGTCGCGGCAGCCTCATTGTCAAGGAGTGCCAGCAGCAGATGTTCGACGGTCATGAACTCATGACGTTTCGAACGGGCCTCCTTGAAGGCCAGATTGAGGGTGACTTCGAGCTCGCGGTTTAACATAGCTTCACCTCATACCCAAGTGGTCGGCGATTAACCGTCCTTCTCGATTTCACAGAGTAGCGGATGCTGGCTTTCCCTGGCGTATTGGTTGACCTGCATAGCCTTTGTTTCGGCGATGTCACGGGTAAACAATCCGCACACTGCCCGCCCTTCTGTATGGACGGTCAGCATGATCTTGGTCGCCAGCTCGCGGTTCAGACTGAAGAACGTCTCGAGCACTTCGACGACGAAATCCATTGGCGTGTAGTCATCGTTGAACAAAACCACCTTGTACATCGGTGGCGCCTGCAGGATCGGCTTGGCTTCCTGGACTGCAAGACCCGAGCCGTCGTCCTCATTCGTTTGCGGGCGATCCTGATTGAATGTTAGTCGAATCTCACTAGGTGCATGCATGGAAAGAATTTCATCATGAGCGTCAGGTTAAGGTTGTGGGTTGACGGCACAGGCCGCATCCAGCGCAGGCGCCGGGCGACCTTGACTATCGGCAAAACGGTGTTACAACCAATAAGAACCCACCGTGGTCGATAAAGATCCGCGCAGTCAACTAGATTTTTCGCAAGGTTCGTATGCGGATGAAGTGGATGATACTCCAGTGATGGAGTCCTTTGCAGAGGGACATAGGGATGGCAAGCGGTAAAGTCAAGTGGTTCAACAATGCCAAGGGCTATGGGTTCATCAATGAAGAAGGTAAATCCGATGACCTGTTCGCCCATTATTCGGCCATCCGAATGGACGGATACAAGACCCTCAAGGCAGGCCAGTGCGTAGTGTTCGACATCGTACAGGGCCCCAAAGGTCTGCACGCCGTCGACATCAAAGACGCTGCGGTGGCCGCGGCAGAGGGTGCCAGAACCCTGGGCGAGCCGCAGAGCGAAACTGCCAAAGCCTGACTGCCTGCGCTGTGCCGGTATACGAAACAACCGGCCGCTTCTTTACCTGGAAGCGGCCGGTTTTGCATTGCCTACATATGCTTGATCATTTCATCGCCAAAGCCTGAACTGCTCACCAGCGTGGCGCCGTCCATCAGGCGCTCAAAGTCGTAGGTCACGGTCTTGGCACCGATCGCACCGTTGGTGCCTTTGATGATCAGGTCGGCCGCCTCGGCCCAGCCCATGTGCCGCAGCATCATCTCTGCCGAGAGAATCACCGAGCCAGGGTTCACTTTGTCCTGCCCGGCATACTTGGGCGCGGTGCCGTGGGTAGCCTCGAACATGGCCACGGTGTCGGACAGGTTGGCCCCCGGCGCGATGCCGATACCGCCCACTTCCGCCGCCAGGGCGTCGGACAGGTAGTCACCGTTGAGGTTGAGGGTGGCGATCACGTCGTACTCGGCCGGGCGCAGCAGGATCTGCTGCAGCATGGCGTCGGCGATGGCGTCCTTGACGATGACCTCGCGGCCGGTCTTGGGGTTCTTGAACTTCATCCACGGGCCGCCATCGAGCAATTCGGCACCAAACTCGTCCCTGGCCACCTCGTAGCCCCAGTCCTTGAAGGCCCCCTCGGTGAACTTCATGATGTTGCCCTTGTGCACCAGGGTCAGCGATTCGCGGTCGTTGTCCACCACGTACTGCAGGGCCTTGCGCACCAGGCGCTTGGTGCCCTCGCGGGATACCGGCTTGACGCCGATGCCGCAGTCCTGGTCGAAGCGGATCTTGGT
Source organism: Pseudomonas sp. XP2 (assembly GCF_053557975.1). Classification (NCBI taxonomy): domain Bacteria; kingdom Pseudomonadati; phylum Pseudomonadota; class Gammaproteobacteria; order Pseudomonadales; family Pseudomonadaceae; genus Pseudomonas; species Pseudomonas sp. XP2. The sequence goes on from NZ_JBNRIK010000006.1 coordinate 215,373, forward strand.
GACGCCCATTTCCTCCTTGAGGAACTTGATCACCTTGTTCGCCTCAGGCGAACCGGCCTTCCACTCGATACCGGCATAGATGTCCTCGGAGTTTTCCCGGAAGATCACCATGTCGACATCACCGGGCTTTTTCACCGGGCTCGGCACACCCTGGAACCACAGTACCGGGCGCAGGCACACGTACAAGTCCAGTTGCTGGCGCAGGGCCACGTTGAGCGAACGGATGCCACCCCCCACCGGGGTGGTCAGGGGGCCCTTGATCGACACCACGTAATCACGCACGGCATCGAGGGTTTCCTGCGGCAACCAGGTGTCCTGGTCGTACACCTGGGTGGCTTTTTCGCCAGCATACACCTCCATCCAGGCGATCTTGCGCTTGCCGCCGTAGGCCTTCTGCACGGCGGCATCGACCACTTTGATCATGACCGGCGAGACGTCCACGCCAATCCCGTCGCCTTCGATATAAGGAATGATGGGGTTGTCAGGAACGTTGAGCGAATGGTCTGCATTGACGGTGATCTTGGTGCCGTCGGTCGGAACCTTGATTTTCTGGTATCCCATGCTTGCACTACTCCGCTGTCGGGTGTGATTGGACATCGTGCGATCCACTGAGCCTAAACCACATCTGCCGACCTGCAAGGCATGCGACAACCGGCCACATTGCCGCTACGTCTTTGGTCTTATAAATGGGCCGATATCACTTGGCCTTGCTGATTAGCCCGAATGGTTTGGTATACTCCGCCGCGACCGAAGGGTCATCGGGGCGAATCCCAGGAAAATGCGGACCGCCCTAGGCCAGCAATGGCCACAAAGCCTGGGCTGTTACCGCACCCCAGCACTTGACGCTCGACTGATGCATCCACCATCACCGCTCGCAGCCTCTCGACTTTCCGCTCATGGCGCTGCCAGGGCGATGCGCCTACCCTGCGCACCACGAGACTCGAGCACGCTCAGCACACAGAGAGTTAACCCGCATGCCCACCCGTTCCAAGATCATCTATACCTTCACCGACGAAGCCCCCGCCCTCGCCACCTACTCGCTGCTGCCGATCGTCGAAGCCTTCACCGCTTCGGCCGACATCGCCGTCGAAACTCGCGACATCTCCCTGGCCGGCCGTATCCTCGCCGCCTTCCCGGAGCAACTGGGCGCAGAGAAGCGAGTAGGCGATCACCTGGCGGAACTGGGCCAGCTGGCTACCACCCCTGAAGCCAACATCATCAAGCTGCCGAACATCAGCGCCTCGGTACCGCAGCTCAAGGCCGCGATCAAGGAACTGCAAGGCAAGGGCTTCAACATCCCTGACTACGCCGACGAGCCGGCCACCGCGGACGAAAAAGAGTCCCGCGCCCGCTACGACCGCATCAAGGGCTCCGCCGTGAACCCGGTGCTGCGCGAAGGCAACTCTGACCGCCGCGCGCCGCTGTCGGTCAAGAACTACGCCCGCAAGCACCCGCACAAGATGGGCGCCTGGTCCGCTGACTCCAAGTCGCACGTTGCCCACATGACCCAGGGCGACTTCTACGGCAGCGAAAAAGCCGCACTGATCGAAGCTGACGACAGCCTGCGCATCGAGCTGGTTGGCAAAGACGGCAGCACCACCGTCCTGAAAGAAAAAACCGCCGTCAAGGCCGCCGAAATCATCGACTGCGCCACCATGAGCCGCAAGGCCCTGAAAGCCTTCATCGCCGAGCAGATCGCTGATGCCAAGGCCGCCGGCGTGCTGCTGTCGGTGCACCTGAAAGCCACCATGATGAAGGTTTCCGACCCGATCATGTTCGGCGTCATCGTCGAAGAGTTCTACAACGACGTGCTGACCAAGCACGCCGCAGCCCTGGCCGAAGTAGGCTTCAACGCCAACAACGGTATCGGCGACCTGTACGCCCGCATCAAGGACCTGCCAGCCGACAAGCAGGCCGAGATCGAGGCTGACATCCAGGCCCTGTACGCCCAGCGCCCGGCCCTGGCCATGGTCAACTCCGACAAAGGCATCACCAACCTGCACGTGCCGAGCGACGTGATCGTCGACGCCTCGATGCCGGCCATGATCCGTGACTCGGGCAAGATGTGGAACACCGCCGGTGAACTGCAAGACGCCAAGGCCGTGATCCCGGACCGTTGCTACGCCGGTATCTACCAAGCCACCATCGAAGACTGCAAGCAGCACGGCGCCTTCGACCCGACCACCATGGGCAGCGTGCCGAACGTTGGCCTGATGGCGCAAAAAGCCGAAGAGTACGGTTCCCACGACAAGACCTTCCAGATCAAGGCCGACGGCGTCGTGCGCGTGGTCGATGGCAAAGGCAACGTTGTGCTGGAGCAGAACGTCGAAGCCGGTGACATCTTCCGCATGTGCCAGACCAAAGACGCGCCGATCCAGGACTGGGTCAAGCTGGCTGTCAACCGTGCCCGCCTGAGCAACACCCCTGCGGTGTTCTGGCTGGACCCGGCCCGCGCCCACGACGGCGTGATGATCGAGAAGGTGCAGCAGTACCTGAAGGATCACGACACCACTGGCCTGGACATCCGTGTTCTGGCTCCGGTCGACGCCATCAAGTTCTCCCTGGCCCGCATCCGCGAAGGCAAGGACACCATTTCGGTGACCGGCAACGTGCTGCGCGACTACCTGACCGACCTGTTCCCGATCATGGAACTGGGCACCAGCGCCAAGATGCTGTCGATCGTGCCGCTGATGAACGGTGGTGGCCTGTTCGAGACCGGCGCCGGCGGTTCGGCGCCCAAGCACGTGCAGCAGCTGGTTGAAGAGAACTTCCTGCGTTGGGACTCGCTGGGTGAATTCCTGGCCCTGGCCGCTTCCCTGGAGCACCTGGGCAACACCTACGACAACCCGCGCGCCAAGGTTCTGGCCAGCACCCTGGACCAGGCCACCGGCAAGTTCCTCGACACCAACAAGTCGCCTTCGCGCAAAGTTGGCGGTATCGACAACCGCGGCAGCCACTTCTACCTGACCCTGTACTGGGCTGAAGCCCTGGCCGCTCAAACCGACGACGCTGCGCTGCAAGCGCGCTTCGCACCGCTGGCAAAAACCCTGGCCGAGAACGAAGCGACCATCGTCGCCGAGCTCAACGCCGTTCAGGGCAAGCCGGCCGATATCGGTGGCTACTATGCCCCGGATGCCGAGCTGACCGCCAAGGTGATGCGCCCAAGCCAGACCCTGAACAGCGCCATTGCTGCCCTGTAAGGTTCGCTTGAAGTAACAGCAAAAACCCCGGCCACGCACCGGGGTTTTTGCGTTCTGGACATTGGGGCTGCTTTGCGGGCCATCGCCGGCAAAGCGGTCCCGACCCTCTGAAAGGACACCGCAAATGACCTGGCAACCCCACATCACCGTCGCCACCATCGTCGAGCACGAGGGCAAGTTCCTCTTCGTCGAAGAATTCAAAGCCGGCCTGCACGTCTTCAATCAGCCCGCCGGCCACCTGGAGCCCAACGAAACCTTGCCCCAGGCCGCGCTGCGCGAAACCCTGGAAGAAACCGCCTGGGAAGTCGAGCTCACCGGCGTGGTCGGTATCTATCTCTACACTGCCCCCAGCAACGGCGTGACCTACCAGCGCATCTGCTTTGCTGCCCGCCCGGTGTGCCATCACGCCGACCTGGCGCTGGACAGCGACATCGTCCGCGCCGTGTGGCTGACCCGCGACGAGCTGCTGGCCGACCCGGCCCGCTGGCGCAGCGAGCTGGTGCCACGTTGCCTTGACGACTACCTCAAAGGCCCCTTGCACAGCCTTACCCTGCTACGCGACTGACGCGTCGCCACGGGTTTGATAGAATCGACGTTTTTCCCTTGATACACACCGGTAACCATGACCAGCCCAGCACTCAAAGACCCCGCCAAGACCCGCGTCATCGTCGGCATGTCCGGCGGCGTGGACTCTTCCGTCTCCGCCCTTCTGCTCATCGAGCAGGGCTACCAGGTGGAAGGGCTGTTCATGAAGAACTGGGAAGAAGACGACGGCACCGAATACTGCACCGCCCGTGAAGACCTGGCCGACGCCCAGGCCGTCTGCGACCGCATCGGCATCAAGCTGCACACCGCCAACTTCGCCGCCGAATACTGGGACAACGTGTTCGAGCACTTCCTTGAAGAATACAAGGCCGGCCGCACGCCCAACCCGGACATCCTCTGCAACCGCGAAATCAAGTTCAAGGCGTTCCTCGACTACGCCCTGTCACTGGGTGCCGACCTGATCGCCACCGGCCACTACGTGCGCCGTCGTGACACTGGCGCGCTCACCGAACTGCTCAAGGGCCTGGACCCGAACAAGGACCAGAGCTACTTCCTGCACGCCGTCGGCGGGAAGGAAATTGCCCGCACCCTGTTCCCGGTCGGTGAGCTGGAAAAACCGGCAGTGCGCGCCATCGCCGAAAAACACGGCCTGGCCACCGCCAAGAAAAAAGATTCCACCGGCATCTGCTTCATTGGCGAGCGCCGCTTCAGCGACTTCCTCAAGCAGTACCTGCCAGCCCAGCCGGGCAACATCGAAACCACCGAAGGTGAAGTGATCGGCCGCCACCATGGCCTGATGTACCACACCATCGGCCAGCGCCAGGGCCTTGGCATCGGCGGCCTGAAGGATGCCGGTGACGAGCCGTGGTACGTGCTGCACAAGGACCTGGCCCGCAACGTGCTGGTGGTCGGCCAGGGTAACGAACACCCTTGGCTGTTCTCCCGCGCCCTGCTCGCCTCGGACATCTTCTGGGTCAACCCCATCGACCTCAGCAGCCCGCGCCAGCTCACCGCCAAGGTCCGCTACCGCCAGAGCGACCAGCAGTGCACCCTGGCGCTTACGGCCAGCGGCTACTGCGCTGTGTTCGACGAACCGCAACGCGCCGTTACCCCAGGCCAGTCGGTAGTGTTCTATGACGGTGAAGTATGCCTGGGCGGCGGCGTGATCGAAGCCGCCGAGCCCTGGAGCCCGCGCGCATGAGCAACCTGCAGGAGCAGCTGATTGCATTGGGCGGTGTGTTTCAGGCCGCCGTATTGGTAGACCGCATCGCCCGCACCGGCCAGGCCAGTGAGGCCAACATCGGCTGCATGCTCGGCAGCCTGCTGGTCCGCGACCCCAAGAACACCCTGGAGGTGTTCGGCGGTGACGACCTGAACCTGCGTGACGGCTACCGTGCGCTGGCCGGTGCCCTGGAGCGCGACCCCAGCAGCCTGCAGCGCGAGCCACTGCGCTATGCCCTGTCGATGCTGGGCCTGGAGCGCCAGCTGAACAAACGTGGCGACCTGCTCGACACCATCGGCAACCGCCTGCCACAAATCCAGTCCCAGGCTGACCATTTTGGCCTGGTTCACGAAAACGTCATTGCTTCCAGTGGAGCCTTGTACCAGGACACCCTGAGCACCCTGCGCCAGCGTATTCAGGTGCATGGCGACATGCGCTTCCTGCAGCAGGCCAGCAACGCCTCGAAAATCCGCGCCCTGCTGCTGGCCGGTATCCGCGCCGCACGCCTGTGGCGCCAGCTGGGCGGTCACCGCTGGCAGCTGGTGTTCAGCCGGCGCAAGCTGCTGAACGAACTGTACGACATGATGCGCAGCGCCAGCTGAGGGGCTGCGCTGATCCTTGTGGGAGCGGGCTTGCCCGCGAAGCAGGCGACTCGGTGGATGGCACCGGCTTCGCCGGTGTTCGCGGGCAAGCCCGCTCCCACAGGGTTTGCCACCAGCATCAAATAGGCCCGACCTTTGGTCAGCCACCCGACCTCGGCGTATTTTTCATGTATGATATGCGCCCTCCAAAAGCCTGACTGTCCGAGAACACCCCATGCAGCTCTCTTCGCTCACTGCGGTTTCCCCTGTAGACGGCCGTTATGCCGGCAAAACCCAGGCCTTGCGCCCCATTTTCAGCGAATTCGGCCTGATCCGTTTCCGCGCCCTGGTCGAAGTGCGCTGGCTGCAGCGCCTGGCCGCCCACCCGCAGATCGGCGAAGTGCCGGCGTTCACCGCCGAAGCCAATGCCCTGCTGGACAACCTGGCCACCGATTTCAAACTTGAGCACGCCGAGCGCGTCAAGGAAATCGAGCGCACCACCAACCACGACGTCAAGGCGATCGAATACCTCCTCAAGGAGCAGGCTGCCAAGCTGCCTGAGCTGGCCAAGGTCAGCGAGTTCATCCACTTCGCCTGCACCAGCGAAGACATCAACAACCTGTCCCACGCGCTGATGCTGCGCGCCGGCCGTGACGACGTGCTGCTGCCACTGATGCGCCAGATCGCCGACGCCATCCGCACCCTGGCCCACACACACGCCGCCGTGCCAATGCTGTCGCGCACCCACGGCCAGCCGGCTTCGCCGACTACCCTGGGTAAAGAGCTGGCCAACGTCGTGTATCGCCTGGAGCGCCAGATCGCCCAGGTCGCTGCCGTACCACTGCTGGGCAAGATCAACGGCGCCGTGGGCAACTACAACGCCCACCTGTCGGCCTACTCGCAGATCGACTGGGAAGAGAACGCCCGCGCCTTCATCGAAGACGAGCTGGGCCTGCAGTTCAACCCGTACACCACCCAGATCGAGCCGCACGACTACATCGCCGAGCTGTTCGACGCCATCGCCCGCTTCAACACCATCCTGATCGACTTCGACCGTGATGTGTGGGGCTACATCTCGCTGGGCTACTTCAAGCAGAAGACCGTTGCCGGCGAAATCGGCTCCTCGACCATGCCGCACAAGGTCAACCCGATCGACTTCGAAAACTCCGAAGGCAACCTGGGTATCGCCAATGCGTTGTTCCAGCACCTGGCCAGCAAGCTGCCGATCTCGCGCTGGCAGCGCGACCTGACCGACTCCACCGTGCTGCGCAACCTGGGCGTGGGCTTTGCCCACAGCGTCATTGCCTACGAAGCCAGCCTGAAAGGCATCGGCAAGCTGGAAGTCAACGAAGCCCGCATCGCCGCCGACCTGGACGCCTGCTGGGAAGTGCTGGCCGAGCCGATCCAGACCGTGATGCGCCGCTTCAACATCGAAAACCCCTACGAGAAGCTCAAAGAGCTGACCCGTGGCAAGGGCATCACCCCGGACGCGCTGCTCACCTTCATCGACGGCCTCGACATGCCAGCCGAAGCCAAGGCCGAGCTCAAGCAGCTGACCCCCGCTACCTACATCGGTAACGCGGCAGCCCAGGCCAAACGCATCTAAGCTGACCGTCGCATACAACGCCCGGCCTGGCCGGGCGTTTTTATTCCCGGACGAAAACTACGTTTTTTCAATAGGTTGAACATGAATCCTGATACTCCACTGCAGCTGCTCGGCGGCATCTCGGCCCGCGAATTCATGCGCGACTACTGGCAGAAGAAGCCCCTGCTGGTGCGCCAGGCCTTCCCGGACTTCATCAGCCCGATCGACCCCGACGAACTGGCTGGCCTGGCCCTGGAAGAGGAAGTCGAGTCGCGTATCGTGCTTGAACACGGTGCACACCCGTGGGAGCTGCGCCGCGGCCCGTTCAATGAAGACACCTTCGCCGAGCTGCCGGAAAAGGACTGGACCCTGCTGGTACAGGCCGTGGACCAGTTCGTCCCGGAAGTGGCCGAACTGCTGGAAAACTTCCGCTTCCTGCCCAGCTGGCGTATCGACGATGTGATGATCAGCTTCGCCGCCCCCGGTGGCAGCGTTGGCCCGCACTTCGACAATTACGACGTGTTCCTGCTGCAGGGCCACGGCCAGCGCAACTGGAAGATCGGCCAGATGTGCAGCAGCGACAGCCCGCTGCTGGAGCACGCCGACCTGCGTATCCTTGCCGACTTCGAGCAGAGCGGCGAATGGACCCTGGAACCAGGTGACATGCTCTACCTGCCGCCACGCCTGGCCCACTACGGTGTAGCCGTGGACGACTGCCTGACCTACTCGGTCGGCTTCCGCGCGCCAAGCGCCGCCGAAGTACTGACCCACTTCACCGATTTCCTGGGCCAGTTCCTGCCGGACGAAGAACGCTACAGTGACGCCGACGCCCAGCCGGTCAGCGACCCACACCAGATCCAGCACGACGCCCTCGACCGCCTCAAGGCCCTGCTCGACAAGCACATGGGCGACAAGGACCTGCTGCTGACCTGGTTCGGCCAGTTCATGACCGAGCCGCGTTACCCCGAACAGATCGTTGGCGAAGAGCTGAGCGAGCAGGAGCTGGTCGACGCCCTCGAGCAAGGCGCCATCCTGATCCGCAACCCGAGCGCCCGCATGGCCTGGTCAGAGTTCGAAGACGACTTGCTGCTGTTCGCCAGCGGCCGTAGCTGCCCACTGCCAGGCAAACTGCGCGAGCTGCTGAAGCTGGTGTGCGCGGCCGATGCCCTGCATGTCGACAACCTCGCCGAGTGGCTGCAGGATGAAGATGGCCTTATGCTTGTACAGCAGCTGGTCAAACAAGGAAGCCTGGGATTCGCCAATGAATAAGATCAGCGTTCGCCTTGCCGACTGGCACAAAGACAACGCCGACATCCGCCGTATCCGTGAAGCGGTGTTCGTCGCCGAGCAGCACATTCCACCAGAGCTGGAGTTCGATTCGGAAGATCAGGACGCCGTCCACTTCCTGGCCCAGGAAGGCGACTATCCGATTGGTACCGCGCGCCTGCTGGCTGACGGCACCATCGGTCGCATCTCCGTGCTCAAGGACTGGCGGGGCCTGAAGGTTGGCGATGCGTTGGTCAATGCAGTCATCGTCGAAGCACAGAACCGCGACCTGAAGCAGCAGACGCTCAGCGCCCAGGTGCACGCCACCCCGTTCTACGAGCGGCTGGGCTTTCGCGTGGTCAGCGAGGAATTCCTCGAAGCCGGCATCCCGCACGTGGACATGGTGCGCGACTCGCACGCCTGATCCATGACCAGCCCACAGGGGCCCCATACATCTGCAAATTGTGGGGGCCCTTGTGGCAGCGGGTTCAACCGGGAAAGGGCCGGAACAGGCCCAAGATACTTCCCCTGACAAAAACCTGTACATCCATCCAGATAAAACTTGCCTCCGCGCCCCCGCTTGCGCATCCTAGTGCCCATCACCCCCGATGAAGCGTTCCCGGCCATGCGCCTGTTCCTCTGCGAAAAACCCTCACAGGCAAAAGACATCGCCAAAGTGCTTGGCGCCACTCGCAAGGGCGACGGCTGCTGGCAAGGTACCGATGTCTGCGTAACCTGGTGCATCGGCCATCTGCTGGAAACCGCCCCGCCCGACAGCTACGACGAACGCTACAAGCGCTGGAACCTGGCCGACCTGCCGATCATCCCGGACACGTGGAAGATGCTGGTCAAGCCCAAAACCGCCAGCCAGTTCAAGGCGGTGAAGCGCCTGCTCGGCGAAGCCCGGGAGCTGATAATTGCCACCGATGCCGACCGCGAAGGCGAAATGATCGCCCGCGAGCTGGTCGAGCATTGCCGCTACCGCGGCCCGGTGCAGCGCCTTTGGCTGTCGGCGCTGGATGACACCTCCATCCGCAAGGCCCTGGCGCGCCTGCTGCCAGGCCACGAAACGTTCAACCTGTACCACTCGGCGCTGGGCCGCTCCCGCGCCGACTGGCTCATCGGCATGAACATGAGCCGGCTGTTCACCCTGCTTGGCCGCCAATCCGGCTACCAGGGCGTGCTGCCGGTGGGGCGGGTGCAAACACCCACCTTGCGCCTGGTGGTCGACCGCGACCGCAGCATTGCCGACTTCGTGCCGGTGCCGTTCTGGGCCATCGACGTACAGCTTGAACACGCAGGCCAACGTTTCAACGCCCAATGGCGTGCACCCGAAGATGCCTGCGACGATCAGGGCCGCTGCCTGAACCAGGGTTTGGCGCAACAGGCTGCTACCGCCATCGGTAATGCCGGTACGGCCCGGGCCGTCAAGGTGACCACCGAGCGCATGCGTGAAGCCGCGCCCCTGCCCTTCGACCTCGGCACCCTGCAGGAGCTGTGCTCGAAAAAGTTCGGCCTGGGCGCCCAGGAAACCCTCGACATCGCTCAGGCCCTGTACGAGACCCACAAGCTGATCACCTACCCGCGCAGCGATTGCGGCTACCTGCCACAAAGCCAGCACGCCGAGGCCCCCGCCATCCTGGCTGCCCTGCAACGGGCCGATGCCAGCCTGGCGCCGCTACAGCCCTACCTGGAGCCCCAACGCCGCTCGCGGGCATGGAACGACGCCAAGGTCAGCGCCCACCACGGCATCATCCCCACCGCCGCCGCCAGCGACCCCTCACGCCTGCCGGCCAAGCACAAGGCGGTGTACACGCTTATCCGCGCCCGCTACCTGGCCCAGTTCCTGCCCAATCATGAGTACGACCGCACCCAGGCCGACTTCGACTGTGCCGGCCATGCCTTGCGCGCAGTGGGCAAGCAGATCGTCGAACCGGGTTGGCGCCGCGCCCTGCCCGAGGCGCTGACCCCGGCAAAAGGCCGCGAAGCACCGCCGGCCCAGGTGCTGCCCGTGCTGCGCGAAGGCCAGGACTGCACCGTGCAAGGCCTGCAACTGAAAGACCTGTGGACCCAGCCGCCCAAGCCGTTCACTGAAGGCGACCTGATCAAGGCCATGAAAAACGTGGCCAAGCTGGTGGACGACCCGCGCCTTAAGCAGAAGCTCAAGGAAACCACCGGCATCGGCACCGAGGCCACCCGCGCCAGCATCATCCAGGGCTTGCTCGACCGCGGCTACCTGGTGAAGAACGGCAAGGCGCTCGCGGCCACACCCGCGGCCTTCAGCCTGATTGATGCCGTACCCCGCGCCATCGCCGACCCTGGCACCACGGCGATCTGGGAGCAGGCGCTGGACATGGTGCAAAGCGGCGAGATGAGCCTGGAAGAATTCGTGGCCCGGCAGTCGGCGTGGATGGGCAAACTGGTGGAACGTTGCAGCGGCATGCGCATGACCATCAGCGGGCCGGCAGCCGGGGCAGCACCGCCCTGGAAGAAGAAGCGTCGCGGTGGCAGTGGAAAAAGCAAAGCGGCCGGAAGCAAGTCGGCAGCGGGCAAGCCGCGCCAGCCCCGGAAAAAAGCGACAACCTGAAACTTCTGCACTGGCTTGCCAGCGATAGGGCCTGCTCAGGCAGCACATTAATAACAGGCAAACGACTAAACCCTGCCTGACACATTGGCGCTATGAAATTTCCCTGCTAAGTTTTCATGAAAATAATCACAATAATTTTCACGAGGCTTCTGCATGTTCAAACAATCCGCCCAGCACGTCGCCAGCTACTACGCCCAGACCTACCCCGCCAACATTCCGCTGCGTCCTACCCTGCAAGGCCTCCACGACACTGATGTGCTGATCATCGGCGCCGGCTTCAGTGGCCTGCATACCGCCCTGCGCCTGACCCAGGCCGGCAAGCGCGTCACATTGCTGGAGGCCAGCCGCGTGGCCTGGGCTGCCTCCGGGCGCAATGGCGGCCAGGCGCTGCTGGGCTGGTCCTGCGACATGCCGCCACTGGAAAAAGCCCTGGGCCTGGAACGTACCCAGCGCCTGTGGGCGAGCATGTGCTGGGCCGCCGACGAACTGCGCGAGCTGCCCCAGCGCCATGGTTTCGATATCGACTACAGGCTGGGCAGCCTATGGACCGCCGTGCTGCCGCGCCGGGTGAAAATGCTTGAAGAAGCCCTGCACGATGCCGAAAGCAAATGGGGCTCCGACGCCCTGCGCCTGATCAGCCGCGACGAGCTGCCGCAATGGATCGACAGCCCGCGTTACCAGGCTGCGCTCTACGACGCCAAAGGCGCCCACCTCAACCCGCTGAAGCTGGCCCAAGGTCTGGCCAGCACCCTCGAAGCGGGTGGTGGGCACATCTACGAACAAAGCCGGGTACTCAGTTATCAAAAAGCCGGCAACGGCTATGTTGCCCGCACAGACAACGGCGAAGTGCGCTGCCAGGTGTTGGTGCTGGCCTGCAACGCCTACATCGACCGCCTCGACCCCGGCCTGTCGCGGCGCCTGTTGCCAGTCGGTTCCTACCAGGTCGCCACCGCACCACTGGACGCCGACTTCGCCCGCTCACTGCTGCCGCGCAACAGCTGCGTGATCGACAACCAGTTCGTACCCGACTACTTGCGCCTCACCCCGGACCACCGCCTGCTGTTCGGTGGCGGCTGCACTTACCTGGGCGGCATTCCCAAGGACGTCGCCAGCGCCACGCGCCCTTACCTGGAGCGGGTGTTCCCGCAACTGGCCGGGGTAGCCATTGACTATGCCTGGGGCGGCCATATCGATTGCAGCACCCGGCGCACCCCTGACGTCGGCCGCGAAGACCAGCGCTATTGGCTGCAGGGTTTCTCCGGCCACGGCATACTGCCTACCCTGGCCGCGGCGCGAGCGGTCAGCGATGCCATCCTCGGTGACGACGACCTGTTGGCGTTGTACCAAAGCATCGACAATGGCCGGTTCCCCGGCGGGGACCTGCTCGCAGCACCGCTGGAAGCCGCCGCCAAAGCCTGGTACAGACTGCGCGACACTGTCTGAAGACGACCGGCGCTTGCTGCGCCGGAATCTCTCCTATTCTCAATAGCTCCCTTCGGTTCCTGCAGACAGGAGACACGATCATGAGCCATGTAACCACGAAGGACGGCGTGCAGATTTTCTACAAGGACTGGGGCCCACGCGACGCCCCGGTCATCCACTTCCACCACGGCTGGCCGCTGAGCGCAGATGACTGGGATGCCCAGATGCTGTTCTTTCTCGCCCAGGGCTACCGCGTTGTAGCCCATGACCGGCGTGGTCATGGCCGTTCCAGCCAGGTATGGGACGGCCACGACATGGACCACTACGCCGATGATGTGGCAGCCGTGGTTGCCCACCTGGGTGTCCAGGGCGCCGTGCATGTCGGCCACTCCACCGGCGGTGGCGAGGTGGTGCGTTACATGGCCCGCTACCCTCAGGACAAGGTGGCCAAAGCGGTGCTGATCGCCGCCGTGCCGCCACTGATGGTGCAAACGCCCGACAACCCTGGCGGCCTGCCCAAGTCGGTGTTCGATGACTTCCAGGCCCAGGTCGCCAACAACCGTGCGCAGTTTTACCGGGATGTACCGGCCGGGCCGTTCTACGGCTACAACCGCCCCGGTGTCGAAGCCAGCGAGGGCATCATCGCCAACTGGTGGCGCCAGGGCATGATCGGCAGCGCCAAGGCCCATTACGATGGCATCGTGGCGTTTTCCCAGACCGATTTCACCGAAGACCTCAAAGGCATAAACCAGCCGGTACTGGTGATGCATGGGGACGATGACCAGATCGTGCCGTATGAAAACTCTGGGGTGCTTTCGGCGAAGCTGCTGCCCAATGGCACGTTGAAAACCTACGAAGGTTACCCGCATGGCATGCCGACTACCCATGCCGATGTGATCAATGCGGATTTGCTGGCGTTTATCCGTAGCTGATGTGATCACCTGTAACGGCCCTTTCGCGGGTAAACCCGCTCCCACAGGTACAGCGCTGCCACAGGTTCGACGCTGAACCTGTGGGAGCGGGTTTACCCGCGAAGAGGCCGCCACTGGCAACACACCCCTCCCAGGATTACCATGTCACCCTTCTAGCGCGGCCTTTTGCCGCACCTTGCCTCCCTGCCTGCCAAGACCCCCATGCCCTTCGAACTCACCGTAGAACCCTTAACCCTGCTGATTCTGGCCCTGGTCGCCTTCGTCGCCGGTTTCATCGATGCCATCGCCGGTGGCGGGGGCCTGCTCACCACCCCGGCCCTGCTCACTGCCGGCATGCCACCGCACCTGGTGCTGGGCACCAACAAACTCAGTTCCACCTTCGGTTCGGCCACCGCAGGTTTCACCTACTACAAGCGCAAACTGTTCCACCCGGCGCAGTGGCGCCCGGCGTTGTTCGCCACCTTGACCGGGGCGTTGCTCGGCGCGGTCATCGCCCACTACATGCCAGCCGAATGGCTGAACAAGATGCTGCCGGTAATCGTGTTCGCCTGTGGCATCTACCTGCTGTTCGGCGGCACACCCAAGGCCCCGCTGGATGCCGATGCACCCATCAAGAAGAAGTGGCAGGTACCGCAAGGCTTCACCCTGGGCTTCTACGACGGCGTCGCAGGGCCAGGCACCGGAGCGTTCTGGACGGTCAGCACCCTGCTGCTGTACCCCATCGACCTGGTCCGCGCCAGCGGGGTGGCGCGCAGCATGAACTTCGTCAGCAACATCGCGGCGCTGACGGTGTTCGTCATTTCCGGGCAGGTGGATTACATCGTCGGCCTGTGCATGGGCCTGTCGGTCATGGTGGGCGCCTTCTTCGGCGCACGCACGGCGATCAGCGGCGGCAGCAAATTCATCCGCCCGGTGTTCATCACCGTGGTGCTGGCACTGACTGTGCGCCTAGCGTGGCAGCACTGGTTCGGGCAAGCCTAAACGCCTGGCCACATACAGATCGATCAGGTACCGGGCAATGGACCGCCCGGCCGGCAGCGGCGGCAGGTCGTGGACGCTGAACCACTGGGCATCCTCGATCTCGTCCGGCTGCATGACTATCTCGCCCCCGGCATATTCGGCATGGAAACCCAGCATCATGGAATGCGGGAACGGCCAGCACTGGCTGCCGACGTACTGGATATTCTGCACGTCCACGGCCACTTCCTCGCGCACTTCGCGCACCAGGCAGTCTTCGGCCGACTCACCCGGCTCGGCAAAACCCGCCAGGGTGCTGTACACACCGGTGACGAAGCGCGGCGAGCGCGCCAGCAAGATTTCATCACCACGGGTCACCAGCACGATCATGCTCGGCGAAATACGCGGGTAGCTGCGCAGGTCGCACGGCTGGCAGTACATCGCCCGCTCCCAGTGAATTTGTGTCATCGCCTGGCCACAGCTGCCGCAGAAACGGTGCTCGCGGGCCCAGGTGCCGATCTGCGCGGCGTAACCCAGTACTTTGTAGGTGTCGAAGTCGCCTTCGAGCATGAACGCACGCAGCCCACGCCAGCTGCAGCCGGGCACATCGGTGGCGCTGCGCAGTTCCAGCAAAAATACCGGCTGGCCGTCAAAGTGGCCGATGCCATGCTCGCACAGCACATCGAGGTCCTGGCGCTTCAGCCAGTCGCGGGGGAACAGCGCGCCGTTGTCGTCCACCAGAAACCCTTCCGGGCTGCGGGCCACGGCCACACCCCCGGTGATCTGCGGGTCGAGTACTGCAGTAGTCCAGCGTGCTGACATGTCGGGAGATTCCTTGACTGCGCGTCCCCCGGCCCGATCAGTCGGCGAACGTCGGTTTCTGTTTGCTCATGTGCGCCGCCACGGCCACGCGCAGGTCTTCGGACTGCAGCATCGCGGCGTTCCAGGTGGCGATGTAGTCCAGGCCATCGTCAATGCGATGGTCACGCATGTAGCTGAGCATTTCCTTGGTGCCGGCCACGGCGATCGGTGATTTTGCAGCAATCTCGCGGGCGATGGCAAAGACACCGTCCATCAGTGCGGCCTGATCATCATAGACCCGGTTGACCAAGCCGATGCGCAGGGCCTCGTCGGCCGCAACGTTGCGCCCGGTGAAGGCCAGCTCGCGCATCATGCCGTCGCCAATGATACGTGGCAAACGTTGCAATGTGCCGACGTCGGCGGCCATGCCCATGTCGATTTCCTTGATCGAGAACTGCGCGTCGCTGCTGCAGTAGCGCATGTCACATGCGGAGATGAGGTCGATGGCGCCGCCGATGCAGTAGCCCTGCACGGCCGCCAGCACTGGCTTGCGGCATTTGTCCACGGCGGTGAACGAGGCTTGCAGGCGCTGGATGGTGCTACGCAGAAAGCGCGCATTGCGCCCCACGTCCTTGCCCATTTGCCCAGCCAGCGAGGCCAGCATCATCAGGTCGATACCTGCGGAAAAATGCTTGCCGGCACCACTGATCACTACCGCCCGCACGGCATCGGTGTCGTCGACCCACTGGAAGATAGTGATGATCTCTTCCCAGAAGGCCGCGTTCATCGCGTTGACCTTTTCCGGGCGATTGATCTGAACGTGGGCGATGTTGTCGGTCAGTTCAACCTTGAACGCACTGTACTCGGTCACGGGCGGCACTCCTGCGGGTGAAGGATTCATGGCGTGGATGGTAACCCAGCCCGATGGCCGTACTTGTGCCAAAAACGGGACTCCACGCCTTGCCTAAGACGCGCCAATCCGGCACCGTGCGCCATCGCCGAATCATAAGGATACATATTCATGCCACGCTCCCTGTCCGGCGCCCTCGCCCATGGTTTTCTGGGCCAGTCGCCGCTTTGGTACAAGGTGGTCATCTGCCTGTTCCTGGTGCTCAACCCGCTGCTGCTGGTTACCGTTGGCCCGGTTGCAGCCGGCTGGGCGCTGGTGCTCGAGTTCATTTTCACTTTGGGCATGGCGCTGAAGTGTTACCCGCTGATGCCGGGCGGCCTGCTGCTGATCGAAGCCTTGCTGTTGCAGATGACCACGCCACAGGCGCTGTATGAGGAACTGCAACACAACTTCCCGGTGATCCTGCTGCTGATGTTCATGGTCGCCGGCATCCATTTCATGAAGGAGCTGCTGCTGTTCCTGTTCTCGCGCATTTTGCTCGGGGTGCGCTCGAAGGCAATTCTGGCGTTGCTGTTCTGCGTGCTGTCGGCGTTTCTGTCGGCGTTTCTCGATGCGCTGACCGTGACGGCGGTGATCATCAGCGCTGCGGTCGGCTTCTACGCCGTGTACCACCGCGTCGCGTCTGGCGCCAACCCACGCGAGGAAAGCGCGCTGGACAGCGACCAGCAGATCGCCCACCTGCACCGCCAAGACCTCGACCAGTTCCGCGACTTCCTGCGTAGCCTGCTGATGCACGGCGCAGTGGGTACCGCCCTGGGTGGCGTGTGCACGTTGGTGGGCGAGCCACAGAACCTGCTGATCGGCCACGAGATGGGTTGGCACTTCGCCGACTTCTTCTTCAAGGTGGCACCTGTGTCGCTGCCAGTGCTGGGTGCCGGCCTGCTGACCTGTGTGCTGCTGGAAAAACTGCGCCTGTTCGGCTACGGCACCGTGATGCCCGAGCCGGTGCGCCAGGTGCTGGCCGCCTATGCGGCCGAAGACGATGCGGCACGTACCCAGGCCCAGCGCATCGCGCTGTGGGTGCAAGGGTTTGCGGCGCTGATATTGATCGTCTGCCTGGGGCTGCATGTGGCCGAGGTTGGCCTGATCGGCCTGATGGTGATCGTGCTGATCACGGCGTTTACCGGTATCACCGACGAACACCGGCTGGGCCGCGCCTTCCAGGACGCCATGCCGTTCACCTCGTTGCTGGTGGTGTTCTTCGCCGTGGTCGCGGTCATTCATCAGCAGCAGCTGTTCAGCCCATTGATCAGCTGGGTGCTGACACTGCCGGCCGAGCAGCAACCGGGCATGCTCTACCTGGCCAACGGTTTGCTGTCGGCAATCAGCGACAACGTGTTTGTCGCCACCATCTACATAACCGAAGTGAAGCAGGCGTTTCTCAATGGCAGCATGAGCCGCGAGCATTTCGAAACGCTGGCGGTGGCGATCAACACCGGCACCAACCTGCCCAGCGTGGCAACGCCGAATGGGCAGGCAGCGTTCCTGTTCCTGCTGACCTCGGCGATTGCGCCGCTGATCCGGCTGTCGTATGGGCGGATGGTGTGGATGGCCTTGCCCTATACCGTGGTGATGGGTGGGCTGGGTTGGTGGGCGGTGACCTACTGGCTGTGACGTAAACCTGCACTGGCCCCACCTGATCGGCTAATGCGGTCCCCTGTAGGAGCGGCCTTGTGTCGCGAAAGGGCTGCAAAGCAGCCCCGGTCTTTCAGCGCAAATGCACAAATTGCCGGGGCT